>DATBCI010000001.1:0-3036 GCA_036270555.1 Burkholderiaceae bacterium
GTGTCCGTAGCGGCGCTCGAACTGGCTTAGGTCTTCAGGACTGTCGAGGTCAGCAAGGTAGTGTTCACTGTCGACATCGAAGCGCACCACCCGATCGGGATGGCGCTCGATCCACTGCCGGCATCCGAAATTCAGATCGCCGGCGAGGACCTCGTCGCGCAACGAAGCATCGAGCACGACCGGGTTGGCGCGCTCGCCACGGACGAAGGGCACCAGCACCGAACCGTGCGTGCGCCGCTTGTACGCACCGAGCAGGGCAGTCAAATCCTCAGCAGTGATCAGCGGCATATCCGAGAGCGCCACCACGATCGCATCGAGTCCCGGCGACAGCGCCGCCAGACCGGCGCGCACCGAAGACGCCTGGCCCTGCGCATAGTCCGGATTGCGGACCAGGGTGATCGGAAAATCGCGAACGGCCGGTTCGATCTCGTCGGCGCGATGTCCGAGCACCACGACGACTTCGTCGACCCCTGCACCAGCCAGTGCGAACAGGCTGCGTCGGATCAGCGGCACCCCCGCCAGCCGCAGCAGCGGCTTCGGCCGCCCACCCATACGCCTGGCTTCGCCGGCTGCCAGAAGCACCGCCCCCACCGCCAGGCGCGAATACAGACCACCGCCACGCTTCAGGATGCAGCCCATGTCAGGTCTCGCAGCAGGAGCCGGTGCTCGCTGCCTCGGTTGCCAAGGCGCCGGCGCGCTGTGCCGCGACCGCTGCCGAGTCGCAACAACTCCCTTCCGCAGCAAACGCGGGCGATGGGTGCGCGCCGCGACGTTGCGCCACCAAAGCGGCGAGCACGGACAGCGCGATTTCCTCTGGAGTAGACGCCGCGATCGGGTAACCAGCCGGCGCGACGATGGCTTGAACGGCTTCCGCGTCGGCGCCGGTGGCGAGCAGAGATTTCTTCAGCACCGAGGCCTTGCGGACGCTCGCGACCAGCGACACATGATGCGCCCTCATTGCCAGGGCCGCATGCAGCGCGTGCAAGTCGCGCCGTCCCTGGGTGGCAACCACGACATAGGCGCCGGCGGGTACCCGGTCCGCAAGCTGGCTGGCATCGTCCGAGTCCAGTACGAGCTGCGCGTCCGGAAAGTCGACGGCCTGCGCACCCGGGGCTGCGACGGTCACCGCAAAGCCGACACGCGGTGCGAGCTGCGCCAACGTGGCGGCGACCGGCGAGGTGCCGAAGATCAGAAGCTGCGGCTGCCGTAGCACTGGATCGATCAGCAACTCGAGGGTGCCGCCGGAATGGCACGCCATGCCGAATTCGAGCACGTCGCCGAGCTCGCGCTCGCCGTCCGACGAAGGCGCTATCCGAAGCAACCGCGTCTTGCCATCGGCAAGCGCCAGGCGGACAGCCTTCACCACGGCCGGCTGCGCGCAACCGCCACCCACCCAGCCGTGAAAGGTACCGTCGGCGGTCACCACCGCCTTGTCGCCGGGCCGCGCCGACGCGGGAGCCTCGACGCGCACGACGGTCACCAGCGCGTACTCGGTACCAGTGGCCAGGAGACGGGCTGCCGTCGTCAAGGGGTGGGCTGATTTGGCGCCTGGGCTCATGGTTGACCTCTAGTTGATCAGCTCGCCGGGGTTCGGCAACGAATCCGTCCCGGAGGATGTCGACGCCTCCAGTTGCCGGGCCAGTTCGGTCAGTTGCCGGGTGGGTATGAGTCTTCGCTGCAGCAGGGGCACGCGATACTTGGTGGCGGTGATCTCCGCGAGAATGGAGATCGCGATTTCCGGCGGTGTCCTGGCACCGATGAACAGTCCGATCGGACCTTTCAGGCGCTCTATTTCCTCCGGCGTCAGATCGAACAAGCCCAGCCGTTGCCTGCGCTTGGCCGTATTGACGCGGCTGCCCAGTGCTCCGACGTAAAACGCCGGCGATTTCAGCGCTTCGAGCAGCGCCATATCGTCGAGTTTGGGGTCGTGCGTGAGCGCGACGATGGCGGTGCGGTTGTCGATACCCAGTTCCAGGATCACATCGTCAGGCATGCCGCGCTCGAAACGCACGCCGGCGACGCCAAAGCCCGCGGCGAATTCCTCGCGCGGATCGATGACGATGACCTCGTAGTCGGCGCCGACGGCCATCGAGGCGACATATTGCGAGAGTTGTCCTGCGCCCACCACGACGAGTCGCCAGCGCGGACCGTAAATGGCGCGCATGATGCGGCCGTCGAAACTGTGCGATTCCTCGCGGGTCGCGTCCTCCAGGATCGCCGTGCCGGTTTGCATGTCCAGCACGCGCGCGGACAGGCGCTTGGCGGCGACCCGATCGAGCAATTCACGCAGCGTGTTGATATCCGGACGCGGCTCCACCACCAGCCGCAGGGTGCCGCCGCACGGCAACCCGAAGCGGGCGGCCTCCTCCTTGCCGACGCCGTACAGCACGATTTGCGGCAGCGAACCGGTCAGCACGTCGGTTCGCACGCGGTCGATCAAATCGTCCTCGACGCAGCCGCCAGAGACGGAACCCACCAGCTGCCCGTCTTCGCGGATCGCCAGCCAGGCGCCAACCGGTCGGGGTGCCGAGCCCCAGGTCTCCACGACGGTCGCCAGCGCCACCCGATGGCCATCTTCGATCCACCGGATACACGACCTCAGAACCGAAAGATCGGTGCTATCCATGCTCGCTCTCAAGGCCGCGCGCCGTGCCCGACCGCTGGTCCGTCATCCGAAACCATTGGCGATAGACCGCCACGCTCGCCACCATTCCCCACACCATGCCGCCGAACATTCCGCCCAGCATCGCGGCCGGGCTGCGCCCGCCTGCCCAGCCTGCAAGATTCAAGAAAAAAAGGGTCCCGGCCGTCATGCCTACCACCATCCAGGCCGAACAGGCCAGGTTTTGCACGAGGCGCGCACAGAACTGCCGCCGGCAACCGAATCGAAAGACACGCAACAGCGGCACCGTTGCCAACCCACCCACGATCATGCCCAGGTGCATGACCGGCAATTGCTGCCAATGCAAACGCAGCGTGCCCAGGAAATCCCCCGAGCCGGCCAGGCACAGCGACGCCAGTGCGTCAAAGCCTCCC
>DATBCI010000002.1:0-12000 GCA_036270555.1 Burkholderiaceae bacterium
TGAAGGGTGGGTAGCGGATGCTGCCCAACAAAACGCGCCGCTGCCAGACTGTGTTGAGTTCCGTGAGCCTGTCCGGCGTGGTCGCCTGAAAATTCGTTCTAAAGGGGCCGGCTTTGCGATCAACCGCTTCCGGGCGATGAATTCTTTGGGCAGAACGTCGGCTTAGGGTCGGGTCCCGAGATTCGCGGGCCGAGTGGCCAAAGCACGCTCCGGCTGCACAGCGGTCGCCGGGCCGCGGTGTAGCGAACGCCTGCTCAGGGTCGGCTGGGAATATTGACGGACCGCTGACGCTGGCGCGACCGATCGATCGCTTCCGAGGGGAAAGCGTGTCTTCGTCAAGTGGTCGCAGTTGGCGGTCCTGCGCTGCTCGCAGCAGGCACTCCGGCCTGCTGCTCGCGAACGCCTTCCGAGAGCACGCGCTCGAGCATCCTCATCGACAACAACGCCAGAGTGCCTCCGACGGCCGCAATCACCGCCTGCAACGCCCAGAACTGCAGCGGAGCCATCCGCTCGTAGAAGCCGCCCAGCCAACCGATCAGGACATTGGAGACGAACAGCGTCAGAAAGACCGCCCCCATCAGCGTGGCGCGCAGGCGGGGCGGGGCTGCGCGTGACACGAGCGCAAGCAGCGTGGGCCAATAGTAGAGAAATCCGATTCCGAGCAGCGCGTCGTACAGCGCCGGCACGATCGCCGGTACGCGATCGGTGGCGGCACACCCGATCACCAGCAGCAGGTTGGCGACGCACGTCATCCACGCACCGGTTGCGATCTTCGCGAGCTCGCCCGGCTCGCCGCCACGGGCCGCCTGGCGCCGCCATAGCGCGAACAGAAACGGCACGGCGACGATGCTGACCAGAGGATCGATCGAGTTGAACCAGGCAACCGGCAGCTGAAAGCCCAGTACGGTCAGATCGACGTGGCGGTCGGCCCAGATCATGCCGACATTTGAATTCTGATAGTAGGCAATCGACTGGAACATCGTAATCGCCATCACCATCAGCAGCGCAGCGATCACGCGCCACTGGGTGCGATCGAGCGGTGAGGCCGTGATGGCCACGGGTGCCGTTCGCACCGAGGCGGCCAGCTTGTCGTAGCCCGCCAGATACGTGGCGAGGGCAACCAGCATCAGCACACCCGCCAGGCCGAAGCCGGCATGCCAGCCGTACAGCTCGGCCACGAGCCCGCACAGCAGCGGCCCCACGGTGGCGCCGACGTTGATCCCCATCGAAAACACCGAAAATCCGCGGGTGCGTCCGGCGCCATCGTCCTCGCGATACAGGCTGCCGACCTGGGTCGAGATGTTGCCCTTCAGGAATCCGCAACCGACGATCAGCAGCACCAGCGCCAACAGGAACGAAGCATCGAACGCCATCGCGAGGTGGCCCGCGCTCATCAGGATCGCGCCCGTCGCCACGGCGTTGCGCTGGCCGATCCATCGATCGGCGATCCATCCGCCCAGCACCGGCGTGAAATAGATGAAGCCGGTGTACAGCCCGTAGATCTGGGAGGCGAGCGCGAGCGCGCTCATGGGGCCGAATATGGCTTCCAGCCCAGCGCGGAACTCGGCGAAGCCCTGGATGTGCTCGACGTGGCCCGGCGTCAGGAGCGACTGGCTCATGTACAGAACCAGGATCGCGGTCATTCCGTAGTAGGAGAAGCGCTCCCAGGCCTCGGTGAATGCGAGGTAGGCAAGAGCGCGCGGTTCGCCGAAGAACGTGCCCGAGGCAAGGCGGCGCCTCGCTCCTCGCTCGCCGCCCAACGCGCTCGCGCTATCCATCGGTCATGAGCGTACTAGAAACGAAATGCAACGTCCGCGCCGACCGTCCACCCGTTGGCGTTGACCCCGCGAAGGTACGAGCCACCCACCCCGATCCACTGGGTTTTCCAAAGCTGATTAAGAGTGTCCAGCACCAGGCGGCCGTGGAACTCGTACAGGTGCTGCGTTCCCAGCCCGTCCTCCAGATCGCCCAATAGCTCGGTGCGGCTGATGAACCCACCGGTATGCAATTCGCGGCCGAACAGATATTTCCCCAGAGGGACATCCACGTCGATCTTGTTCGCCAACGACCCCGAGTTGCCGTTGACGAAGTCCTTCGCATCGGAGCTGGCGAAACTCTCGGTATGGAAAAAGGTCGGATCGGAGGACAACGTGATCCTGGTTCGGTCCCAGGTCAGGATGTACTGAATGTTCACGGCAGGGCGTAGCGCCCAGGTGCCTTCGTTCCAGTCGATCAACCCGGCCCGAATCGCGCGGACCACATTGGCTTGCGCGGAAGCCGTGGTGGGCACATATTCGCTCGATGTGTGTCCGTACATTGCCATCAGCGTAGGCGCCAGGCTGAAGCGGTCGTTGAACCAGAAGCGCGCGCCGGCGCCGAACTGGATCGCGAAGGCCCTGAACTCGTTGGTACCTCCGCGCAGTGGGCCCGAATGAAGCGTGGTGTCTGCGTCGACAAAGCCCATGCTGCCTTGCAACGTGGGCTGCCATGCGATGCCCGAATCACCCAGCCTGCGCGGCTCGCCCACGTCGCCCGAGCCTCCGAACTTGGACACATCCATTTCGACATCGCTGCCGTCGCTGAATCGGTAGCTACCCCCTGCAAGTCCGAAGTCGCCCCCCAGGATGGTCAGGGCTTCGACGCGGCTCCCGATTGCGTTCCGGACGCTGTCAGCCTGGCTTGGACTGATCTGGCACTGAGCGCAATACGGAAGCAGGCCCAGCAAGACCAAGCCCGCCGCCACGGCGGTGCGCAAACCCGAACGAATCAAAGCGTCGTGAGCCTTCAAGGTGACCTTTTTGCCCTCGGGTCGGGCGCTGGCCGGTTGGACCTCTTTGCGGGAGCTGGATGTCCCTGCCGTGCTTGAATCTATCGACCTGCCAAGGGCGATCGAGGCTGGTGCGGTGATTTTGTCGCGGAAGAGCAGGTGTTCAACGAGCGAGAAAGTGGCCTTTTCCGGTGCCGGCCGAGTGAGTCCGCAAGCGAAGGGCCCAGCACTCGGCTGGGCCCTAGCGCGCAGGTGCGGCCAAGGTCAATGAGGCTTGTAGCTGAATTTCTGGCCGGCGATTGCGGCCTGATACATCAAGCCGCCCTTGGCCACGGTGAAGGTCGCCATGCCCTTGTTGTATGTGCCCACGGTCGTGGCGTCCCGCTTGCCGCCGCTGGCGCCGGCGGATGCGCCGGTCGTGCTGGCGCTCGCGTTGGCAGCCGCGGTAATGGCGACGACCGAAGCGTCGGCAGCGAATTCAAAGCTGCCGCTCGTGAACTCCTTCAGCGCGCGCTGGTCCTGGAAGAAGATGATCTCGCTGTAGCCCTGACCACCGAGTTGAGGGCCCACGGAAACCTGAGTCATCTTGGCTTCGCCGATGACCTTGCCCTGTTCGTACACGCGTCCGCTGCCATAAGCACCGCCGACGAGAAGAATGCCTCCCTTCCCGATCGTAGGGAACACCGCGTACCCATAGGCGCCGCTGAAGAACTTGCCACTCTCTCCCGCCTCCTTGAAGATGCTGATCGCGTCGCTATATTCGTCGGCCCATACCGAGGAGTGAGGCAGCCCCAGCAGCAGGACTGCGAAGGCAGGCATCAGGCGTTTGAGCATAATTGTTCTCCTGGCTTCAAGTTAGCCGACCGTGTAAGGCTGGCGGCCGGTAATCCCGAAGGGTAATTCGTCCTGGCAATGATGTCGAACCCGAGATCCATCACACAATCGGCGGGTGCATGCACCGGTCGCGGTGGCGCCAAGCGCACCCTGGCTGCGCGGGTTCTTTGCGGCCTTCTCACAGGTGGGCTGGCGATGGCCGCGGGGGCCGACTCGCCGCCAGCGGCGCAGCACAGCGACCCGCAGCAGATGGATCGGGACCTGATGGAGGTCACCGTCGAGCAGCTGCATCGGTACTACGCCCACCATAAGTACACCGTTACGCAAGTGGTCGACTGGTACCTCGCCAGGATCAAGCGTTACAACGGCATCTACCGTCCGCTCGAGCAGGTGTTCGATACCGAAGCGCGCGCCGCCGCAGCGCGCGAGGACGCCCAGACCGATGGCACACCACGCGGCCCGCTGTGGGGCGTGCCGATCGTCATCAAGGCCAACACCAGCATCCAGGGCAAGGTCACGACCGACGGCTGGGAGGGTTACACGATCCCGGGCCATGAGCTCGTCGCTCCACGCGACGCCACCATTGTCTCCAGGCTGCGAGCCGCCGACGCGATCATTCTTGGCCACACCAACATGCCGGACTTCGCCAACGCCGACACCAATCGCAGCAGCTCCTTTGGGCGCACCGGCAATGCCTACGACGTGCGCTTCTCACCCGGAGGCTCTTCGGGAGGCACGGTCACGGCAATCTGCGCCAACTTCGCACTACTCGGCAACGGCACCGATACGGGCAACTCGATCCGCACGCCCTCGAGCACGAGCGCGCTGGTCGGCGTGCTGCCTACACGCGGTCTGGTGAGCATCGCCGGCATCGCGCCGCTCGACTGGTTGCTGGACAACACCGGGCCGATTGCCCGCACCGTTTCCGACGCGGCGATCGCACTGTCGGTGATGGCGGGGCAAGACCCGCTCGACCCGGTGACCCAGGGTTCAGCGGCCAAGGCACAGTCCGGTCCCTACACCCGGTACCTGAAGGCGGACGCGTTGAAAGGCAAGCGCTTCGGCGTGCCGGCGTTCATCTTGCAGGGCTTGAACACCCCGTTCCACGGCACGCCCGCCGTGGTGCCGGACCTGGACGCGATCAAGCAAGCGGCGGAGCAGGCGCGGCCGCTGGACCCGCGCACCCGCAAGGCGTTCATGAAAGCGATGGAAGAATTGCGCGCGCAGGGTGCCACGGTGGTGATCGACGACTCCGTGCTGGCGGAGAGCTTCGTACGCATTGCCGGGCGCATCAGCACGTACCCTTACGTGCGCGAGGGCACGGACCTGTTTCTGAAGGAGTTCGGCCCTGCCGAATACCGGTCGGCCGCCGAGTACGAAAAGGTGATCGGCGCGCCGCTCGGCGCACCGATTGTCGGCACCGAGCCGGACAACGCGCAGTTTGGCGACGTCAAGATCTTTCAGCGCCTGCTTGAAACCGACCCGGATGCCGAGGCCAACTTCCATGGACCGCGCCGCCGCGCGGTCGCGATGTACCTGGAAACGATGGATCGCCTATCCCTGGATGGCTACGTGTACCCGGCCAGCCAGATACCCCCGGTGGACGAGACGATGCCGCAGGACGGCCGGTTGAGCGAGGGGCCGCATTCGGCCACCGCCTGGGTCAACGCCCTGGGCGTGCCCGCGGTCGTGGTGGTGGGCGGCTTCTATGACAGTGGCCTGCCCTTCGGCCTGGAGTTCTCGGGCCGCCCGTTCCGCGACGGCGACCTGCTGGGCTATGCCTACGCATGGGAGCAGGCGACACACCATCGTCACCCACCCACCCTGGTGGAAGGCGGCCTGCTGCCCGACGCGCGCTGAAGCGTCAGAAGCGGTAACTCAAGTCCACTCCGATCGTTCGCGGCTGGTTGGTCGCCACCCGCACCAGCGAAGGCGCCTGGAAGGCGAACGAGCTGGTATTGACGCCGAGCTCGGCGCGCTTGTTGGTCAGGTTGTCGCCAAACAGGAATGCCGACCATTTGTCCGCCGTCACGCCGAAGCGCGCCCCGATCAGGTTGTACGGCGCAAGCTGCTCGGAGGTGAACGCGATGTCCCTCGACGAACCCACATAGGAATCGCTGACGCGGACCGACAGTTTCTTGTCGTCCCACAGAGGTTTGGTGTACATCAAGGCCGCCGTCGCAGTGTATTTCGGCACGTTGATCAATGTCGTACCGGAGGTCAGGCCCGTGGTTGCGGTCAATGAACCAGCCACCGAGGTGAGCTCGGCATGCGTGTACGTGCCGTTCAGCATCGCACTCAGCTCGGGCGTAACACGCGCCCACAGCTCCACCTCCGGGCCATAGGAAGCCGCGTCGCCTGCGTTCACGGTAAGTGGATAGCCGCACGCCTGGTTGACCGTCTGCTGCACTTGCGACCAGCGGATGTAATAGAAGTCCGAGTTGAAAACGATGCGGCCGCCGGCCAGTTTCGCCTTCTCGCCGACTTCATAGTTCCAGGTGCTGTCAGGACCGTAGGTCTCGGTGGTCAGCGTGCACAGGCTGGCCGGGATCTGCTGGTTGATGCCACCCGGGCGGAACCCGCGTGCAGCGGTCGCGTACAAGGTGAGCTCATGGTTCGTCTCGTAGGACAGCGTCACCTTGGGGTTGAGTCCGCTATTGGAAGCAGGAAACGACGCCACCGCCTGGCTGCCGTTTCCAGTTCCGGTGGCGACGCCCGAAACCTCCTCGCTCGCGCTGCTGCGGAACTGGTACCAGCGCAAGCCGGCGGTCAGCTTGAACTGCTCGGTGAGCGCATAGGTGGACTCGCCAAAAATGGCGTATTGCTTCATGTGGTAGGGGTTGTGCGCCTGGTAGATGATGCCGAGCGGGTTCGCCGGCGCGCCGCCGAGAGAAAACGGGGCAACGCTCCGGGCGGCGCTGTACTCCCAGAAGGTCGATTCGAATCGTGAGTAGAAGGCGCCCACAATCCATTGCAGCGGCCCGTTGCTCGACGAGGTCAGGCGAAGCTCCTCGCTCAACTGCTGCGTGGTGTCGGTCTCGTTGAACAGGATGGGCAGGAACTGCGCAGGGATCGCGAACAGCGGAAAGAAGCTATACAGCGCCTCGGCGTCATCCTGTTCCTGGCTCTCGGTGCGCGAGTAGAAGGCGCTGGCCGAGGTCAGCTTGGCGAAGCCAAGGTCATACGTCGCGGTCACCCCGAACAGGCGGAAATCGTCGGAGAACGGCTCGCCCAGGCTGAACGGCTGGTAGTGGACCAGCCTGTCGCCTGGCGGGTCGTCGTATTCGCTGTAACCGCTGTCGGTGATCCTTTGCAACATCACGAGGGCTTCCACCTGCAGGCGGTCGGTCGGGAAGACGGCGAGCTCCGCGCGGCCGCCGGTGAGGTTTTCAACGTTCGAGTGCTTCACCGTTTGCGTCGGTGTCGCGCCCGTGACATCACCGCGCACGCACCCGGGCCAACCCGGACCGCAGGCCGGTCCCGGATTGACGGGCGGCGGAAACGGGTTAAGGACTACCCGGTCGATGAAGCCATCGGTGACCTTCGACGTGAACACGACGCGCATCGCCGCCCGATCATCGACCAGCGGCACATTCAGCATCGCGTTGCCGCCGCGGTTGAAGCCGCCGCCATCGGTTTCCGAAGCCGCGCCCTGCACCGCCGCGTTGAACTTGTTGAGCGTCGGCGCGTTGGTCACCAGCTTCACGGTGCCGCCCATCGACCCGGAGCCGTACAGCGTGCCCTGCGGTCCTCGCAGGACTTCGACCCGGGTCAGGTCGAACAGGTCGGGGTCCACCACGACCTTGCCCACCAGCGCCGCTGCAGGAGGCGACAGCGGGTAGTCGTTCAGGTAGAAGCCGACGGTGGGCGCCGCGCCGCCCGATGAGGACAAGCCGCGCATCTCCAGCTCGGTCTGGCCAGGTCCGGAGGTGCGAACCGAGATCCCGGGTACCTCGTGGATGACGCCGGTGAGATCGGTGATCCCGCTTTGCTGCAGTTCTTCCCCGGAGCGGGCGCTGATGCTGATGGGCGTGTCCTGAATGGTCGAGGACCGCTTCTCCGCCGTGACGACGATTTCTTCGACCGCCCCTGGTGCGCCACTGGAGGGCGCCGCGCTGGAGCCACCGGTGGATTGAGCGAACGCGCTGGGTACCGCGAGCACCCACAACAAGGCGGCGCTCGAAACGGACTTGAGCGATTTCAAGGCGACCCCCTCTTCAGGAAAACTCTTTTGGGGTCGATGATAAGTGGCGTGGATTCGCTTTGTCCGGCCGCTGCCGGATTTATCGCGCGCCGTCTCTTTCTGCCGACACTCCCGTCTGCGCGTTACTTCCCACCCAGCGCGTGCGTCAGAAACGCCTTTCCCATGATCGCATAGCCCATCATCAGCATCACGATCCCGGTGAACCACAAACCCCGCCTGAAGTGCGCATCCTCTTCAGGCTCTACCCGGACTTGGACGCCGCTTCAGGTCACCCCGCGGCGTTGCTGGAACTCGGGGCGGCTCCAAGCCGCCGTCAGCAACACGTCGTGCAGGGCCTCGGCCGCGCGCCAGCTGTCGGTGTAGCAGTTGTACAGCGGTGCGAACCCGAAGCGCATCAAATCGGGCGCCCTGAAGTCGCCGATCACACCGCGCGCGATCAGGGCCTGCATCACGGCGTACCCCTGCTCGTGTCGAAAAGCGACGTGGCTGCCGCGCGCTGCAGCCGCGCGCGGCGATGCCAGCTGCAGCCCTTGTCCGGCACAGCGCGATTCGACCAGCCTCACGAACAGATCGGTCAGCAGGCGCGACTTGTCGACCCGGGCCTTAGCGTCGGCGCCAAGCATCAGGTCGATCCCGACTTCGAGGGCCGTCATGCCCAGAATGGGGTGGGAACCCGCGAGAAAGCGGCCGATGCCTGGCGCCGGAGCGTAGTCGTCGATGAAGTCGAAGGGTCGCGCATGCCCCAGCCAGCCCGCGATGGGCGAGACCGCCGTCGCCTGGTGGCGCTGGGCCACGAAGAGATACGCGGGTGCACCGGGGCCGCCACACAGGTACTTGTATCCGCACCCCACGGCGAAGTCGGCGCGTGCCGCGTTCAGGCTCAGTGGCACGGCGCCCGCGCTGTGGCTCAGGTCCCATAAGGTCAGAGCACCGTGCTGATGCGCGCGCGCCGTGATGCGCGCCATGTCGTGCACCGCGGACGTCTTGTAGTGCACGTGGGTGAGCAACACCACCGCCACGCGCGGGTCGATCGCGGCTTCGAGTTGATCGGCGGACACCAGGCGCAGTTGAATTCGCCCGTCGCTCGTCCCCTGTATCCCCTGCGCCACATACAGGTCGTTGGGGAAGTTGCCCGGCTCGGACAGGATCACCGCGCGATCCGGCCGCAGTCGGCACGCCGCCGTCAGCAGCTTGAACAGGTTGACCGAAGTCGAGTCCGCAACCACAACCTCGCCCGGATCGACGCCGATCAGGCGCGCAATCTTGTCCCCGATCCGCTGCGGCGCGCCGATCCAATCGTGGGCGGTCCAGCTGCGAAGCTGGTCCTGGCCCCATTGGCCCGCGGCCACCTCCTGCAGGCGCATCGGCGTCTCGCGAGGCAGCGGGCCCAGCGAGTTGCTGCCCAGGTACACGACGCCATCCGGCGCGATGAAGGCGCGCTGCAGCGGCGCCAACGGATCGTCGCGGTCCAGCGCTTCGAGGTCGGTCAGCGCAAGCGCGCCAGCCGGCAGATGTGGGATCACAGGAACGTCGACGCCTTGGCCTCGCTCAATTTCCAGTCCTGGTTGGCCCGCCTGATGCAGGCTGGGTCCGCATCCCGCCCTCCTCATCGACGAGCCTCCTGGCTACTCCAAGCTGGCCAAACTGAGCATAGTCGGCGGTCCAGTGCTCGAAGCGAGCCAGATCTTCGCAGTCGCCGCTCCCCTTGCCGGGCTTTTGCGCCGCCCGTCCCTGAGCCGCCTTGTACACAGCGTCCTTCTCATCGCGCAGCGCAGCAAGCTGATCCCGGGGCCAATCAGCCGACTGCGCAAGTCTGACCGCAATTCCGAACCCCATCAAAGTTGGATCCTGGTCGAGAAGCAGATGAGCCAGATTGCTGCAAACGCTGACGCGGTTTGCATCCGCCACCGCAGAATAGTTGCAGAACTGCAGAAAAGGCGTGTAAGACAGGGTGGGGCGTACGAGTTCAATCGCAAACAGCTCATCCGCAAGCGCCCAGCGGGTTTGGGGCGCCTCGGCGCGAATCTCCGCCCGCTGCGACAGGCCGACAAAGTTCGGGAAGTAAGCATCGAAGCGCTTGGCCGTTGACGCGTGATAGACGGCCTGATCACGCTCGGTAGCGTCGTTCGCTTTCTGGGCCAACAACAACCACGGCACGCCGTTGTCGGGTTCGAGTTCAGCCCAGTGCGCAACCGATAGCGCGCTGCAAGCGGGCGACGAGTTCCAGCCGAACGCGTTGCCGAAGGCGCCCGGGCATGTTTGCAGGGCGGAAGCATAGACCTCGGGGTCGCGGCTGGCGGAAGCCGCCCTCACCAGCGCGTCTACGATCGTTTCCGTCTTCCTTTTAGCGAGCTGGGTTGCATATTCCTCACAGGTCTGGTTGTCGTGGCATTCAGGATGATCCTGCAGGTATTCATCTCGAATGGCTTGGGGGATCCATGGTCCCAAAAAGAGGCCTACTGCGCTTTCCCGTTCCTTCGGGCTGCTCGCCAGCTTCACGGCAAGACGACCGAGCGACCGTTCGGCGGCGGTCTGGGCATTCGATTCGATTTCCTCTGACGCGCTTCGCTCGACCCGCCCGTAGCCGCATACATCGACTTCGTCCGCCGTTGTCGCGCTCGTTGGTGCCACGGCCGACGGTCGCTCGCCCGCCAACGGCGCATCCTGCGCGCGCGCCCGATGTGTGTCCGTCGACGGCACTACGGGTTCAGACCTGTGCGCCAGGAACGCCACTGCGATCAACAGGAGCACGCCCAGCGTGGCAATGACCAACCACGTGGGTCGAACCCGGCTCATTCGCGTTTGGCTCTCCAGCCCAGTGCCCCTACGGCTAGCCTGGCGGGCCAGCGGTCACCATGCGACGTCGAGCGGCACATGACCGGCCTCACTCGCAACCCGCTTGAGCCATGCGGCGACGGCCGGATAGGCGCTCAGATCGCGTGAGCTTGACTCCGAGCTGGCGCGCGGCGAGCCGGATCTTGTAGCAATTGCCGGACATCTGCATCTGATGAAGCACGGGCATTCAAAGACTCCTTTTCGCACCGGCGACGACAGCGGCGCTTCGACGAGGTCCGGCTACATGCTGGGTGCCGCAACGACTTCGGCCACCAATTCCCCACTGGTTGCGAGAGCCGGCGACCCGTTTTGATCCAGGAAGAACACCCCCTGCCCGTTCGAATAGACCACGGTGCCGTCGGTACAGATGTCGAACGAAGCAACGTTGGTCGCGAGCACGGTCTCATCGCCCTGCTGGTTGCGACGAACCAGCTGCCAGGAGTTGGGCACCAGCGAGGGCACACCCTGCACGGTTCCTGCGCTGCGAAGCGCCTTCTGGGCGTCGATATGCCGTCCCTGCAGCAGGATCTGCTTGATGTCGGCCTGCACCGCCGGCCCGGAGGCGCTCGTCAACGGCTTGCGGCTGTACATCAGCGAAAAGAAATTCAGGTAATGGAAGATCGCACGCAACAATCGGAACGGAAAGAGCAGCGCGTCGGAGATCAGATTTCCGCTCGTGTAGCGCGGCACCTGGTAGGGTCGACGTATGAACAGCAGGTTGCCGGCGGCGTCGACGCGCGGACGCAGGAAGTCGTAGCGCGCGTCGTCCAGAATGGGAGAAACGC
The DNA here is from genome assembly GCA_036270555.1 of Burkholderiaceae bacterium. Lineage (GTDB taxonomy): Bacteria > Pseudomonadota > Gammaproteobacteria > Burkholderiales > Burkholderiaceae_F > VBCK01. The sequence continues at coordinate 11,426 of DATBCI010000002.1, forward strand.
TGCCTGAGGTCATGTCCAACTTCAGGATGCTGGTGTGCCCGCGGGCGACGATGTGGCCGCTCTCGTGGCGTGCGAGGCCGGCGGACTGGAACAGCAGCCGGTCCGGTACGCCAGAGATCCAGGCCGGCGCGCCATCCACCGTATCGCCACCCGTCGCGTCCTGGTACCCGCTGGCATCAGCCTTAAGGAGCGCGATGTTTGAGCTGCCATCCGCCTGCATGGATGACGCCGCTATGCGGGTGCCGTCGGGCGACGGCGCCAGATCGCTCAGATGCAGCCGTTGACGCGAAAGCAGGCGAAGCTCCTTGCCGGATGCGGCTTCGCGCCGGAACAGACCGCCGATGGTGCTGTCCTTCAGAAAATACAGCAGATCGCCGTTGGTTTCGTAGATGGCCGATGTCGCCACGATGGGTTGGTCGGCCGGTTAGAAGTCACGAAGGCCGCCTCCAGCGGAGACTTTGAAGCTGGTACCGGCCTTCCAGGAGTTGCGTTCGCGAGACCGCTCGCGCCGATCCATGGCTTCCTGGATATAGTCGCTGTGCAGTTGCTTGACCTCGCCGCCGCGCTCGCGCAGG
>DATBCI010000003.1:0-5122 GCA_036270555.1 Burkholderiaceae bacterium
GCCTCGGCCGCTTTGGCCGCCTGATCCGGCCCGACCACCACGACGTAACCGATGCCGCAGTTGAACACCCGATGCATCTCGGAGTCCTCCACGCGGCCGCGCTGCTGCAGCCAATCGAATATCGCAGGCTTTGGCCAGCTCGGCCGCCGCAGTACGGCCTGCACCGAATCGGGCAGCACCCGCGGCACGTTCTCGACCAGCCCGCCCCCGGTGATATGAGCCATGCCCTTGATCCGCACCTGTCGCATCGCCTGCAGCACCGGCCTGCAATAAATCCGGGTCGGCTCCAACAGCCACTCGCCCAGCGTGCGACCGTCCAGCTCGTCCGCGTAGTGCGCGCCGCTGACATCCACGATGCGCCGGATCAGTGAATAGCCGTTCGAATGCGGTCCGCTGGAGGCCAGGCCCAGCACGACGTCTCCCGCGACGATCGAGCTGCCGTCGATCAGTTCGGATTTTTCAGCCACCCCCACCGCGAAGCCCGCCAGGTCGTACTCGCCCGCCTCGTACATGCCGGGCATCTCGGCGGTCTCGCCGCCGATCAGCGCGCAGCCCGCCATTTCACAACCGCGTGCAATGCCCGCCACGACCTGCTCGGCCACATCCACATCCAGCTTCGAGCAGGCGTAGTAGTCCAGGAAGAACAGGGGCGCAGCGCCTTGCACCAGGATGTCGTTGACGCTCATCGCCACCAGATCCTGCCCGATCGTGTGATGCCGGTTCAGCGCGAATGCGAGCTTCAGTTTGGTGCCAACGCCGTCGGTTCCCGACACCAGCACCGGCTCGCGATAGCCGCCGGGTACCTGCATGACGGCGCCGAAACCCCCAATGCCGGCGAGCACCCCGGCGGTGCGGGTGCGCTCCGCCAGCGGCTTGATGCGCCGTACCAGCTCATCGCCAGCGTCGATGGACACACCGGCTTGCGCGTAGGTCAGTGGCTTGGTCATCGGGGATTGGCCGGGCTACAGTGACGCTTTTTCGGATCCGGAGCTGCCGCTGCGGGCAGAAAGCCACCTTCTTCGGAGCCGAGTTTCACGGAAAGGGATTGTATTGGATGGCACTGCTCGATGAACGCGTAGCCACCGCGGCGTGGATTGGCCTCGGGCTGGCACTGCTCACGCTGATGTACCTGCTGTCGAGCGTGCTGACGCCGTTCGCGCTGGGCGCCGTGCTGGCTTACCTGCTGGCACCGGGCGCCGATTGGCTGCAACGGCACCGCCTGCCGCGCTGGCTGGCGTGCTTGTTGATGATCATCCTGACCACCCTGGTGCTGCTGGGCCTGGTGCTGATCCTGGTGCCGGTGCTGCAGCGGGAGACCAGCCTGCTGCGCGAGCAGTGGCCGGCGCTGATCAACCGGCTGAACGCGAACGTGGCACCGCGGCTTCAAGATTGGTTCGGTTGGACGATCACGCTGGATTCGCACGCTCTCACCGAGCTGCTGGCTTCGCACGTGGGCGACCAGGACGCGCTGGCCGCGTTGCTGGGCAAGTTGCGCTCGGGAGGCGCCGCGCTGCTGGGCACACTGGGCCTGCTGGTGCTGGTTCCGGTGGTGCTGTTCTACCTGTTGCTGGAATGGCATGAATTCATGCGGCGCTTCCAGGCGGTGATTCCGCGCCGCTGGAACGCACAGGTGGTGGGCATGCTGGCCGAGATCGATTCGCTACTGTCGCAATTCCTGCGCGGCCAGGTCGGCGTGATGCTCGCCCTGGCGCTTTACTACTCGGCGGCGCTCACGCTGACCGGTTTCAAGTCCGCCCTGCCGATCGGCATCCTGACCGGCGCGCTGGCATTCGTTCCGTACGTCGGTTACTCGATCGGCCTGGTGCTGGCGCTCGGCGCGGGATTGCTGCAGTTCGACGGCTGGTTCGGGCCGGCCATGGTGGCGGTGATCTATGGATTGGGCCAGGTGCTGGAGGGCTTCGTGCTGACGCCGCGCCTGGTGGGAGAACGCATCGGTCTTCACCCCCTTGCGGTGATCTTCGCGCTGCTGGCGTTCGGACAGGTGTTCGGATTCTTCGGCGTGCTGGTTGCCCTGCCCTCGAGCGCCGTCCTGCTGGTGGCCCTGCGGCGCCTGAAGCGCGCTTACTTCGAAAGCGCGTTTTACAGCCGCGCGGAGTGATCGCTTCGGAAATGATGTCCCGGCAACTCGCGCTCGGACTGCTCAGACCGCCTGCGCAAACGCTGCACAACTTCGTGCCGGGACGCAACGGCGAAGCCCTCGCCGCGGCGCGCGAGGTTGCGGCAGGACGCGGTCCGCAATTCGTTTACTTTTGGGGCCCTGCCGGAAGCGGGCGCACCCATCTGCTGGTCGCGGTGGCGGCCGCCCGGGCCGCCCCAGCCGGGGCCGGCAGCGCGCCGCTGCACACGGCCGACGACGTGCACGTCCTGGACGAATCCGGGCAGGCGCGCCTGTTCCTGCTGATGGATCAGGTGCGCGCCGACCCGGCCGCACGCCTGGTCGCTGCCGGGGATCAGCCGCCGGCGCACCTTGCGCTGCGCGACGACGTGCGGTCGCGCCTGGCGTGGGGGCTCGCACTGGCGCTGCACCCGCTGTCGGAGGAGGAGAAAGCCGCCGCGCTGCGCGAGCAGCTGGCGGCGCGCGGCGTGCGCGCCGCCACCGATCTGATCCCGACCATGCTGTCGCGCCTGCCACGCGACATGCGCACCTTGTCGGCCACCCTGGAGGCGCTCGACGCCTACGCCCTGCAGCAAGGGAGGGCCTTAACCGTTCCCCTAATGCGCCACTGGCTGCGCGAACAGGCCGGTAGAATGCCGGACGAATGAGACTTGCTTTATTCGATCTCGACCACACCCTCCTTCCCATCGACAGTGCCGACGCATGGTCGCACTACGTGGTGTGCGCCGGCGGGCTGGACCCCGTGCATCACGTCGAGCGGATCAACCGGTTCGCCGACGAATACCGCTGCGGACGTTTCGATCCCGAGGAGTACCTGGCGTTCCAGATGGGACTGCTGGCGCGGTTTCCGCGCGCCACCCTGGAGGCGATCCGGTCCCGCTTTGTCCAGGAAGTGATCGAGCCCAACCTGCGCCCCGAGGCATTCGAGCTGATCGACTCGCATCGCCAGCGGCGGCACGAATTGGCCCTGGTGACCGGCACCAACGCGTTTGTCACGGCGCCGATCGCCGAGCGCTTTGGCCTGTCCCACCTGCTGGCGGTCCAGCCCGAGCAGGTCGATGGCCGCTTCACGGGGCGCTACGTCGGACACCACACGTACGGCCACGGCAAGGTCCTGGCGGTCGAGAACTTTCTTCGCGCACGCGGTCGCTCGATCGAAACGCTCGACGAATGCGCCTTCTACACCGACTCGGCCAACGATCTGCCGCTGCTGGAGCGGGTCGCCGCCAGCGGGGGCCAGGCGATCGTCACCAATGGCGATGATCGCTTGCAGGCGCTCGCGCAGCAGCGCGGCTGGCCCGTCTTGCACCTGTTCGCGGTCGCACCTCGATTCGGCGAAGCGGTCGCCGACTCGGCCTGAGACGATGGGGCCACGTCGGTGATCCATCGGCTTGTCAGGCACGTCCAGACTCTGCTGAGCGGCAGGCCTCGGCTGCGCAAGACGCCGCGCCGGATACCGGCGTCGGAACACAGCATCGATCGGGAGGCGGTATCGCGCTCGGCGATCCGCACCTGCGAGGTGCTGCAGGCCGCCGGTCACCGGGCCTACGTGGTCGGTGGCGCCGTGCGCGACCTGCTGCTCGGGATCACGCCCAAGGACTTCGATCTGGCGACCGATGCCACCCCCGAGCAGGTCAAGTCCCGCTTTCGGCGCGCCATCATCATCGGGCGCAGGTTCCGCCTCGTGCATGTGATGTTCGGCTCCGAAACGATCGAAGTTTCGACCTTTCGCGCCTACAGCACCGGCGAGGGTGAGACCGACGAGCACGGGCGCCTGCTGGCCGACAACGTGTTCGGCGAGCAATACGAGGACGCGGCACGCCGCGACTTCACGATCAATGCGCTGTACTACGACCCGACCACCGGCGACGTGCTCGACTATCACGACGGGGTGCGCGACATCCGCCGCCGCCGTCTCCGGGTCATCGGCGACCCGGCCACCCGCTACCGCGAGGACCCGGTACGGATGCTGCGCGCGGTTCGCTTCGCGGCCAAGCTGGGGTTTGAGATCGATCCTGCCACGCGCAGCCCGATCGCACGCCTGGCCAAGCTGATCGAAAACGTTCCGGCCGCGCGCCTGTTCGAAGAGATGCTCAAGCTGCTGACCAGCGGGCACTCGGTCGCCTGCATTTCGCAGCTGCGGGCGGAGGGTTTGCACCATGGGTTGCTCCCCCTATTGGACGTGATCCTGGAGCAGCCGCAAGGTGAGCGCTTCGTGATGCTGTCGCTCGCCCGCACCGATGAGCGGGCCCGCGCCGGCAAACGCGTGTCGCCGGGTTTCCTGTTCGCCACGCTGCTGTGGCACGAGGTGCTGTCCAAGTGGAACAGCCGGGTCGCCAAGGGCGAGCACAAGATGCCGGCGCTGGAGGCGGCCATCGACCAGGTGCTGGAGACGCAGACCGAAAAGCTGGCGATCCAGCGCCGCTTCACCTCCGACATGCGGGAAATCTGGACCCTTCAGCCGCGCTTCGAGCGCCGCACCGGCCAGGCCCCGTTTCGCCTGCTTGAACACCTTAGACTGCGGGCCGGATATGATTTCCTGCTTATCCGCTGCGCAGCAGAGGAGGCGCCTCCGGAACTGGGTGAGTGGTGGACACGTTTCCTGCATGGAACCGATGAGGAGCGAGCGGCACTCGTACAGGAAGCAGGCAAGGCCCGCAGCGAGACCGCCGCTCCCCGGCGCCGCCGCCGGCCGCGCCGCCGTCCGGCCGAGGCGACCTGAGCGCAAGAGACCATGAGGCAGGCGTACATAGGACTTGGTGCCAACCAGGGCGATCTGGTCGCGACGCTGAATGCGGCGGTGCAGTCGCTGGGCTCGCTCGAGCAGTCGCAGTTCATCGCCGCCTCGCCGTTTTACCGCTCCGCACCGATCGAGGCCAACGGACCGGACTACCTGAATGCGGTGGTGCGGATCGACACCGACCTGGAACCGTATGGGCTGCTGCTGCATCTGCTCGAAATTGAAATGGTGTTCGGCCGCAAGCG
>DATBCI010000004.1:0-12039 GCA_036270555.1 Burkholderiaceae bacterium
GGCGGCACCGGCGAAGCGCAGGACGTCAACTCGTGGGAAACCACGGCCACCGTCAAAACCCAATAAGTGGACATGAACGGCACATGAACGGCGGCACCCAGTTCCTGTTCGAAGTCGTCGCGGTCTCGCCGCAGGGCTCGCTCGTGACCGAGCGGCTGCGCGCGTCCGAGGCGAGCAAGGCAAGCGAGCAGTTGCAGTTGCGCGGGCTGCGGGTGCTGTCGGTGCAGGAAGTCAGGACCTCGGGCTGGAAGGGCTTGCGGCGCGGACGCCTCGACATAGGTCTTTTCACCGACGAGTTGGCCGCCCTGCTCGATGCCGGACTGGGCATGGTCGACACGCTGCGCACACTGTCGCAGAAAGAGCGCGATTCGGCGGGCCGGCAGGCCCTGGAAGCGGTCACGCGTGACGTCATCGAGGGGCAGCCGCTGTCGGCAGCGCTTTCCAATCGGGGCGATCTTTTTCCGGCGCTGTTGGTGGCGTCGGTTTCAGCCAGCGAACAGACCGGCGACCTCGTATCGGCGCTGCGTCGCTTCAGCACCCACCTGGAATCGATGCGGATGCTGCGTGCCAAGCTGGTGGGAGCCGCGATCTACCCGGCGCTGCTGTTGGCCGTCGGCTCGCTGGTCGTCATCTTTCTGCTCGGCTTCGTGGTACCGCGCTTTGCCGTCTTGCTGGAAGGTGCCAGCAAGAAACTGCCGCTGGCGTCGCAGATCTTGCTGAGCTGGGGCCGATCCGTTGCGGCGCACCCGGTGCTGTTCCTGAGCGGTTTCGTCGCCGTGATCGTGCTGCTGGGGTTCGGATTCTTGCGCGCCGCGCGTAGCGGCTGGCAGGTTCCGGGGCTGCAAAAAGCATGGCTGATCGGTCCGCTGGTCCGCTTGTTCCGGCATGCGCAGTTCTATCGAACCAGCGCGATGCTGGTGCAGGGCGGAATTCCCGTGCTGCGCGCCTTCGAGATGAGTCGTCGGCTGCTGGCGGACGAGGACCAGCACGCGCTGGATGGAGCTCGCCGCCAGATCGCCGAGGGCCGGCCGATCGGGCCCGCTTTAGCCCAGGCTCAAATCGCCGATACGGTGGCATTGAGAATGCTCGAAGTCGCCCAGCGTACCGGCCGCCTGGCCGACGTGCTGGCGCGCATCGCCTCGTTCCAGGAGGCGGCGCTGGGCCGGGCGATCGATCTGACCGCGCGGCTGGTGGAGCCGGCGCTGATGATCTTCATTGGACTGGTGATCGGGGCGATCGTCGTGTTGATGTACATGCCGATCTTCGATCTGGCCACCAGCCTTCAGTAAACGCATCGGAACACAGAGAAGAAACGGATAGAGGGAGTTAGTGACGATGAATGCACCCGCGAGCCTGAATACCGTGCTCAGCGATGAGTTGGTGCGCCGCGCCCTCGATCAGGCAGGAACGCGGCGACCGGTCGAGGCGCTGTCGGAAGCCGTCGGGCTGAGCGGATCGCAGTTCGTCGCCGCCGCTTCCGCTTATTTCGGTCTGAAGCCGATGGGTCTGGCCGATTTGCGGGCCTGCACGCCGGATTTCGAAGCGATCTCCTTCCTGGAGACGAACCAGCGCCTCGCGATTGCGCTGACCACAGCCGATCAGCGCACGCTGGTCGTGCTGACCGACCCGCTCGATACCCGTACGCGCGGCTGGGCTGCCGAACGGATGCGGCAGCGCCGGCGCAACAAGCTGGGCTGGGGTCTGACCTCGTCCGAAGATCTGCGCGCCTTCCTGGCGCAGGCCGAGCGCTCGATGCGCGCGATGGACGCGGTTGAGTCAGTTGCCGCCGGCGCCAGCGCCAACGATTCGCAGGCCGTCTCGGTTGCCCTGGCCGACATCAGCGCCTCCAGCAGCCCGATCGTGCGGTTGGTCGACTCGACGATCCACGACGCGTTGAAGGCCCTGGCCAGCGACATTCATATCGAAACCCACAACAGCGGCCTCACGATCAAGTACCGGGTCGACGGCGTGCTGGAGGTTGTCAAACGCGTCGACGGATTGGAAGCCGCCCACCACGTGCTGTCTCGGATCAAGGTGCTGGCCGAGCTGGACATTGCCGAGCGGCGCGTGCCGCAGGACGGGCGTATCAAGGTTTCAGTGGGGGACCGCGAGATCGACCTGCGCGTGTCGATCATGCCGAACATCTTCGGCGAAGACGCGGTGCTGCGGATCCTGGACCGCAACAACCTGGGCGGCGAGGCCCGCACCATCAAGTTGGAGAACCTCGGCTTCGAGACGGCCGTGCTCGACTTCGTCCGACGCCTGTCTTCACTGCCGCACGGGCTGCTGCTGGTGACCGGGCCGACCGGCAGCGGCAAGACCACGACACTGTACGCGGCGCTCACCGAGATCAACACCGGCCTGGACAAGATCATCACGATCGAAGACCCGGTCGAATACCAGGTGCGCGGGGTACTGCAAATCCCCGTCAACGAGAAGAAGGGTCTGACGTTCGCGCGCGGCCTTCGCTCGATCCTGAGGCACGATCCGGACAAGATCATGGTCGGCGAAATCCGCGACCCGGAGACTGCGCAGATCGCGGTGCAGGCGGCGCTGACCGGACACCAGGTGTTCACCACGGTGCACGCGAACAACGTGTTCGACGTGATGGGGCGCTTCACCAACATGAACGTCGACAGCTACAGCTTCATGTCGGCGCTGAACGGCATCCTGGCCCAGCGCCTGGTACGGTTGAACTGCCCGCGCTGCGCCACTCCGTACCGGCCGCCGGCCGAGCTGCTGGCGCGCTCGGGCGTTGATAAGCGCGCCGCCTACACCGCGCGCTTCCGACGCGGGCTCGGGTGCACGCACTGCCGCGGCACCGGATACAAGGGTCGCCGCGCCATCGCCGAGACGCTGGCGATGAGTGACCGGATGCGGGACCTGCTGGGGTCGCGCGCACCCATTTCGCAAATCAAGGCCGAGGCGCGCGAGACCGGTTTCGTCGGCCTGCGTGAAGCGGCGCTGAACGCGGCCATGTCCGGCGACACCACCCTGGAGGAGATCAATCGTGCCACTCCAGTCGAATAGTGCAGCCGAGGTAGCCGCGAAAGCGGCGAAGGCGGCTGCACCCGCCGTAGCGGCGCCTGCCGCGAAGGCAGGTAAATCAGCCGAAGCCGCAAACGCGCCGAAGGCGGCCAAGCCTGCCGTAGCGGCGAAACCGGCGAAAGCCGGCGGGCTCGGCCGGCGCCTGCGCCTGCGAGTCGGCGCCGAAGGTGCACGGGGCGACGTCGTGGCGGGTTGGCGCAAACCGCGCGTGGTTGCGACCCAGCAGATCGAATACCGCCCGGGCATCGCCACGCTCGCCGAAGCCATCGTGGCGCTCGAGCCGTTGCTGGTCGCGCTCAACTCGGCCGCAGGCCCGATCAAAGGTCTGACGTGCGACGTGCTGATTGGCGATGCCTGGATGCTGTATGACGTCGTGCGTGCGGACTTGCGCAACCTGTCGCCGCGCGCTGCCGACGATGTGGTCCGCTCGGCATTGGCTGACGTGGCCGGCGTGCCGCCCAGCGATGTGGTGACCCGTTGGCAAACCCAGACCGGTGGCCAGTCGACGATCGCCTGCGGGATGTCGGCCGTGGCGCTGCCCTCATTGCAATCGCTGCTGAAGGCGCACCGGCTGCACGCCGGTGAAATCGGCGGCGAGTTCGTTCATGAGTTCAACGCCAACCGCAATCGCATGTCGTCGCGCTGCGCCGTGATCTCGCTGGTGCGCGAAACCGGCAGTCAGCTGGCGGTGGCCGTCGACGGCGTGCTGGCCGCAATGAGCTTCGAGTTGGGTGTGCGCGCCCCGGAGGAGCTCGAGGTGCGGGGGCGCGGGCTGCTGCGCGGCGCCGGCATGACCGCGGACGGCGAAACGAAGTTCTTTGCTTTGCTGCCCACGGGCTGGACGCCTCCTGCACCGTGGGTCGCATTGCCGACGACGGCTTGAGGGCGACGACTATGGTCAAAAAAGTAGCCCGGCTCGATCTTGACTTCTCCTCGGCCCGCCGCAACGGCCTCGGGGGTTGGGTGCTGCTTTTCGCGGGCGTTGCCGCAGCGCTGGTGGCGGCGATGCAGTTCCAGTCCGCCGAAGCAGCCCGGATGGCGCGTGCGACCGAGCTGAACACGGTCAATGGTCGCCTGGTTGGCCCGAAAGACGGCGTGCGCGCCGGGCCGCCCCTGGATCCGCGCGTGTCGAAGGCCGCGAATCAGATCGCCCGCGAGCTGCAGATGCCTTGGGCCGAGATGCTGGCGGCGCTGGAAGCGACTCCGGCTCCCGATGTGGCGTTGCTCGGCGTTGAGCCGTCGGCCTTGCGTCACGTGGTGCGCATAACGGCCGAAGCGAAGAACTCTGGCGCGATGATCGATTACCTGCAGGCACTGCAGGGAGGGCGCCAGTTCTCGGACGTTTGGCTGAAATCGCATCTGGTGCAGGCGCAGACCCCGGGAACACCGGTGCGATTCATCGTTGAGTTGAAGTGGAGCGGCACATGAACCGGGTCAATCTGGCGTGGCACGTGTTGAACCGGTTCGGGCGCCAGGCCCAGGTGCGTCTGGGCACGGCCGGTATCGCCGGGGCCGCGCTATTGCTGACGGCCGGTATCGGCATGGCGCTTGCCACGCGCACCCATCGCGAAACCGAGTGGCTCAGTGCGGCCGCCGAGCAGGCCCGCGCTCGCATCACGCAGCTTGGCTCGAGCCACCCGGTGGAGGATCGCACCCCCGCGGAGCAGTTGGCGCGCTTTCAGCAGTGGTTCCCGTCGGCATCCCAGTCGACCGCGGACCTGCGGGTGATCTTCGCGGCGGCTTCGGCCGCCCACGTCGATCTGTCGCGCGGCGAATACTCGGTGCGCCCGATCGAGGGCTCGCAAGGCCTGGAGCGTTTCGACGTGATTCTGCCGGTCAAGGAGCGCTACACGCCCGTGAAGGCGTTTGTGGCCGAGGTGCTCAACAAGCTGCCGCACGCCAGCCTGGATGAGCTGCGGGTCGAGCGCCCTGGCGCGGCGGCTGATCAGCTCGAATCGCGCGTGCACTTCACGCTGTTTTATCGGGGGCAGGCGTCATGAGCGAGCGGCCCGCCTGGGTTCGACCAGCGGCCCTGGCCGCTGCCGGCGCCGCCACGTTCGCGGTCGCATACCACTTCTCAGGCTCCGGCAGCGACGGCGTCGTGGAGTCGGTCGCCCGTACCGGCAGCGCGGCCGCCAGCACCGGCGTGGCAATCCCAGGCGCAGGCCCGACCCCGGCGGAGGCTGCGCCCTCCGCGGCAGCGGTTCCGGGGGCTCCCAGCCTGCCCACGCGCAGCAGAATCACCGAGGGGGCGTCCAAGGACCCGTTCGCGGCGCGCGGCTGGCTGCCGCCACCGCCCCCACCGCCACCGCCGCTGGCTGAAGCCCCGCCACCGCCACCACCGCCGCCCACCGCGCCGCCGGTGCCGTTCCGTTTCGTCGGGCTGCTGGAGGAAAAATCGGCCAAGCCGGCCGCCTTCATCGCCAAGGGCGATGCGCTGTTTGTGGTGCACGTGGGCGACGTCGTCGAGAGCACGTATCGGATCGAGTCGTTCAACTCGGCTCAGGTTGTTGTCACTTATCTGCCGCTGCAACAGCGCCAGACCATAGAAGCCAACGGAGGGTGAACATGCAGTTCTGGCGTTTGGGCGGATGGATCGGAGGGGCGGCGGCGCTGACCGTCGTCGGGGTTCTGGCCGGGTGCGCCGCATCGCGACAGCACTCGGAAGGGATGCAGGCGATGGCCAGCGGGGATCGCGAGAAAGGCCTGGCAGACCTCGCGGCGGCCAGCGCGGCCGAACCGACCAATTCGCAGTTCCGGATGGACTACCTGAAGGCGCTCAGTCACGCGGTCAATACGCAGTTGGCGCAGGCCGACCTGGCCCGCCGCGACGGACAGTACGACGCCGCCAAGCAGCTGTACGTAAACACCTTGCAGATCGATCCGGGTAACGACCGGGCGCTGCGCGGGCTGTCGAACATCGACATGGACATGCGGCACAACGCGATGGTGGCCGAGGGCCAGAAGCTACTGGCGGCGCATGACCTGGCGGGCGCGCGTGAGAAGGTGCACACGGTGCTGCAGGAAAACGGCGCGCGCGCCGATGCCAAGGCGCTCGCCACCAGGATCGCCGACGAGATGGACAAGGCCGAGGCGGACAAGGCCGCGCAGCTGGCAGTCGGCTCGGTGATGAAAAAGCCCGTGTCGCTGCAGTTCCGCGACGCGAATCTGCGGATGGTGTTCGAGGCGCTTTCGCGTACCACCGGACTGAACGTGATCTTCGACCGCGATGTGCGCAATGACCTGAAGACGACCATCTTCGTGCACGACGCCTCGGTGCAGGACACGGTCGACATGATCCTTCTGCAGAGCCAGCTGGAAAAGAAGGAGCTCAATGCGAACACGCTGTTCATCTATCCGTCCACCGCAGCCAAGCAGAAGGAATACCAGGACTTGAAGGTGCGGGTGTTCCAGCTGTCCAACGCCGACGGCAAGACCGTGCAGAACGTATTGAAGACCGTTCTGAAGATCGCCGACATGTCGCTGGACGACAAGACGAATACGCTGGTGGTGCGCGGCACGCCGGACACGATTGCGCTGGCCGAGAAGATCGTGGCAGCGCAGGACGTCCCGGACCCTGAAGTGATGCTGGAGGTTGAGGTGCTGGAGGTGAACCGCGACAAGATCCGCGACCTCGGCATCGCGTGGCCCAGCACGTTCGGCCTGCAGACGCCCAGCTCCGAACGCGGCATTGGCACGCTCAGCAACCTGAAGGACTACGGGCACATCCCGCTGAATTCGTTGCTGGTGGGGCCCGGGGCGTTCGGCGCCACCGCCAATTTCTCGCTGACCGACTCGATTGGCAATGTGCTGGCCGCGCCCAGGATCCGCACGCGCGACAACCAGAAAGCCAAGATCCTGATCGGCGAGAAGGTGCCGGTGATCACCAACACGGTGACCCCGGTGTCCACCGGCACCCCGGTCGTGACCGGCTCGGTGCAGTACCTGGATGTGGGCATCAAGCTGGAAGTCAAGCCGCACGTGTACCTGGAAGGCGATGTCGGCATCGAGCTGAACATGGAAGTGAGCAGCATCCTGGACAAGGTGACGCCTCCGGGCAATAACAACGGCACCGTGGCCTACGACATCGGCACGCGTGACGTGACGACCAATCTGCGGCTGCGCGACGGCGAGACGCAGATCCTGGGCGGGCTGATCCAGGACAACGAGTCGCTGTCGACCAGCAAGGTGCCTGGGCTGGGCGAGCTTCCGCTCCTGGACCACCTGTTCGGGTCCAACAGCCACGAGGACAAGAAGACCGAGGTCGTGCTGTCGATCACGCCCCACATCCTGCGCGCACCGGTGGTGGCCGATTCGAGGGCGCGCGACCTGTTCAGCGGCACCGAGTCGGCCGTGCGGCAGGCGCCGCTGCGGCTGGACCCGGTCGGATCCGTCAGCGGCGCGCCCAGCACCGCCGGTGCGGCTCCCGCCCCAGGCTTCGTCGGCGGCGGTGGCGCCGGCGCTGCGTTGCCGCCGGGCGCTCCGCCGAGCCTGCCGACCGTGACTCCGAACTATCCGCGCAACGACCCGCGTGTTCCGTTGCCGCGCCACGAGGTGCCGCCCGGTGTGACGCCACCGCCCTGGCTCGCCAATCCTCAGGGAACCGAACCGCCTGCGCAGCCTGAGAATCCGGAGGGAGTTGCGCCGGTGCCGACTCCCAATCCGGCGCTACCGGTGCCGCCGAGCACGGAAAACCACTAGGCCAGAACGATGCGTTCGCGCCAACCCTCACCCCCTCCCCGCGGCTTCACGCTGATCGAGCTGGTGGTCACGCTCGCTCTGGTGGGGGTGATGGCGATGGTCGCGGTTCCTTTGTACGAGGTCACTGCGATTCGAATGAAGGAAATGGAGTTGCGCAGCGCGCTGCGCCAGATCCGAACCGCGCTGGATGCGTACAAGGACGCGGCCGACAGCGGCAAGATCCAGAAGGACCCGAGCGACTCGGGGTACCCGCCGACCCTGAAGGTGCTGGTCGACGGCGTCGACGCGCAGCAGAACGCGGGCGGCCTGGGTTCCGTCAGCAGCATGGCGAGCACGACGGCAAAGCTGACGACGCCCAATAACGGCACGACCGGCAGCTCCACCAGCAATGGCACGACCAGCAACAGCACCTCGAGCGACGGTCCGTCTCGACTGATGTTCCTGCGTCAGATCCCGCGCGATCCGTTCACGCCCGATCCGAGCCTGCCGCCGGAAGAGCAGTGGGACACGCGCTCGTACGGTTCCCCGCCCAGTGATCCGCAGCCGGGTAAGGATGTCTACGACGTCATGTCGAAGTCGACCACGGTCGGCAGCAATGCCATCGCCTACAAGGATTGGTGAGATGAGCCTGCGACGCTTGCAGCTTCGACTGGCCCGCGTTCGCGGCGACGCCGCTTCGGCGGGCGCCGGCCGACCGGCCGGCGGCTTCACGCTGATCGAGCTGATGGTCGTGATGGTGCTGATCGCGCTGCTGCTGACGATCGCGGTGCCGCGCTACTTCAGCACGATCGACATCGGCAAGGACCGGGTGCAGCGCCAAAACATCTCGGCGATCCGGGACGCGATCGACAAATACTACGGCGACCTCGCCAAGTACCCCGAAACGCTGCAGGACCTGGTCGACAAGAAGTATCTGCGCTCGATCCCGGTCGATCCGATCACCGGCAAAACCGACTGGACGGTGGTCGCGCCCACCGATCCGAACCTGACCGGCGTGTACGACATCAAAAGCAGCGCCAAGCCCCCCGGTGGAGCAACCAGTGGCAGCGGTTCATAGCGGTCACTTGTGGCCCTCACCCCCGGCCCCGCTCCCGCGCAGCGGGAGCGGGGAGCAGAGGCCCTCACCCTCAGCCGCTCTCCGGTGCCGCCGGAGAGGGGAGCAAGGGCTGGTGCTGCTTGCCCTACTGATCATGTTGATCCTGGTCGGGGTCGCCGCGCTGGCTGCTGGCGAAGTGTGGTCCACGACATTGAAACGCGAGCGCGAAACCGAGCTGCTGTTCATCGGCAACCAGTACCGCCGGGCGATCGAGGAGTACATGAAGATGTCGCCGCGTCGGCGCGCCTTTCCGCCCTCTGTCGACGTGCTGTTGACCGACAACCGCTTCCCGAACCCGGTGCACCATCTGCGGCGGCTTTACCGCGACCCGATGACCGAGAACGGTGAGTTCGAGCCGATCATGCAGAGCAACGGGCTGATCGGCATTCATTCCGTTTCAACCGACGCGCCGATCAAGAAAGCCGGTTTTCCCCCGGCACTGGCTCAGTTCGAAAACGCCGACACGTACGCCCAGTGGCAGTTCATTTTTGTACCGAAGGGCGTGAATGTGAATTTGAATCCGAACGCCAACTCGCTCAATCCCAATATAAATCCGAACACCCAGGTGCCCGGATTCAATCAAGGCCCTGCACCGGGCGTGCAGTTACAGCCAGCGCCAGATCCCACCGGAAGGTAAATGCCATGAAAAGCCGAATCCTGATCGCCGAAGACCACAACCTGCTGCGCCAGGGCCTGCGATCGCTGGTCAGCTCGCTGCCCGATTTCGAGGTGGTCGGAGAGGGCCGCGACGGCAAGGAGACCGTCCGACAGGCGATCGCACTGACACCGGACCTGATCCTGATGGATCTTTCGATGCCGGGAATGAACGGGATCGAGGCGACCGCCCAGATCAAGCGGCGCATGCCCGGCGTGAAGATCGTTGCACTCACCGCGTACAAGACCGACGAATACGTGCGCGAGGCGCTGCGCGCCGGGGCCGACGGCTATATCCTGAAGGACGCGTCGTACGACGAGCTGGTGATGGCGCTGCGCAGCGTGATCGGCGGCAAGAAGTTCCTGTCGCCGGACGTTTCGGGCCATCTGGTCGACACGTACCTGCACGGCGAACGCGCCGAAGCCAAGGCCGCGCCGTGGGACAAGCTGACGGCGCGCGAACGAAGCATCCTGAAGCTGATCGCCGAGGGCCGCACGAACCGGGCAGCCGCGGAATTCCTGAGCGTCAGCCCAAAGACGGTCGAGAAGCATCGCGCCAACCTGATGCGCAAGCTCGGCCTGCGCAACGTGGCTGAGCTGACGCTGGTGGCGCTGGAAAGCGGGCTGATCGAGCGCCCGGGTTCGGTGTCGCGCCTGTTCAACGGAGGCAGGCCTCAGAACGGCGACGACGAGAAAGCCGCGCTCGCCGACTGGCAGCCGACGCCGCAGCCGGCGGTTTAAGTCAGTAACCCCTCACCCCCGGGGTGAGGGCGCCAGAACGGGCGCCGCCTGATCAAACCGTCGCCGTCGTCGGGGCGTCCGCGCGTAGCAGCTTCCAGCTCGCATTGAGCCGCGTACCTCGGTGAGGCGCTGTCTCCATCGACAACGTGCCGCCGGTGGCATCGACCCGCTTGCGTATCGCGTGCAGACCAAGCCCGAATCCATGCTCGGCAACGCGTCCGGGATCGTAACCGATGCCGTCGTCGTCGATCGCCAGCCGTAACTCCTCGCCCAGCCGCACCAGCGACACATTCACCCGGTTCGCGTGGGCGTGCTGCGCCACGTTGCTCAGCCCCTCCTGCGCGATCCGGAACACCTCGAGCTTCAGGTCCTCCGGAATATCACGCTCTTCGGCCGCGATCCGGCATTTGACCGCGAGCGACGGACAGGCGTCCTCGAAGCCTCTGCAGTACCACTGCAGCGTCGGTCCGAGCCCGAGGTCGTCCAGCAGGCGCGGACGAAGGTCCGTCGAGATGCGTCGCAACTCGGCCAGCACGTCGCGCAGCCGCGCAGTGGCGTTGTTCATCACCTCGCCCGCTTCGTCAGCCTCACCTCGCACCAGGCGCGACTGTGCGTCCTCGATCATGTACTTGACCATCACCACCAGCGGCGCCACGTCGTCGTGCAGTTCGCCCGCCACTCTCATCCGCTCGGCCTCCTGCGTCCGCAGCAAGCCGTACGCCAGGCGGCGCAACTCCACATCGCCGGGGCTCGCTTCCGTCCGCGAGCGTCGTCGCAGCCGGCGTTCCGACCAGGCAATGATCGAACCCGGTTCTCCGTTCGGCAGCGGCTGCGCCTGAGCGGTCATCTCGACCAGCGTCTGCCGGCCGCTGCGCCCACGCAGCAACAGCTCGAAGCTGTCGGTCGATCCGAATCGCACACGCGCCGCCGCCACTTCGGCGGCCGTACGCCAGCCCTCGGCAGCCAGATCGGCCAGGTGCTGCCCGACCAGCGCTTGCGGCTCGAAGCCGAGCATCCCGGCGGCGGTTGCGGTGGCCTCGCGGATGCGGTCCTGGTGGTCGAGCCAGACGGCGGCTACGCCGCCGCTGGCAAAAACGGGCGCACCGTTCTCGGGCTCCGACTCACGGGGCACGCTCAACAAACTCGACTTCGCATCCATCAAAGGCGAAAAGCTCCTGGTTCACACTCGGTAGCACCAGCGATCGATTGTCCGACCGCACCGTCCTAAGGCAACAGGGCAACGCGGCGAGTCAGGATCGCGTGCATTCGCGGGACTCAGATCGATTATCTCCCCGCCAAGAAAGTGCGTGACTCGACGATCGCGGGCGGACCGAGCGCAAGGAGAGAAGAGGTCACCCGCCAGAGCACAGCATGCAAAAACCCGCCGGTCTGCGCAATCGGATTTCCCCTTCGGGGGGTAGCGGGCTAGTCCCCGTCCCCGGTTAGGAGTGTTGCCTATTGGATCATCGGGAACCGGGTAGCGTTCGATCAAGTGCCCCGGACAAACCACCGTGTCGGCGCCGACCGGCTTGTTGCCGGTGCCTGCCTTCGGGACGCGGTACGTAAGAGGTGGGCCGGCCAGCCGTTCAGATGGCCGCGGACTTGCTCAGCCGCGCCAGAACCTTCGGCACGTACGCGCGTGTTTCCTTGAACGCGGGAATCTTGTAGCCGGCACGCACGACTTCCTGTTCGCCGGCGTTGTAGCCGGCCAGCGCCAGCTTCAGGTCCCCGTCGAAATAGTCGAGCAGCCATTTCAGATAAAGCGCGCCGCCCCGGACGTTCTGCATCGGATCGAATGC
>DATBCI010000005.1:0-5525 GCA_036270555.1 Burkholderiaceae bacterium
CATGCGTGGTCAGCATGTGCACTTCGTCGATCGTATAGACCTTCACGCGCGCGTCCGCCGGCGCGTAGATGGCTCGCTCGAGCAGCTGCGTCATCTCGTCGACGCCGCGATTGCTGGCCGCGTCCATCTCGACGTAGTCGATGAAGCGGCCGGCGTCGATCCCTGTGCAGACCCGGCACACGTTGCACGGGGTGGCGGTGATGCCACCCTGCCCGTCAGGGCCGACGCAGTTCAGCGCCTTGGCAAGGATGCGCGCGAGCGTGGTCTTGCCGACTCCACGCGTGCCGGTGAACAGGTACGCGTGATGCAGGCGCTGCTGCTGCAAGGCGTTCGTCAACGCGCGCACCACGTGGTCCTGGCCGACCAGCGATTGGAAATCGCGTGGCCGCCATTTGCGGGCAAGAACCTGGTAGGTCATCGGGTTCCGCCCGATCCGTTTGCGCCCAGCCGGCCCAGCGCATCGCCGGTCACGCGGCAGATGCGCCAGTCGCTCAGCAGCTCGGCGCCCAGCGAGCGGTAGAAATCGATCGCGTGCTGATTCCAGTCGAGCACCGCCCATTCGAAGCGGCCGCAGCCGCGCTCCACCGCGATGGCCGCCAGGTGCTCGATCAGGGCCCGGCCGATGCCGCGCCGGCGCGCGCTCGGCACCACGTACAGGTCCTCCAGGTACAGGCCACGGCGTCCCAGAAAGGTCGAGAAGTTATGAAAGTAGAGGGCGAAGCCGACCGCCTCCTCGGCGTCCCAGGCAATCGAGGCTTCGATCACCGGCCGGCTGGCGCCCAGCTCGTCGCGCATCTGCTGCTCGCTCGCGACGACCTGGTGCTCGAGCCGCTCGAAGCGGGCCAGGTCGTGCACGAGGGACAACAGGACCGCGGCGTGCTGCGGCCGCGCCGCCTCGATGCGCAGCGAGCTACTCATTGCGACTGTCTCCGGATCCGTGGGTCTGATTCAGGAACTAAAGGCGAGCCTGATCCTCGGCACTCGGGGAATTCCGCTGTGGCTGCTTCGTTCCCGACCTGACCAGGTTTACGGCGCCTCGATGCGAGGGGGCCCGCCGCCGTCGATCTTATCAGCGGCCAGGGGGCAGGTCGGTTTCGAGCAGCGAACCGTCGGACAACACCAGGGCGGCGCGGATCGGCCGTCCAGGTTGCAACGAGGCAACCACGCTGGCGTAGCGGGCCAGCTGCCGTTCGTAGGCCGCCCGTTCGGACGGCGTGCAACGCCATTTGTAGTCGAGAATCCAGATCGCATCGTTCAGCTCGACCAGGCGATCGATCCTCAAGGAACCGCCCGAGCGGTCGATCAGGTCGAGCTCGTTCCATGCTGCAACCTCGGGTCCGAAGAACCGTGCCAGTTGGGGCGCCTCTGCCATGCGCCGAACCGCCTCGATCACCTCGCGCGCCTGGCCCTGGTTCAGCGCGAACTCGGATCCGACCGCCTCCGGCTGCGCGATCCAGCCGGGTTGCCCGGCGCGCTCCAGCAGTGCATGCCACGCCTTGCCCATCCGGATGGCGTCGGATTCACCGGTGCCAACGCGCTGGCCGGTGGGCCACGGTTGCGGCCGGAAGTCGACGAAGGTGCCCGCCTTCGCGTGTCGCGCTACGGCGGGCTTGCGCGCCGAAGCGTCAGGCCCTCCTTCGCCGTTCGGGCTTCGGAGGGCAAGCGCGTCCGACACTTCGGCGGCCTGGCCCGCCGAAGCGCGAAGCGCGAAGGCGGCGTTCGCGAGCCGCTGATACCAGCTGGCGGACGTGTTGCGCGCGCCGCTGCCCGACACGATCAGCACCTGCCGCGCTCGCGTCATCGCCACGTACATCAGGTTCCAGTCTTCCTGCAGCCGCTGTTCGCGGTCCGTCTCAAGCCAGCGCCGCCGTCCCGAGCCTGCCCGGGTGGCGCGGCCCACCAGCGAGAAATGCTCGGGCGTCGCCCGCTCGGGAGGCCAGTTCAGCAGCACATCGAAGCGGTCGGGCTGATCGTCCTCGGCCGTTGCATCGGCCAAGGCGACGATCGGCGCCTCCAGCCCCTTGGCGCCGTGAATCGTCATCAGGCGCACCGCGTCGTCCGAGGCCGCCAGCCCTTCATCGATCGTCTCTGCATCCCTTTCGCGGATCCACTGAACATCATCCCAAAATCGCGTCAGTGTCGGAAAGCGCCCCGCATCCAAGGTCAGCGCCAGCTCCAGAAAAGCATCGAAGTTCGCCTGCACCTGCACACCGCGCTCGTGCGGCAGGCACGCCGCGTAGCGCGCACGCACGTCGGCCTCGTCGAAAATCCGGTCCAGCAAGTCGTGCACCGGCAACACCCCGGAGCCTTGCAGCCATCCGTCCAACAAGCGACGCGCCCTCTCCAACGCGGTCCCGGGCGCAGGCAGCGCGGCCAGGCGTGACCACCACGTGGGACCCGCCATCGAGACGATCGCCAGCAGCTCCTGGTCGCTGCAGCCGAACACGGGTGAGCGCAATGCGTGCGCCAGGCTCAGATCGTCCTCGGAGCACAGGAATTGCAGCAGGGCCAGCAGGTCCGCGATCTCGCCTCGACCCAGCAACCCTCCTCGACGGTCCGACAGCGTGGGTATGCCCGCGTCCCGGAAGGCGCGCTCAAGGCTCGCCATGTGGGTGCGCCGCCGCATCAGCACGACCACATCGCTCCAGCGCGCCGCCCGCGTCTGCGAGCCATCCGCGACCTGGAGTCGGCCAACCCAGTGTGCGATCTGGGCCGCCAGCAGGCGGCCTTCCTGCTCATGCGGGTCCTGGCGCGGAGCCTCGCGCGACTCGCTCAGCACATCGCGCAGAACAGCCTCGCGCGCCGGATTGTCCGTGGTCGCGCCGTCCTGACGACGCGCCGCCAGCGCATCAGACCGCGCATCCTGCGGCAGCGGCACCAGCACGAACTCGCCATCGACCCGCGCGCGCGAGCTCTGCGCCTGGTACAGCGGATTGCGGCTGGCAAACACCGAATCGAACACCGACACCAGCCTGGCCGGGCTGCGGCGGGTCACGTTGGTCCGCAGCGTGGCGGCTCCCAACTGACGGGCCAGATACACGCGCGCGGCCTCGAACACCCGCGGTTCGGCTCGCCGGAAGCGGTAGATCGACTGCTTCGGGTCGCCGACCACAAACACGGTCGGCCGTTCGGCGTCGCCTTCATACGCATCAAGCCAGCATTGGAGCGCTTTCCATTGCAGCGTGCTGGTGTCCTGGAACTCATCGACCAGCAGGTGGCGATAGCGGGCGTCCAGATTGGCCTGTACGAAGGCAGCGGTATTTTCGTCGCGCAGCAGGCGATCGGCGGTCCACTCGATATCCGTGAAGTCGAGCACGTTGGCGTTGCGCTTGCGGCGCTCGTAGGCCTGCAGCAGCCGCGCGCCGCATCGCAAGCCGCACTCGTTCAGCCGCAGCGCCTGCCACTCGAGCTCGGCCGCTCGCACCTTGTGCAACGTCTCGTACGCCTCGGCGTACCGGCGCTCATAGTCCGGGGTGAAGCCGCCCTGCCCCCAAGCCAGCTGTTCCTCGAGCACCTCCGGGTGCAGCGCCCTGCGCGGGGTGTCCTGCGTCGTCAGAAGCAGGTCGCTCACCCGCACCACGTCCAGCTCCGGGTCGGCCGGCAGCCGCGCCAACGAGTGGGCCGCCCGGATCGCCGCGCCGATGGCTTCGGATGGCTGCGGCACACCCTCCCAAAACTCGAGCAGGGCGCGCAGCAATTCCAGAAAGCGAGGCTGCCGCAGCACTTCGCCCGGATGGCTCGACTCGTCGAAGCCGCCGGCGCGCAGCGCCTCGCGCATGGGCAGGCAGGCGCGCTCGATCGCGGGCTCCGTGTCGGCGCCGCCAAAGCCCCACCATTCGGCGCGCTTGGCCAGGAAGTTGCGCAGCAGACGCTCGGTGCTGACGTCGCCGATGCGCGTCACCAGCTCCTCGTAATCCGACAGCGCCTGTGAATCGTCGTCGAGCAACTCGCCGGCAAAATCGGTCCAGGCTTCTTCCAGCAGCCGCTGCGGTGCTTCGATCAGATTGGCCGTGTGCGCCACGCCGCTTCCGAGCGGCGCACGGCGCAGCAGACGCCAGAACCATCCATGAAACGTTTCGATGCTCACGCTGCGCTCGGTCGAGGCCACTTGCTCGTACAGGCCACGCGCGGCCGGCAACAGCTCGCGCGCCTGCCCTTCGCTCAGGCCGCGCTCGGCGAGCAGGCCGAGCGCCTGTTCCTGATCGGCCCGCGCGAGCGTGGCCAGGTCCTGCAGCAGGCGCTGGCGCATTTCCTGCGCGGCCCGCCGCGTGAACGTAATGGCCAGGATGTGCGCCGGCGCCGCCCCGGCCAGCAACAGACGCAGCACGCGCCCGACCAGAAGCCAGGTCTTGCCGCTGCCGGCGCAAGCCTCCACCACCGCGCTCGCAGCCGGGTCGAGCGCGCGCTGCACAAAGCGCTCGTGCGACACCGGTTTGCCGTCCCAAAGGTACTCGCTCAAGCTAGCGGTCCCCCCATTCATTGCGGCGGCACAGCCCCCGCATCTCGCAGCGCGAGCAGGTTGGATCCACGCCCAATGCGGGCAGGGCGGCGCCAGCAGCAATGCGCGCCAGGTCGTCGCACAGGCGGTGGTGCACCTTGCGCACCCACCCGTCGAAGGGCTCGGCGGCAGGAAATTGCACCACCGAGACCGAGCGAACGCCGGAACGGCGCTCGGTCGCGCGCTCGAAGCTCAGGTAGCTCGCCGTGGTGTGGTCCGGCCCGAACGCCAGCGCGTACAAAGGCAGCTGGACATCCTCACCCGGATCGGCAGCCGAGGTGCGCACGGCCTTGTGCGTGCGCGCCTTGTAATCAATCACCTCCTGGTCGATCGTTGCCTGCCCCAGCGTCGTTGGACCGGGCGGCCTAAGTGGGTCGTGCCCGCGGCCATCGATGCGGTCGATGCGTCCGGACAGTTCGATCGAGCGCAACAGGTCCAGCTGCAGCGTGACCTGAAACCCGGTTTCGGCCGCCCGCAAGCGCCAGCCCGCATTCGAGCGCGCGCGCAGCCAGGCCACGTAGCCGGGGATCAGATCGAGCACGCGGCGGCGGTAGGCGATCAACGCGGGGCGCTCGCGCAGGTCGCGCTCGAACACCTCCTGCGTGATGCGCTCCAGCGTGCGCTGCAGCTCCAGATCCGTCATCGCGCGCAGCCGGTCGGCATCGAAATCGCGGTGCAGCCGATGCAGGATCGCGTGCAGGGCGGTGCCCAGGTCCCGCTTGTCGGGCACATCGGCCGCCAGTTCGCGACGGCGCAGACCCAGCAGGTAGCGCGCGTAGAACTGGTAAGGGCAATCGACCAGGCTTTGGCAGGCGCCCACGCTCAAGCGGTCGGGAAGCCGGTGCGGCGCACTCGGCGCGGGCCTCACGGACGCTCGAGCCGCCACCGTACGGTGCACCGGCTCGTACGCGACCACCGGGTCACGCCATCCTGCGTGCGCCGCCATCACGCGCAGCCGATCCAGCCAGGGCGACAGCGCGCGCGGTTCGTCGCCATCGCGCACGCGCCAGGTCGCAGCCACCTGCGG
>DATBCI010000006.1:0-1525 GCA_036270555.1 Burkholderiaceae bacterium
GCGCCGGGCGCGACGCCCTTGACGCGGTAACCCCAGCGCCGGGCCGCCTTGATCGCCGTTTCGACGGCTTCGGCCCCGCCGCTGGACGGCAGCGCCTTGGCCGGGCCCGAGCTCAGTTTGCACAGTGAGGTCAGGTGCTCGAGGAAAGCGCCCAGCGTCGCGCTGTAGTAGGCGCGCGACGTCACTGCGACCTGGGCGGCCTGCTCCGTCAGCGCCTTCACCAGCCGAGGATGCGCGTGGCCGTGGCTGACCGCCGAATAGGCGCTCATCAGGTCCAGGTAGCGTCGACCGTCCAGATCGAACAGCCATTCCCCGCGCCCGCTTTGGAGCACCACTGGGATCGGGTGGTAGTTGGGTGCGGCCACTTGTGATTCCAGGTCGATCGAGCGGTCGATAGCGGCGCTGCGCGGCGTCATTTCCGGTCTCCGAAAGGGGCAAGCGTTGACCAGGTCAGTGTAGGGACGAGGCGTCACATCGGTGGCGTTTCGGCGCTCTCAGGGGCGCCGACTCGGAAGCCATAATCCGCGCCCACTGCAGAATCGGCAGGGCGGGGCGGCCAACGCAAATCAGGGCAGCGGAAAGCCCCGGAAAGGCTTGATGGTCTGCAACTCCGGCTTGGAAGAGATCCGCTCGATGCCCAGGCTGGCATCATCGGTCCAGGCGTTCGTCAGATCGCGGTAGTGGTCCAGGCTTTCGCAGGCGATCCGCAGCACGTAGTCGGACTGGCCCGATACGAGGAAGCATTCGATCACCTCGTCGCACGCACGCATGCGGGCCTCGAAACGCGCGTGCGTCGCGGCCGACTGGTCCCGCAACGATACTTCCACGAACACGGTCAGCGCGCTGCCGATCTTGCGCAATTCGAGCAGCGCCATGTAGCCGGTAATGGTGCCGGCGCGTTCCAGGCGCCGCACGCGGTCCAGGCATGCACGCGGGGACAGCGCAATTTTCTCCGACAGGGCCTGGTTCGTCATTCTGCCGTCCCGCTGCAGCAGTTCCAGGATTTGCCGATCGATGCGGTCGAGTTCCTTCACGGCGCTACGCCGCCGCCACCGCGCTGCGGATCTGCTCCAGCGCGGTCGGATCTTCGATCGTCGTCAGGTCGCCCGGGTCGCGCCCCTCGCAGATCGCCTGCACCGAACGCCGCAGCAGCTTGCCCGAGCGGGTCTTCGGCAACAGGCTCACGAAATAGACGCGCGACGGACGAGCCACGGATCCGAGCTGGGAATCGACCTGCTTCATCACCTCGGCTTCAAGAGCCTTGCACTGTTGCGGCGACTCGACCGAGCGAGCGTCGCGCACCACCGCGAAAGCCACCGCGACCTGGCCCTTGAGCTGATCGGCGACGCCGACCACCGCGACTTCCGCGATGGCCGGGTGCGAGCAGATCGATTCCTCGATCTCGCGCGTGCCCAGCCGGTGCCCGGCGACGTTGATCACGTCGTCGGTGCGCCCGAGTATGAAGTAGTAGCCGTCGTCGTCGCGAATGCCCCAGTCGAACGTCGAGTAGACGCTGCGGCCCGGC
>DATBCI010000007.1:0-3122 GCA_036270555.1 Burkholderiaceae bacterium
CCCACCGTCACCACCCCCGCCATTCGATTGATCAGGTCTTCCAAGCCCACCGGATCGCGGATCCGCAGGCCGTGCACGTCGAGGATGTGGTTGCCGTTGTCGGTCACGAAGCCTTCGCGCAGGCGCGGCTTTGCACCCAACGCGCTCAGTTCGCGGGCAACGTACGCGCTGGCCATCGGAATCACTTCCACCGGCAAAGGGAATCGGCCCAGCACCTCGACGCGCTTGCTCGCGTCGGCAATGCAGATGAACCGGTCGGCGACGGCCGCCACGATCTTCTCGCGCGTCAGCGCCCCGCCCCCACCCTTGATCATCGAAAGCCCGCTGTCGATCTCGTCGGCGCCGTCCACGTACACCGGCATCGATTGCACTTCGTTCAGATCGACCACCGCCAAGCCATGCCAGCGCAGCCTGGCCGCGCTGCGCTCGGAACTTGCGACCGTTGCCGCTATGGCGCCGCGGTGGGGCACCAGAGCGTCGATGAAAAGGTCGGCGGTTGATCCGGTACCGACACCGATCACGGCCGAGGTCCCAAAGTGGCAAGCGATGTGCTCAACCGCAGCCCTGGCAACCGCGCGCTTCTGTTCGTCCGGCGATGGCATCACCCTCACCCCACACTTCCACGGCGCCTTGCAAGGCGCGTCGGCTTCAGCGGCGCTAAGCTTCGGTTGGCGAAATGTCGCCTCCGTCCCGCTCCCGCCCCTGCGGTAGAGGGGAGCAGTCGCCGATCGCCCACCCGGATTTTCAGACAGCCGCCAAAGAGGCATCATAGAGAAATGAATGCCGGCCGGCTCGAGCGCTGGATCGCCTCCTGGTTCACGGGCGCTGTGGCGTTGCTGTTCCTGGTCGAGGAATGGCTGTGGAATCGCCTGAAGCAGGTGATGGCGCTGCTCGGCCGGTTGCCGGGGCTGCGCCATCTCGAGCACAGGATTGCCGGCTTGCGGCCGGCTTGGGCGGCGGTCGTGTTCCTGGCGCCGTCGACGCTGATCCTGCCGATCAAGTTGTTCGCGGTGAAGATGATCATGACCGGTCACCTGCTGCGCGGCGCTGGCGTGATCCTGGCCGCCAAGATCGCAGCCACGGCTTTGTTCGCTCGTGTCTACGTGCTGACCCAGCCGGCCCTGATGCGCGTGCGCTGGTTCGTGCGACTGCACGCGTTGGTGCTGGGTTGGCGCGTGCGCGTTCACGCCCAGGTCGAGTCGCGTCCTGTGTGGCGTTCGATCCGGCGCAAGATGTTGCAATGGCGCGCCGACACCGAAGCGCAAGAGGGCCGAGCCGGTCGCTGGGCCCGGCGCTTGCGCGCGGCGCGGCGCCTTGATCGGATGCGGCACCGCGTGCCCCAGCCGCCCGTCGACGCCGTCAGGACTTAAGCTAGGCCGCCATACCCCGGAAATGCGTTATCAAAGGCCGCCATTCCCGGCCGAAATTCCAGATGCGATGGGTATCGATGACATCACACTGGAAGATCTGATGGCGGGCGAGCCGGCCCTGACGCGAGCGACGTCGCCGCTTAGCTTCAAGCAGCTGCTTAAGGATGGCTTGCCTCTGCACTGCGGCCTGGAATGGCTCGCCGCCATCGAGCGGCTGCCCGACCCGGGGTCGCCGCTGTCCGAAGTGCAGCGAGGCTACCTGCAGTTGCTTGCGCAACAGAGGCGCCAAGCTTAGGCGTCGGCTATCGCCTGGCCGGCGGCAGGTCGGTGCAGGTGCCCTCGGCCTGCTCCGCCGCCATTCCGATCGACTCGCTCAGCGTCGGGTGTGGATGGATCGTGCGGCCGATGTCGACCGCGTCCGCGCCCATCTCGATCGCCAGTGCGATCTCGCTGATCAGGTCGCCGGCATGTGCCCCGACGATGCCACCACCCACGATGCGGTGCGTTTCGGAGTCGAACAGCAGCTTGGTGAAGCCTTCGTCGCGCCGATTGGCGATGGCGCGCCCCGACGCCGCCCACGGAAAAAGTCCCTTGTGCAGACTGCGACCCGCCGCGCGCGCCTCGTCCTCGGTCACGCCGACCCAGGCAATCTCCGGATCGGTGTAGGCCACCGACGGAATCACGCTGGTATCGAAGTGCGACTTCAAGCCGCTGGCGGCTTCGGCCGCCACGTGAGCCTCGTGCACCGCCTTGTGCGCCAGCATCGGGCCGCCGGCGATGTCTCCAATCGCGAAGATGTGGGGCACGCTGGTACGGCGCTGGCTGTCGATCGGGACGAATCCGCGCTCATCCACCCGCACGCCCGCGCGCTCGGCGCCGATGCGCCGCCCGTTCGGAGAGCGGCCAACTGACACCAGGCAGGCATCGTACGACTGCGGCTCAGCCGACGCCTGCTCTCCCTCGAAGCGCGCGACCAGCGCGTCGGGACGCGCCTCGAGCGAAGCCAGGCGGCAATTGAGCATCACCCGGGCAAAGCGCTTGTCGTTGAACTTTTGCCAGACCCGGACCAGGTCACGATCGGTCCCCGGCATCAGGCCGCCGGTCATTTCGACCACATCGATCTGGCTGCCCAAGGCCGCGTACACGGTGGCCATTTCGAGGCCGATGATCCCGCCACCGACCACCAGCATCCGCGCTGGGATTTTCTTCAGCTCGAGCGCCGAGGTCGAGTCGAGCACCCGCGGATCGTCCGGCACGAAGGGCAGGCGCACGGCCTGGCTGCCCGCCGCGATGATCGCCTGCGCGAAACGCACCCGGTGACGCTCGCCGCTGCCGGCCCGCCCCGGGCCGGTGGTCAATTCCACGTCCAGGTGGTGAGCGTCGACGAACTCGCCCGAGCCGCGCAGCACGGTGACCTTGCGCATCTTGGCCATCGAGTTCAGCCCGCTGGTCAGGCGCGCGACCACCTGGTCCTTGTGGCGCCGCAGCTTGTCCAGATCGATCGAGGGCGCCGTGAAGGAAACGCCGATCGCGTCGAAGTGGGCCGCTTCATCCATCACGGCGGCCACGTGCAGCAGCGCCTTGGATGGAATGCATCCGACGTTCAGGCATACGCCACCCAGCGTCGGATAGCGCTCGACCAGCAGCACGCGCCGGCCCAGGTCGGCGGCTCGGAAGGCGGCTGAATAGCCTCCGGGCCCGGAACCGAGCACGACTACTTCGCATTCGAATTCCGCCTCACCGCCCGCAGGT
>DATBCI010000008.1:0-18542 GCA_036270555.1 Burkholderiaceae bacterium
GGACCAGCTCGCCGCGGCCGTTTTGCTGCTGCAGCAGCCGGCGCCGATCCCGGCGTTGCGTCCGCTCCAGGCGAGGTTGCGCTCAGAGCCGCACCTGCACGACTCGCCTCTGCTCGGAATTACCGATCAGGTGGTCGATGCACTGAACACCCTGGACGCCATACTGCGCAGCCGGCTGCCGCGAGTGCCTGTAGATAGATCTGCAGTCCCACCAGACATGCATTAAAATACACCGAATAGCATTGACCCCGATCACTCATGTGTATTATATTTCCTATTAGCGGGTAACCCAGGCCGAAGAGGGGAGGCGCATGACCCCCGAAGAGTTCGCACGCATGGTGGGCGAGGTGACTTCGACGATCGAGGGAAGGCCGCTCGACGCGCAACTCGAGTCGAAGCTGAACGAGTCCTTTCCACCCGGCGAACCCGTGGTCGCGCGAATTGCACAAGCCTGCCGCGATGCGATTGCCGCAGGTTGGATGTGCAATCGGGAAAACGGCGGAATCCGTTACGGCCGCGTGGCAAAGCCGGGCCCGGTAACCCACGACTTCAGCATCGACGTGGTCGAAATGCCGGCGCTCGCGGGTCCGCACCATCGCCATCCGAACGGCGAAATCGACTTGATCCTTCCTCTCGATCCGCAGGCCCGCTTCGATGGCCGCCCGGCCGGCTGGCTGGTCTATGGGCCAGGCAGCGCCCACCGGCCCACGGTTTCGGGCGGACGCGCTCGAGTGCTCTACCTGTTGCCGCAGGGCTCCATAGAATTCACGAAAGACTGAAGGAGACGGTCGATGCCGAACCCGGGCACCACACCCGGTGCCGAGAGTCATTTCACGATCAGCAGTGCCGATCGTTCGGTCAGCCCTCCGCAGCTGACGATCCCGCGCCGGTACAACGCCGCGGCGGACCTGATCGGCCGCAACCTCGCCGCGGGCCGCGGGGACAAGCCTGCCTATGTCGACGATTACGGGATTTGCACCTATTCGGAGCTCGACCGTCGCACTTCGGCCTTTGCCAACGTGCTGAACCAGCTGGGAGTGCAGCCGGAGCAGCGCATCCTGCTCTGTCTGCACGACACGATCGACTTCCCAACCGTGTTCCTGGGGGCGATCAAGGCGGGCGTGGTACCGGTGGCGATCAACACCCTGCTGACCGGCGCCGACTATGAGTACATGCTGACCGACAGCCGCGCTCAGGTTGCGGTCGTGTCGGCGGCATTGCTGCCCCTGTTCGAGCCGCTGCGCCAGAAAGCGCCGCATTTGAAGCGGCTGCTGGTGTCTCACGGGCCGGCCGGCCCTGATGCGCTGGCGCCTTTGATCGAGGCGGCCCCCACTCAATTTCCGATCGCGCTGACAAGCTGCGATGAACCTTGCTTCTGGCTGTACTCGTCGGGCTCGACCGGGGCCCCCAAGGGCACGGTGCACGTGCATGCGAGCATGATCCAGACCGCCGAGCTGTACGCGGGTCCGGTGCTCGGAATCGAGCAGAGCGATGTCGTGTTCTCGGCCGCGAAGCTGTTCTTCGCCTACGGCCTCGGCAACGCACTGAGTTTTCCGATGTCGGTCGGGGCCACCACGGTGTTGATGGCCGAGCGTCCTACCCCGGCGGCCGTGTTCCAGCGCATGCGCGCCCATCGTCCCACGATCTTCTGCGGGGTGCCGACGCTTTATGCTGCGATGCTGGCCAACGCCGAGTTGCCGGGGCGGGAGGAGCTGCGGCTGCGCCGCTGCCCCTCCGCAGGCGAAGCGCTGCCCGAGGAGATCGGCAAACGCTGGAAGCGGCATTTCGGGGTCGACATCCTGGATGGAATCGGCTCCACCGAGATGCTGCACATCTTCCTGTCGAATCGGCCGGAGGATGTGCGCTACGGCACAACCGGCCGGCCCGTGCCCGGCTACGAGATCCGCCTGATCGATGACGACGGGCGGCCGGCCGCTCCGGGCGTGCCGGGTGAGCTGCAGGTCGCAGGTCCCACTGCGGCAGCCATGTACTGGAACAATCGCGACAAGAGCCGCAACACGTTCATGGGCACCTGGACCCGCAGCGGCGACAAGTACACCTGCACCGAGGACGGCTACTACGTCTATTGCGGTCGCAGCGACGACATGTTGAAAGTGAGCGGCTTATACGTATCGCCGGCGGAGGTCGAGGCGGCACTGGTGACCCACGAATGCGTTCTCGAGGCTGCTGTGATCGGCCGCGAAGACAGCGACCGCTTGATCAAGCCAGCAGCTTACGTCGTGCTCAAGCCCGGCCTCAGCGGCACGCCGGAGCTCGCCGATCGACTCAAGGCGCACGTCAAAGGTCTGCTGGCACCGCACAAGTACCCGCGCTGGTTCGAGTTCATCGACGAACTGCCGAAGACCGCGACCGGCAAGATACAGCGCTTCAAACTGCGGGCACGCG
Organism: Burkholderiaceae bacterium; assembly: GCA_036270555.1. Taxonomy (GTDB): domain Bacteria; phylum Pseudomonadota; class Gammaproteobacteria; order Burkholderiales; family Burkholderiaceae_F; genus VBCK01. Next base: position 2,407 of record DATBCI010000008.1, read on the forward strand.
TCGCAAAAATCGATGCCGGCCGGCGAAACGGCTCGTGACCGGCACAGCGGGCGCGAGCGGGTGCCAGAGGCCGGGTAATCGACGCTGCACGATACAAGTGATAACGGCCACAACCAAGGAGCAGGGAGGAGGACACGATGACCAGGATCAAGTTTGAGGTCGGGCTCGTCGCAGTGGCGGTACTGACGGCGATGGTCGCCTCGACGGCACAGCCGCAAGGGATCGGCAAGTTGAAAATCGGCCTGATGCTGCCGTACACGGGTACCTATGCGGCGCTTGGAAACGCGATCACGAATGGCTTCAAGCAGTATGTCGCCGAAAGCGGCGACAAGCTTGGCGGCCGCGAGGTCGAATACTTCGTCGTGGACGACGAATCGGATCCGTCCAAGGCGATCGAGAACGTCAACAAGCTGGTCAAGCGCGATCAGGTTGATGTGCTGGTCGGCACGGTGCACTCGGGGGTCGCGCTCGCGATGGCCAAGGTCGCCCGCGAGACCGGCACCCTGATGATCGATCCGAACGCCGGTGCCGACGAACTGACCGGAGCCTTGTGCGCACCCAACTTTTTTCGCACGTCTTTTACGAACTGGCAGCCCGCGTATGCGATGGGCGAATATGCAGGCCGCAAGCACAAGAGCGCGGTGACCCTGACCTGGAAGTACGCAGCCGGCCAGCAATCGGTTGACGGGTTCAAGGAGGCCTTTGAAAAGGCCGGCGGCAAGGTGGTCAAGGAACTGACGTTGCCGTTCCCGAACGTTGAGTTTCAGCCGTTCCTGACCGAGATCGCGTCGATCAAACCGGAAGCGGTGTACGTGTTCTTCGCCGGCGCGGGCGCGGCCAAGTTCGTCAAGGACTATGCCGCCGCCGGGCTGAGGAATTCGATTCCGCTGTACGGACCTGGCTTTCTGACCGACGGCACCTTGGAAGCCATGGGCGACGCCGGGCAGGGGCTGCTCACGGCCTTGCATTACGCCGACGGCCTTGACAGTGCGAAGGACAAGGCGTTCCGGGCAGGCTATGTGCAGGCCTACAAGACGCAGCCGGATGTGTACGCAGTGCAGGGCTACGACGCCGCGCAACTGCTCGGGGCGGGCCTGACGGCCGTCAAGGGCGATGTGAGCCGGAAGGACGACCTGATCAAGGCGCTGGAAGCGGCCAAGGTCCAGAGCCCGCGGGGCCCGTTTTCGTTGTCACCGGCGCACAACCCGGTGCAGGATTTCTACCTTCGTAAAGCCGATGGGCACGACAACAAGGTGATCGACACCGTCGCCAGAGCGCTGGCCGATCCCGCGCGCGGCTGCAAGATGTGACCGTCCGGCGCTTTTTGGCGATCTGGCCGGCCGCTTTCTGGCGATCTGTCCGGCGCTGCGCGCCGGCCGGCGGACGTTGATGGACATCACCTCGCTGCTGATCCAGGTGCTCAACGCCGTTCAGTACGGGCTGCTTCTTTTCCTGGTGGCCAGCGGACTGACCCTGGTGTTCGGCATGATGCGCATCATCAACCTGGCGCACGGCAGCTTTTACATGCTGGGCGCATATGCCGCATTCGTGCTCACCCGCATGACCGGCAGCCTGCCGCTGGCGATCGCGCTCGGCGTGCCGCTCGCGCTGGCGTTTGGCGCCGCCCTCGAATGGTTGCTGTTCGCGCGGCTGTACCGGCGTGACCATCTTGAGCAGGTGCTGCTGACCTATGGCCTGATACTGATCTTCGAGGATTTGCGCAGCCTTGCGGTCGGTGACGATGTTCACGGTGTACCGATTCCGGCGCTGCTGCGCGCATCGATCGCGTTGAACGAAACGCTGAGCTATCCGGTCTACCGAATCGCGGTCTCGGTGGCCTGCATCGCGATCGCGGCCGGCCTCACCCTGCTGATCCGGCGCACGCGCCTGGGCATGATGATTCGGGCGGGCAGTCACGACCGCGACATGATCCAGTCGCTCGGCGTCAATATCGATCTGCTGTATCGGATCGTGTTCGCACTCGGCGTCGCGCTCGCGGCGCTCGCCGGAATGCTGGCAGCGCCCATCTCGTCGGTGTTCCCGGACATGGGCAGCCAGGTGCTGATCGTGTCATTCGTGATCGTCGTGATCGGTGGCATCGGCTCTGTCTGGGGCGCCTTTCTCGCTTCGCTTCTGGTGGGCTTTGCCGACACATTCGGCAAGGTGCTGCTGCCGGATTTCGCCGGACTTGCCGTGTACGGCGTGATGGCCACTGCGCTGCTGTTGCGCCCGCAAGGGATCTTCGGAAAGAAGGTCGGCTCGTGAACCGGGTCGCCGCCAGGCTGGGCCAACTTGCCGTTTGCTCGGCCGTGCTGGCGGTGCCGCTGCTCGGGTCGGCCTTCTACACCGAGCTTGCGACCAAGGCGCTGGTGCTGTCGATCTTTGCGATGAGCCTTGATTTGCTGGTGGGCTTCAGCGGACTGGTCAGCTTCGGTCACGCGGCTTACTTTGGCGTTGCAGCCTACGCGCTCGCCCTGTTGACGCCACGCCTCGAAGGCGCAAGCCTCTGGATCGCGTTACCGGCGTCGATCGGCGCGGCGGGACTCGCCGCGCTGGCGATCGGCTTCTTCGCACTGCGAACGCGCGGCGTCTACTTCATCATGGTCACGCTCGCTTTCGCGCAGATGGTGTACTACGTGTTCCACGACACCGGGATCGGCGGCGGCTCGGACGGCATTTACGTGAACTTCAGACCTGATGCGAGCCTTTTGGGCTTCAAGCCGTTCGATCTCGGCAACGCCCGCCACTTGTATTACTTTGTTGCCGCCCTGGCTCTGGGGACCTATCTGCTGCTGGCGCGGACGCTGCGCTCGACGTTTGGCTGTGCCCTGATGGGAATTAGCAGCAACGAGCATCGAATGCAGTCGCTCGGCTACCGGACCTTTCACTACAAGCTGGCGGCGTTCACCCTGGCCGGCGGCCTGGCAGGACTCGCGGGCTTCCTGTACGCCGTGCTGTACGGGTTTGTGACACCCGAGCTGATGGCCTGGCACCAATCGGGTGACGTACTGCTGATGGTGATCCTGGGCGGAATCGGCACCTTGACCGGACCGGTGATGGGTGCGCTGGCATTGGTCGGCATGCACGAGGCCTTTTCGAGTCTGACCAGGCACTGGCAACTCGCAATGGGCATGGTGATCGTGCTGGCGGTGATCGCTCTGCCGGGAGGTCTCGCGCGGCTTCCGGGGCGCATCGGCCACGCACTCGCCCGCGTGCGCAACCGCAATGAATGAGCCGGTGCTGGTCGCCGATCGGCTGACGCACTGCTTTGGCGGATTGGTCGCCAACCGGGATGTGAGCCTCGCGCTCGAGCGTGGCAAGGTGCATGCGTTGCTGGGACCTAACGGTGCCGGCAAGTCGACCTGCGTGAATCTTCTGTCCGGCGAATTGACGCCCAGCTCAGGCCGGATCCTGCTCGGCGGCCGTGACATCACCGGCCTGGATGCGTGCCGGCGTTCGCGGGCCGGCATCGGCCGCAGCTTCCAGCGCAGCGACCTCTTCGCCGGGTTCACGGCTCTCGAAAACTGCCGCCTTGCCGCCCAATCGCGCGCGCCGCGGCCATGGCGCGTTTTCAGCGACGCCCGCAGCAGACCCGACCTGCTGCAACGCGCGAACGCGGCGATCGAACAGATCGGCCTGAGCGGGCGCGCGGATTGCGTCGCCGGAACGCTCAGCCACGGCGAACAGCGCCAGCTGGAGATCGCGATGGTGCTGGCAACCGGGGCGCAGGTGTTATTGCTCGACGAACCGCTGGCCGGCATGGGGAGTGACGAATCGGCCAGGATGGTCGCGCTGCTCAAGACACTGCGCCCGCACCACGCGATCCTGCTGGTCGAGCACGACATGGATGCCGTGTTCGAGCTCGCCGATACCATCACGGTGTTGGTTGACGGCCGGGTGCTCGAGTGCGGATCTCCCGAGCACATCCGCAGCAGCCTGAACGTGCGGCTCGCTTACCTCGGTCACGACCTCAGCGACGCGGCGCCACCCGTGGCCAGTGCGCCGCCCGCTGCGCCGCCCGTTGCGACCTCACGCGATGGCTGAACTGCTGCTCGAAGGGCGCGGCCTGCACTGCTACTACGGCAGCAGTCACGTTCTGCATGGGGTCGATTTCCGGGTCGCACGCGGCGAGACGATCGCCTTGATGGGGCGCAACGGGATGGGCAAGACCACCTTGCTCAAGACTCTGCTGGGGCTCATCAGGCCGCGCCGTGGGCAGTTGCGGGTGCGAGGCGATGAAATGACCGGAGCGCCGGCGCATCGCATCGCGCGGCGTGGCATCGCGTACGTGCCGGAAGGTCGCGGCATCTTTCCGAACCTTTCCGTGCGCGAGAATCTGGTCATGGCGGCGCGCGCAGGTGTTGACGGGCGGCGCGATTGGACCTTGGAGCGCGTGGTGGCCACCTTTGCGCCGCTCCTGAATCGCATCGACCACGGCGGCGGGCACCTGTCGGGTGGCGAGCAGCAGATGCTGACCATCGCGCGCGCACTGATGACGAACCCCGACCTGCTGATCCTGGACGAAGCCACCGAAGGGCTGGCGCCGTTGCTCGCCAGCGAGATCTGGCAGATCGTGCGCGAAATTCGCGCCAGTGGCATCGCCACCGTGGTGGTCGACAAGAACCAGCGCGTGATCACCTCGCTTTCGGACCGGTCGGTGATCCTGGTCAAGGGCACGGTCGTATTCGAGGGCGCCAGCGATCGCCTGCACGACGAACCCGGATTGATTCACCGGCATTTGGGAGTCTGAGTGAACCCGCCGAGCTCGACACAGGTTCGAATCCATGGGCGCCGCCTCGAGGTCGTGCGGCTCTTGCCCTCTGAAGCCCGCAGGGCGGAGGAGGGCATGCCCCCGATCGTGATGCTGCACGAAGGGCTCGGATCCGTCTCGATGTGGCGCGACTTTCCTCAGCGGGTCGCCGATTGGACGGCCTGCGAAGTGCTCGCCTATTCGCGCGTCGGCTATGGCAAGTCCGATCCGATCGATACCCAGCGCAACGTCCGTTACATGCACGACGAGGCGCTCGTGACGCTGCCTGCCTTGCTCGACGCGCTGCAGATCGAACGCCCGATCCTGTTCGGGCACAGCGACGGTGGGTCGATCGCACTGATCTTCGCGGGCGGCACGCTGTGCCCGCTGCATGGCGTCATCGCGATGGCGCCCCATGTGATGGTGGAACAGGTTTCGGTCACCAGCATCGCGCAGGCGAGAACCGCCTACCAATCCACCGACCTGCGGCACCGGCTGGCCCGGCATCACGACGACGTGGAGTCCGCCTTCTGGGGCTGGAACGATATCTGGCTGCATCCGGAGTTCCTGCATTGGAACATCGAGGAATACCTGCCCCGGATCCGGTGCCCCGTGCTCGCGATCCAGGGCGAGGATGACGAGTACGGCACGATGGAACAAATCGACCGCATTGGCCGCCAGGTGGCGGACACCCAGTTGGTCAAGCTCCCGCAGTGCCGCCACTCGCCGCACCGCGATCAGCCCGAGGCAGTACTGGCCGCGGTTGGTCCCTTCGTGCGGCGGGTCTGTGCCCTTCCATAGGGCGTTCGTCGCATTTGCCTCCCGCGCGCTCGACGGCGTGACATGATCGCCACCCTGTTCCAGCTGCTGCCCGGTCCGACCCGGAGGAGGCCACGATGAAGCTGCATGCGCTGACGGCCGCCGTATCCGTCGTTTGGATCGCGACCATCACGGGACCCGCCGGCGCGACCGCGGCGGTTTCGGACGAGATTGCCAAGGCGGTTGCCGATTCATCGCGACCCGAGGTGGATCGCAAGCTCGACTCCGCTCGCAAACCGGCGGCGGTCCTCGCCTTTGCAGGCGTCAGGCCGGGCGAAGTCGTTGGCGAATATCTTCCCGGGGGCGGCTACTACACGCGCCTGCTGAGCGACGTCGTCGGCCCCAACGGCAAGGTCTACGCGCTCGAAACCACCACTTGGGGCAATGACAACGTCGAAGCCACCAAAGCGATACTGAAGGAGGCGGGCCGCGGCAATGTGGTGCTCGATCTGGCGCCGCTCGGAACGTTCCACCTGCCCGAGAAAGTCGACTTGTTCTGGACCACGCAGAACTACCACGATTTGCATATTCCGAAGTATGCAAAGGTCGACATGATGGCGTTCAACAAACTGGTGTTCGATTCGCTCAAGCCGGGCGGCATCTACTTGATCGCCGATCACGCCGCCGCACCGGGCACGGGCGCCACCACGTCGCCCGAGCTTCATCGGATCGATGAAGCGACGGTGATCCAGGAGGTCACCGCGGCCGGCTTCAAGCGGGTTGACGAAAGCGACCTTTTGCGCAATCCGGCGGACGACCACAGCAAGCCGATCTTCGATCCCGCCATCCGCACGAGGACGGACCAGTTCATCCTCGTTTTCCGCAAGCCGTAATTGCACGAGGACCGTCTGTCGGAATTGTGAGCGAGCTGGACGGGGACGCAAGCACCCTGACGGCGACGTTGGTTGACGTCGCCCCGAAGAACCTCGTTGCGCTTTGCATCTGCCACTGGAAGTTGTAGGTGCCGGGTGTTCCGGGAGCCGTGACCCTGAAACTGAACGTCACGCTCGAGCCAGCAGCCACCGTGGAAGGCAACGCGACCGACGACACCTCCCAGGCCGCACCAGTACCCGGGTCAGGCGAGGCGAGCAGGTAACCGCCAGAAGGCGTCCAGGCGGTCGTGCCGCTGTTCACGAACGTCAGGGAGACGAAGACCCGCGTGCCGGCCGCCATGGATTCGGGCACCGACTGCGAGGTGAACGAAGCGTCGTCGTCGGCTGCGTACGATTGAACGGCCAACAACATCGCGGTCGCTAGCCCGACAGCGGCAACGGTAGGGAAGGGCGCTCTGACGGTCCCGGGCATCGAGACACTCTGCTGCACTCTGGTGCTGCACTCTGCTGCTGCACTCTGCTGTGCAGACAGGTACTTGCGGGCCGGACAACGCCGGCGCCGGCGGCCCGCTCATCATCGTGCATCGGAGGCGGTCTGTAAACCGCCCGTAACCGCGGCCGCGGCCGCAAGCCCAAAGGCCGGCCTAAGCGGCCGGCCCTTGGGCGTGATCACCGTGTTGCGATCCCGATCGTCGGCGTCGCGATCATTCGTCCTTGGCGACGCAGGCGAAAGAGTCGGCGCTGTTCGGATCGCCTCCCCTGTATCGGGCAACTTCGGGGAAGGGGCACAGCAAGCGGGTGAAGGTCGCCGGGTTGGTGGGGTTTTCCTGAGCATGGAGCGGCTGCGGGTCCGTGGTCGCGACGAAATTGTCGGGTGCGACGCCTTCCTCAACCCACCGCCGCAGGGCAAGCACCGCATCGTGCTGCGCGTCGAGCGACACTGGAACGACACCGGACTGTCCGAAATTGGCGGCGCCGGCACCACCGGCACAGTGGTTCATGCCGGGCACCATGAAGAGCCGATCGAACTCGCGCACGTTTTGGAGGCCGCCGTTGGCAGCAACCACGCGGCCGAAATAGTCGATCGACCCACGCGGGAAGATCAGCTGATCGGTCCACCCGTGATACGTGATGATCTTGCCGCCGTGGCGACGGAACCCGGAAAGATCCGGGTCGTCGGTGCCGATGACTTCGTGGAATTTGTCCTGCGATCGCTCGAAGCCGGTGCTGAAACTCGCGACATTCAACGTGTGCCAATCGAAGGCGGGATTCTGTTGAATCCAAAGGCGCCAGTGGTCCAGGGTGATGGTGAATGGGTTCGTATTCGCGAGACCGGCAAAGGAAGCGCCGGGCTCGAGGCCATACCACAGGAACGCGCCACCCGGCCCGCGCGCGCCCTGCCAGATGTGCTGGACGGCATCGGCTTCAGACTTCGACAGGCAGGTGCCGTCGGTCGGCGCGCCCGGCTTGCCGCATTGGAGCGCGTGCGGGTCGAAATGACAACTGCGGGGATCGTCGATCACGCCATCGATGACGCCGTTGCCTCCGTCGCACGCCTTGATGGCCGCCACGTTCACCGCGTTGAGCTTCGTTTGCGAGACCGGCGCTCCCACCTCGAGATTCATCACGAGCTCGGGCCATAGTTCTGCCGGGATGAACCGGTCCCAGTTGAAGGCCGGCGCCCCGGCCAGGATGCCGTCGTAGTCGTCCGGGAACCGCTGGGCTTCCATCCATCCCTGCCGGCCTCCGGTCGAGCAGCCGTTCCAATACGCGAATTGCTGCGGCTCGCCGTAGTACGCCTCGATGACGGCCTTGGCCTTCACCGTCATCTGGTGCTCCGAGCGTGAGGCAAAGTCGACGATGAGTCCTTCGTTCAGCGTGTCGTTGGCCGGATTCAAGGCGAACCCGCCGCCACCCTGCGCGCCGTCCGCACCGCCTTGTCCGTTGGCGGTACCGGCCACCGGGTGACCGGTGTCGGTCGACGCGGTGGCGTACTGGCCGGTCACCGCATCACCTGTGACCGCCGTCGCCAGCGCCGAGTAGGAGATCGAGCCGGCGTAGCCGCCGCCACCGACCGCCTCGAAGCGGTGGTTCCAACTGGATGCGGGCGGCAACCAGACCTCGATCTGGATCTGAGGTTCAACCGTAATCTGCACGCGGCAAAAGGCGACCGGCACCGCGGGCCCCGGGGGCAAGCCCGGAAAAGGCGGTGGCAGGCTGAACGTGTTGGCCGGGACCATGGTCGCCGTGATCGAGGTCGCGTCCGGCAATACGAGATTCGAAAGATCGCTGCACGACTCGGCGTGCGCGGGTCCAGCGAACAGCGTGGCAAAAGCAACGGCGGCGAGCGGCGCCGCCAGGTACTGACTACGGCCTCGATGCGACATGTGTCCTCCCGACGTGGTGATCCATCTTGTAAGCAGGCATCCTGTGGCGGAGTGTGAACAACAAACCTCTGTGCGCCGCACCACCTCAGGTTCGTGGCGGCTGCAGCGCGGACAGCACCGTGCTACTGGCCTGCACGGCGGCGCGGCGGTGGTAGAAGCTCAGGGCACGCAGCCCACCGAGCTCCTCGCCGCCGCCGGCACGCCCCGGTCCGCCGTGAATCGATTGCGGCATCGCATTGCCGTGTCCCGTATGCGAGCGTCCGACCTCCTCCGTGACGACGTGGATACGACCGTGGGAGTCCGCCAACTCGGTCGCAAGCCCGGCGAGCTCCGAGGCGTCGCTTCCGAACAGCGATGCCACCAGCGATCCGTGGCCGCGCCGCACGAGATCCAGCAGGTGCTCGCGGTCGCGGTACGGCAGCAGCGTCGCAACCGGCCCGAACACCTCGAGATCGTGCACCAGGCCGGCCGCGCCCGCGTCGCGCGCGCCGAGCAACGTCGGGCCGACGCAGCAGGACACCACACGGTCGGCGTCGATCAGTGCGTGGCTGTCGCCGTCGTGCAGTGACTCGGTGTGCTGGCGCAAGCGCAGCAGCCCGGCGCCGACCGCCGCCAACTGCGATCGGCTGACCAGCGCTCCCATTCGGACGCCCTCGCTGCGCGGATTGCCGACGACGACGCGCGCCAGGCCCCCGCTGATGGCCTGCGCCGCAGCGTCGTACAGCGCCGCAGGAACGAAGATGCGGCGGATCGCCGTGCATTTCTGTCCCGACTTGACCGTCATCTCGCGGATCACTTCCGAGACCAGCAAGTCGAACGTGGGACTGCTCGCCTGCTCGCCGGGTGCCAGAAGCGCCGCGTTGACGCTGTCGGCCTCGACGTTGACCCGCACCGAGCGCTGCGCGATCGCCGGATGCGATCGTATTTGCGCCGCCGTTTCCGCCGAGCCAGTGAAGCAGACCAGGTCAAACGGCTCCAGCGCATCCAGTGCCGCCTGGCCACGCCCGCAGATGACGGACAACGCGCCCACCGGAAGCACGCCTGCATCAACCACGTCCCGCACCATTCTCTGCGCGAGCCAAGCCGTGGCCGTCGCCGGCTTCAGGACCACCGGAACCGCCGACAGCAGCGCGGGCGCCGCTTTCTCCCACAGCGCCCAACTCGGAAAATTGAACGCATTGATCAGCAGCGCGACGCCGCGCGCCGGCACCAGCAGATGCTGGGACTGGAATGCCGGATCCTTGCCGAGCCGCGCCGGTTCGCCATCGAGCAGAGCGTGGCGGTCTCCAAGACCTTCGCCCAGCTTCGCGTAGTAGCCCAACGTGTACAGGCCGCCGTCGATGTCGATCGCCGAGTCATCGCGCACCGTGCCGCTGTTGGCCGTGGCGATTCAGAAGTACTCGTCGCGGTGGCTGTGCAGAACCTTGGCCGCGGCCGCGAGCGCCGCCGCGCGCTCGCGGTAGCTCATGGCGCGCAGAGCAGGGCCCCCTTGCTGGCGCGCGTAGGCCAGGCCGGCTGCCAGGTCCAGGCCCGATGCGTCAACCCGCGCCAGCTCGACGCCCAGCACAGGATCGACGAGCGCGGTGCCGTCCGCCTGGCCCGCAACCCACCGCCCGGATACGTAATTGCGAAGGAGTTCGCTCATCCGACCTTGCCTCGGAATGCTTGCGCGGGCAAGTTCAATGAATTATTGTGCTTGTAGGCAAGATATATCGCAGAGGTACTGATGTCAAGCACTATAGTTCATCATCAGGATGGCGCCTTAAGCCGGCGACCTGCCGAACTTGGGCAGGACTCGCTGCCCGAGAAGTCGCTCAGGGGAGAGACCAGGAACGCGGCAGAGGCCAAGAACCCGCATCTGGTCGCCCTGGGTGAACGGGTTCGCGGGTTGCGTGCGCGCCGGGGCTTGACCCGCAAGACGCTGGCCCAAGCCGCCGACATCTCCGAGCGTTACCTGGCAAACCTCGAATACGGCATCGGCAACGCATCGATCCTGGTGTTGCAGCAGGTTGCCGCGGCGTTGCGGTACCCATTGGCGGAACTGATCGGCGATGTGACGACCTCATCGCCCGAGTGGCTGCTGATACGCGAGCAACTCGAGCAATGCGATGAAACCACCCTGCGCCGCGTGCGCGTCGCCATTGGGGAACTGCTGGGAACCGGCGGCTCCAATGAGCAGCGCAGCTCTCGCATCGCGTTGGTGGGTCTGCGCGGGGCAGGCAAATCGACGCTGGGGCGTATGCTGGCCGAGGACCTGGGCTTTCCGTTCGTCGAGCTGAGCCGCGAGATCGAGAAGCTTGCAGGCTGCAGCGTTGCCGAAATCCAGGGCCTGTACGGCATGAACGCCTATCGCCGCTACGAGCGGCGCGCCCTTGAAGAGGTGATTCAGATCTATCCGGAAGCGGTGATCGCCACACCCGGCGGCCTGGTGTCCGATCCGGCGAGCTTCAACGAGCTGCTGGCCCATTGCACGACGGTGTGGCTGCATGCCCATCCGCAGGATCACATCCAGCGCGTCACGGCACAGGGGGACCTGCGCCCAATGGGAGGCAGCGCCGAGGCCATCGAGGACTTGAAGCAGATCCTGGCGGCGCGCTCGCCGTTTTACGCAAAAGCCGAATTCAGGCTGGATACCAGCTCGCAAGCACTGGAGCCGACCTTTCTCGCGCTGCGTGAAATCGTGCGCAACACCCTCCAGCTGCCTGCCTGACAAGCGGCCAGGGAGATGAACTGACGCTCTTTACCCTTTAGAGAATATGCACTATCTTGCGTACCATTACTGGTACGAGTAGTATAATGCATATATCTTCGGAGCGCATATGAACGCGACCGCCCGCGTCGACTACCAGACCGACCCCTCCCGCTATCGTCATTGGAAGATCTTCTTCGACGGCCCCGTCGCGACCCTGGCGGCGGATTTCGACGAGAACAGCGGGCTGCGCCCCGGCTACAAGCTGAAGCTGAACAGTTACGACCTCGGCGTCGACATCGAGTTGCATGACGCGCTGAATCGGATCCGGTTTGAACATCCGCAGGTGCGCGCCGTCGTGCTGACCAGCCTGAAGGATCGCGTTTTCTGCTCCGGCGCCAACATTTTCATGCTGGGCTTGTCGAGCCACGCGTGGAAAGTGAATTTCTGCAAGTTCACCAACGAGACGCGCAACGGCATCGAGGATTGCGCGAAGCACTCCGGCCTGAAGTTTCTCGCCGCAATCAACGGCAGTTGTGCCGGCGGCGGCTACGAGCTGGCACTGGCCTGCGACCAGATCCTGCTGGTCGACGATCGCTCGTCGGCCGTAAGCCTGCCCGAGGTGCCACTGCTCGGTGTACTGCCCGGCACGGGCGGACTGACGCGGCTCACCGACAAGCGCCACGTGCGGCACGACCTGGCGGATGTCTTCTGCACGACCACCGAAGGGGTGCGGGGCCAGAAGGCGAAAGACTGGCGGCTGGTCGACGACATTGCGAAACCGGCCGAGTTCGCCCGCACCGTCCGCGAGCGCGCGCTCGCACTGGCAGCGCTGAGCGACCGTCCCGGCGATCAGCAGGGCGTGGCGCTGACGCCGATCGAGCGCACGATCGAGACCGATGCGTTGCGCTACCGGAACGTGACGGTCACGATCGATCGGCCAGGGCGCAGCGCGACCTTCGTCGTGCGCGGTCCGCGTGGACCGCAGCCGACGACCTCGGCGTCGATCGTCGCCGCCGGCGCATCCTGGTACCCGCTGCAGATGGCGCGCGAGCTGGACGATGCGATCCTGTCGATGCGGACCAACGAGCTCGACATCGGCACCTGGCTGATCAAGACCGAAGGCGACGACGGCGAGGTGCTGGCCATGGATGACACGCTCGCAGCGCACAAGGAGCACTGGCTGGTGCGGGAGACCATCGGGTCGTTGCGCCGGACCTTCAGCCGGCTGGACGTGTGTTCGCGCAGCCTGTTCGCGCTGATCGAGCCGGGATCGTGCTTCGCGGGAACCCTGCTGGAGCTGGCGCTGGCCTGCGATCGCAGCTACCACCTGTCGCTGCCGAGCGACGAGACGCGCGCCCCGCGGATCGTGGTGACCGAGGCGAATTTTGGCTGGTATTGCATGGCGACCGGTCAGAGCCGGATCGGCCGTCGCTTCTACGACGAAGCACCCGCCTTGAATGCCGTGCGCGCTCGCGCCGACAAGCCGCTCGACGCCGATGCCGCGCTGGCGCTCGGCCTGGTCACCGACAACCCCGACGACCTCGACTGGGCCGATCAGATACGGCTCGCGCTCGAGCAGCGCGCCGCGATGTCGCCCGACGCCCTGACCGGCATGGAGGCGAACCTGCGCTTCAACGGGCACGAGAACATGCTGACGCGAATCTTCGGCCGCCTCAGTGCCTGGCAGAACTGGATCTTTCAGCGACCCAACGCGATCGGCGACAAGGGCGCGCTGAAGGTGTACGGAAAGGGCGAGAAGGCGGCCTTCGACTGGAACCGCGTCTGACCGGGCCGCCCGACGGAAACCAGCAAAGAAACAAGCAAACGGAGACTGCAGCATGACCGCCATTGATTATGCCGAGAAAATCCCGAACAACGTCAACCTGAGCGAGGATCGCGCGCTGCAGCGGGCGCTGGAGCACTGGCAACCGAACTATCTGGCCTGGTGGAACCAGATGGGCCCGGAGCGATCGCAGACCTCGGACGTCTACCTGCGCACCGCGACCCGTGTGGACCCGGACGGATGGGCGCAGTTCGGATACGTGAAGATGCCCGAGTACCGCTGGGGAATCTTCCTGAACGCCGGTGATCCCGCCCGCAAGATCCACTTCGGCGACCACAACGGCGCCACGGCCTGGCAGGAGGTTCCGGGCGAGCACCGCGCGAACCTGCGGCGCATCATCGTCACCCAAGGCGATACCGAGCCGGCGTCGGTCGAGCAGCAACGCCATCTGGGCCTGACCTGTCCGAGCCTGTACGACCTGCGCAACCTGTTCCAGGTCAACGTGGAGGAGGGCCGCCACCTGTGGGCGATGGTGTACCTGCTGCACAAGCATTTCGGCAGAGACGGCCGCGACGAGGCCGAGGCGCTGCTGGAGCGCCGCAGCGGCGACGCCAATACGCCGCGCATCCTGGGGGCCTTCAACGAGAAGACGCCCGACTGGCTCGCGCTTTTCATGTTCACGTATTTCACGGATCGGGACGGCAAATTCCAGCTGTGCGCGCTCGCCGAGAGCGGCTTCGATCCGCTGGCGCGCACCACGCGCTTCATGCTGACCGAGGAGGCGCACCACATGTTCGTCGGCGAATCAGGCGTCTCGCGCGTGATCCAGCGCACCTGCCAGGTGATGAACGAGATGAAAAGCGACGATCCGGCCAAGGTACGTGGCGCCGGCGCCATCGACCTGCCGACCATCCAGCGCTACCTGAACTTCCATTACAGCGTGACGATCGACCTGTTCGGCGCCGAGCAATCGAGCAATGCCGCCACCTTCTACAGCGCCGGGCTGAAGGGCCGCTTCGAGGAAGGCAAGCGCAACGACGACCACGCACTGCACGGCAGCACCTACCCGGTGCTCGAGGTGCAGGGCGGGCGCCTCGTCCAAAAGGAAGCGCCGATGCTCAACGCGCTGAACGAAGTGCTGCGCGACGACTTCATCAAGGATTCGGTCGCCGGTGTCGAGCGTTGGAATAAGGTGATCGAAAAGGCCGGCATCGGGTTCCGGCTGAAGGTACCCCACAAGGCGTTCCACCGTCGGATCGGCACGCTGGCCCAGGTCAAGGTTGCGCCGGACGGCGCCGTCGTGTCGGACACGGAATGGAACGCAAACATCGACCGCTGGCTGCCGACCGACTCCGATCGCAGCTTCGTCGCATCGCTGATGGGACGGGTGGCTGAACCCGGCCGGTTCGCAAACTGGATCGCGCCGCCCATGATCGGGATCAACCGCCAGCCGATCGATTTTCAATATGTGCGTTTCAACTAGAGGGCGCCTGGGGGTGAACTTGCAAGACATGGGTTCGCTTGCAGGACTGCCATCCCCGTAACGGCGGAGACCGCGATGGACACGGCCGCGACCGAGGTGATCAGGCAGCACCTGATCGATCCGGAGATCTGCATCCGGTGCAATACCTGCGAGGCGACCTGCCCGGTGGGCGCGATCAGCCACGACTCGCACAACTACGTCGTCGACGCCGAGCAGTGCAAGAGCTGCATGGCCTGCGTGCCGCCATGCCCCACCGGTGCGATCGACAACTGGCGCATGATGCCGCGCGGTCGGGCCTACAGCGTGAGCGAGCAGCTCGGTTGGGACGCGCTGCCCCCCGCATTGGCGACCGAGGAGCTGCGTCCGGCGGGTGTCCCGGCCGAGACAAAACCCGCCGTGCAACCCGCCGCACCGGTGCTCCCCACCTCGGTCGACGATGACAGCGCGGTTCTCGACAGCGCGCGCTACGGCGCAACCATTCCGCCCTGGTCGGCCGCTCATCCGTACACCAATCTGTACGGACCCAAGGCAGCCGGGAAGTCCGTCACCGCGACGGTGGTCGGCAACGTGCGCGTCACCGAGGTCGGGCGCGAGTACGACACCCACCATATCGTGCTCGACTTCGGCTCGATGCCATTTCCGCTGCTCGAGGGCCAGTCGATCGGGATCATCCCGCCGGGCACCGACGCGGACGGCCGTGCGCACCACCCGCGACAGTATTCGGTCGCAAGCCCGCGCAACGGCGAGCGCCCGGGTTACAACAACGTGTCGCTGACCGTCAAGCGCGTCCTGCAGGACCACCACGGCAATCCGGTCCACGGGGTGGTTTCAAACTACCTGTGCGACTTGAACGTGGGCGACAAGGTCCAGGTCACCGGCCCGTTCGGCAACTCGTTCCTGATGCCGAACCACCCCGGTTCGAACATCGTGATGATCTGTACCGGGACCGGCAGCGCGCCGATGCGGGCCATGACCGAGTGGCGGCGCCGGCTGCGCAAGAGCGGCAAGTTCGCGGGCGGGCGCCTGATGCTGTTCTTCGGGGCGCGCACCAAGGAGGAGCTGCCATACTTCGGTCCGTTGATGACGCTGCCGAAGGATTTCATCGATATCAACCTGGCGTTGTCGCGCGCGCCGGGCAAGCCCAAGGTCTACGTTCAGGACCTGATGCGCGCTCGCGGCGCCGACCTTGCGCCGATGATCGCCGATCCCAACACCTGCTTCTACGTGTGCGGCTTGAAAGCGATGGAGGAGGGCGTCGTGCTGGCGCTGCGGGACGTCGCGCTCCAACACGGGCTGGACTGGGACGCGACCGCCGTGGTGCTCAAGCGCGACGGGCGCCTGCACCTGGAAACCTACTGATGGGTGCGTTCGCCACGCTGCAGATCGAGC
>DATBCI010000009.1:0-2740 GCA_036270555.1 Burkholderiaceae bacterium
CAGATGCCGGTGCTGGACGGCTACGAAGCAACTCGCAGGTTGCGACAGCAGGCGCGTTTCAAGCACCTGCCGATCATTGCGATGACGGCCAACGCAATGGTGGGAGACCGGCAAAAGGCGCTCGCCGCCGGTATGAACGACTATATCGCCAAGCCGATCGACATGGATGAAATGTTCGACACGATCGCGCGCTGGGTACGACCCGCGGGCCCCGCATCGCCTGAGTCGTCACCTCACTCCGCCGCGAACTGATCGGGAAATCCCTCTCCCGCCTGCGGGAGAGGGATAGGGTGTGCGCGATGCCAAGACGCCTTCGTGGTAGACCCTCACCCCCGGCCCGCCTCCCGCAAGCGGGAGAGGGGAGTGCTGCGGGCGGAAACAACGTATTGCAGGTTCTCAGCTAGGCCGACCTTCGGATCGGCGCACGCGACTCCAGCGTCGCGTCGACCGCGATCGTGAATCCCCGCAGCGTGTCCGCCAGGCACGATTCGTCGTGAGCGGCGCTGACGAACCACGGCTCGCGCGAGTCCGGTTCGCACAGCACGCCCTCGTCGTGCAGTACTTGCGCCATGGCATCGTAGAACGCGTAGTCGCTGCTCTTCCAGTCGCGATAGTTGCGCGGCGGCTTGGCGGCGAAGTAAAGCCCCAGCATCGACGGGTGTCCGACAAAGCTGTGCGGGATGCCGCGCTCGGCAAGAATCTCGCTCATCCCTTTGATCAGCCGCTTGCCGTAGTCGGCGATACGCTCCAGGGCATCGGTTTCATCGAGGATTTGCAGGCAGCATTCGGCGGCGGCCAGCGACACGGAGTGCGCCGTATACGTGCCGCCATGAGCAACGCCCCGGCCGAGCCTGCGCATGATGTCCTCGCGACCCGCGAGCACCGCGATCGGATAACCGTTCGCCACCGCCTTCGCGAACGTGCACAGATCGGCCTTCACGCCGTACAGTTCCTGCACCCCGCCGCGCGCCACGCGAAAGCCGGTCTTGACCTCGTCGAACAGCAGGACGACCCCGTACTGGTCGCACAGCGAGCGCGCCGCCCTCAGGTACTCGGCTTCGGCGGCGATGCCGAGGCAATTGCCCATGATGGGTTCGATCAGCATGCACGCGACCCGGCCCGCGGTGCGCTTGAAGGTTTCCTCGAGTGCGTTGATGTCGTTGGCCTGCACGAAGTGTGCGTAGCCGCGCACGCCGAGCGGGATGCCCTCGCTGTAGGGCACCACTTCGGGCTCTCCCTTTTGCGACCACTGTTCCATCGGCGTGTACCACATGGCTGCGTCGAACAGCCCGTGGTATCCGCCTTCGAGAATGATGTAGTCGTCGCGGCCGGTGTAGCCCCGCGCCAGCCGCAGACCGGCCATCACGGCCTCGGTCCCCGAGTTGGAGAAGCGCACCAGTTCGGCGGCCGGCACCATCTTCGATATGCGTTGCGCGACCGTGTATTCGCGCTCGGTCGAGAGGGCAAAAACGCCGCCGACCTCCATTCCCTTGTGTGCGGCTTCGTCGACGCGCGGGTCGGCGTAGCCGAGAATCGCGGGACCATAGCCGAGGCGATAGTCGACGTAGCGGTTGCCGTCAAGATCGGTAATGCGCGCGCCGCGGCCCGACTGCACGTAAATGGTCCGTTCCTCGCCCCAGTAGCGAAAGTTGGAGGCGACTCCGAGGGGAAGCCGGGTGGCGGCCTTCTTCCAGTGGGCATTGCTCTTGTCCAGTTTGCGCGCCATGACGGGCTCCGGTTCAGGTGCATTGTACATGAATTTGAACGATCGTATAATATGGTCGCTGGCTGATGGCTTTGCGAGAGATGATCTGACATGGACCCACGCTTGCGCGGCGTGCGGCGCGATCGGCTGGACGAGTTCGTTCAGGCCGAACGGGTGAGGTATGGCGCAGCGCGGCCCAGGTCGGCGGCGCTCGCCGAGGCAGGCCCGGGCGAGGCAAACGCTTACTACGGCGGAACGCCGATGCACTGGATGCTGGACTGGCCGGTGCCCTTCCTGCCCGTGGTCGATCGTGCTCACGACGCCTGGTTGATCGACATCGATGGCAACCGGCTGGCCGACTTCTGCCTGGGCGACAGCGGGTCGATGTTCGGCCATTCGCCGGAACCGGTCGCTCGCGCATTGAGCGCGCAGGCCGGGCGCGGTTTGACCGCGATGCTGCCGAGCCAGGACGCATGGGCGGCCGGACGTTTGCTGCGCGAGCGGTTCGGGTTGCCGCACTGGCAGATCGCGACCACGGCGTCGGACGCGAATCGATTCGCCCTGCGCCTTACGCGGGCGGTGACCGGTCGGGCGCGCACGCTGGTGTTCAACGGCTGCTATCACGGAGCCGTCGATGAGACCTACCTGTCGCTGCAATCGGGCCAGGCCATCCATCGACCAGGCTTGATGGGCCAGTTCGCAGACCTCACGCTCGGCACCAGGGTCGTCGAGTTCAACGACGTGCCGGCGCTCGAACGCGCGCTCGAGCAACGCGACGTGGCGTGCGTGATCACCGAGCCGGTGCTGACCAACTGCTGCATGGTGTTGCCCCAGGCCGGCTACCACGACGCGCTGCGACGGCTGACGCGAGCGGCCGGCACGCTGCTGCTGGTCGACGAGACGCACACGATCTCGACCGCTGCCGGCGGGTACTCGGCCCTGCACGGCCTGCAACCGGACATCCTGGTGATCGGCAAGCCGATTGCCGGCGGCGTTGCGGCCAGTGCGTGGGGATTTACCGACGCGATCGCCCAG
>DATBCI010000010.1:0-2959 GCA_036270555.1 Burkholderiaceae bacterium
GGATTTCTCCCGGCTGGGGCAGGAGGTGCGCGACGTGGTCGAGGCCGGCGCCGACTGGATTCACTTCGACGTGATGGACAACCACTATGTGCCGAATCTGACGATCGGTCCGCTGGTTTGCGAGGCCATCCGGCCGCACGTACAGGTTCCGATCGACGTGCATCTGATGGTGACGCCGGTGGATGCGCTGGTTTCGATGTTTGCCAAGGCGGGCGCCAACATCATCACGTTTCACCCGGAAGCCTCTGATCACGTCGACCGCACGCTGGCGCTGATCCGCGACCAGGGCTGCAAGGCCGGTTTGGTCTTCAATCCGGCCACCCCCCTGGCGTGGATGGATCACGTGATGGACAAGCTCGACCTGA
Organism: Burkholderiaceae bacterium; assembly: GCA_036270555.1. Taxonomy (GTDB): domain Bacteria; phylum Pseudomonadota; class Gammaproteobacteria; order Burkholderiales; family Burkholderiaceae_F; genus VBCK01. Next base: position 366 of record DATBCI010000010.1, read on the forward strand.
TTCTTCTGATGTCGGTCAACCCGGGCTTTGGCGGGCAGTCCTTCATTACCGAGGCGCTGAACAAGCTGGCCGACGCGCGCGCGCGGATCGATGCCTGGACCCAGTCGACGGGGCGCGACATCTTTCTGGAGATCGACGGTGGCGTCAAGGTCGACAACATCGGCGCGATCGCCGCGGCCGGCGCCGACACGTTCGTGGCGGGCTCGGCGATCTTCGGCTCGTCCGACTACAAGGCCACGATTGGCGCGATGCGCAACGCGATCGCCGAAGCCCGCCGCAAGGCGATGCGCCGCCATACCATCTGATGTCACATTTGCGCGCCGTTCTGATCGATCTGGATGGCACGCTGATGGACACCGTGCCCGACCTGGCTGAAGCGGCCAACCGGATGCGGGCCGATTTCGGGCTGCCGGCGCTGCCAGTTTCCAGAGTTTCCGAATACGTCGGCAAGGGCGCCGACGTGCTGGTGCATCGTAGCCTGACCGATCGGATGGACGGCGAGGCGGCGCCCGAGCGCTTCGCGCCGGCGCGAGCCGCCTTTACACGCCACTACCACGCGGTCAACGGCAAGGCCTCGGTCGTGTTCGAGGGTGTGCCCGACGCCTTGAAGCGCCTGCGCGAGCATGGCTGGCGGCTGGCCTGCGTGACCAACAAGCCCAGCGAGTTCACGCTGCCGCTGTTGCAAAGGGCCGGGCTCTGCACGTTGCTCGATGCGGTCGTGTCCGGCGACGAGGTGCAGCACCGCAAGCCGCACCCGGAGATCGTGCTGCAAGCCTGCAGCCGGCTCCGGGTGACCCCCGGCGAGACCGTGATGATCGGCGATTCGATCAACGACGTGCTGGCCGCGCGCGCCGCCGGTGTGCGGGTGATCCTGGTCGAGAGCGGCTACAACGAAGGCGAATCGGTGGCCTCGCTCGCGGACGAGCCGGGGGTCGATGCTATAGTGCCCGGCCTGATCGACGCGGCCCGCTGGCTGGAACATGCGAGGTCTTGATCGGGCTTGACGGTCATGACTGAACTCGAATTCCGCGCCCTCGCCAAGGAGGGTTACAACCGGATTCCGCTGATCGCTGAAAGCTTCGCGGACCTGGACACACCGCTTTCCCTGTATCTGAAGCTGGTGCGCAGCCAGAGTTCCAGCGGCAACTCGTTCCTGCTCGAATCGGTGGTCGGCGGAGAGCGCTTCGGGCGCTATTCGTTCATCGGCCTGCCGGCTCGCACGGCGCTGCGGGCAACGATCGCCGACGGCGCTGGCGAAGCGCCCCGCCATCGCACCGAAGTGGTGACCGATGGCCGGGTGGTCGAGGAGGACCGTGGCGATCCGCTGGCGTTCATCGAACGCTTCGCTGCGCGTTTCAAGGTGGCGCTGCGGCCGGGACTGCCGCGCTTTTGCGGAGGCCTGGCCGGGTATTTCGGCTACGACACGGTGCGGCTGATCGAGAAGACGCTGGCACGCACCAAGCCGGATGACCTGGGCCTGCCGGACATCCATCTGGTCCTGACCGAGGAACTCGCGGTCATCGACAATTTGACCGGCCGCGCGTACCTGATCGTGTATGCCGATGCATCGCAGCCGGAGGGGTACTCGCGGGCGCGCGAGAGGCTGCGCGAGCTGAAGGCGCGCCTGGCACGGCATGTCGAGCCTCCCCACACGCGCGCCAGCATGCGCCGGCCGGAACAGCGCGAATTCGCGCGTGACGACTATCTGGCTGCCGTGGGGCGTGCCAAGCAGTACATCGAGGCCGGTGACGTCTTCCAGGTGCAGATCGGCCAGCGGATCAGCAAGCAGTTCGCCGACGCGCCGCTGTCGCTGTACCGGGCGCTGCGCACCTTGAATCCGTCTCCGTATATGTATTACTACGATCTGGGCGACGTGCACGTGGTGGGTGCCTCGCCCGAGATTCTGGTGCGTGCCGAGACGCGGCAGGACGTGCGCGTGGTGGCGATCCGGCCGCTGGCCGGCACGCGGCCGCGTGGCGGTAACGCCGATCAGGACACGGCCATGGCCGACGAGTTGCTGGCCGATCCCAAGGAGCGCGCCGAGCACCTGATGCTGATCGACCTGGCGCGCAACGACATCGGCCGCATCGCTCGCATCGGCACCGTCAAGGTGACCGAACAGATGGTGATCGAGCGCTATTCGCACGTGATGCACCTGGTGAGCCACGTCGAGGGGGTGCTGCGTCCCGGCATGGGCAACTTCGACGTGCTGCGGGCGACCTTCCCGGCTGGCACCCTGTCGGGCACGCCCAAGGTGCGCGCGATGGAAATCATCGATCAGCTGGAGCCCGGCAAGCGCGGGATCTACGGCGGCGCGGTCGGCTATCTGAGCTTCGCGGGCGACATGGACCTGGCGATCGCGATCCGCACCGGCATCATCAAGGGCAACGTGCTATACGTCCAGGCGGCCGCCGGCATCGTGGCCGATTCGGTGCCGGAAAAGGAGTGGCAGGAAACCGAGGCCAAGGCGCGTGCGGTGCTGCGCGCCGCCGAGCAGGTGGAGGACGGGTTCGAGGTGGAGTAGTCGCCTTTGCCGGCAAAAAATCGTCTGGGTGATCGCGAGCACCCAGGTGCGACGAGAACCGGGTTCAGAG
>DATBCI010000011.1:0-17600 GCA_036270555.1 Burkholderiaceae bacterium
GATCGTCGATCTGTTTTCGCGCATCGTTGCCGACGCCAGGGTCGCAGGGCGCTCGGCTTCGTCCCGCTCCCCTTAGATCCGGTAAGGACTCACCATGAGTGCAAGCTCGCCGCGGCGCGGCGCTGGTCGACTCGCGCCCCAAGTCATCAAGCACCGGCTTCGAGCCTGCCTCGCGTTGAGTTTCGCGCTGGCAGCGACGGCCTACGGTGGCTCTGCGCAGGCCTGCGCGACGTGCGGGTGCACCTTGTCCAAGGATTGGCTGGGCCCTCAGGCCGGATCGGTTTCCGGCTGGTCGGTCGGCGTTTCGTTCGATTTCCTCGACCAGAACCAGATGCGTGAGGGGCGGCAGAACATCGACCAGGCCCGCGCGGAAGCGATACTCAATCCCTCCGGCCATACGGGCAACGAAGTCGAGCTGCAGACCTTGAGCCGCGTCACGACGTTCAGCGTCGACTACAACACGGCCGACTGGGGCGTAACGGTGCAGGTTCCGTTCGTCAATCGCTACCACACGACGCTGCAAGACGGCACGCAGGCCGGCTATAACTTCAACCAGTTCGACGCGCTGGGCGACGCTCGCGTGCTCGCCAAGGTCGGGCTTTCGGCCCTCGGTCTGGCCGCCGATGCGAGCAGCGGCGTGATCGCGGGCGTGAAGCTGCCGACGAGTGTCACCGACGAGCCATTCAACGGCCCCGCTGGCGGGACAGTCGATCCCAGCCTTCAGCCCGGAACCGGCTCCACCGACCTGTTGCTGGGGGGTTTCTACAGCGACGGGCTCGAAAAGCTCGGCTGGTTCGCGCAGGGGCTATGGCAGCACGCGGTCGCTTCGCAGGCCGGATACCGGCCGGGCGATGCGCTGACTCTCAATGTCGGTCTGCGCTACGCCGACATGGGCCAAGCCATCGTCCCGCTGTTCCAGGTTAACTACGCCCACCGCAACGTCGACACCGGCAACCTGGTCAACGTCGAATTCGACGGCAGCCCGCTGACCGGCGGCGATCTGCTGTACCTGGCGCCGGGCGTATCGGCCCGCCTCGGGGCCGGGTTCAGCGCCTACGGGTACGTGCAGTTTCCGGTCTTCCAGGACGTCAACGGCGTGCAGCTGACCCCGAAGGAAATCTATTCGGTGGGGATACGCAAGACGTTTTAATCCTCCGGAGCGCAGCGCGAAGGAGCGCTATTCCCGCACGGGGCGCTTGATCAGCTTTCGTTGCAGCGTGCGCCGGTGCATCTTCAAGGCGCGCGCGGTCGCCGAGACGTTGCCACCGTTCTCGGCCAGGACGCGCTGGATGTGCTCCCACTCCAGGCGCGGAACCGACAGCGTGCTGTCGCCGGCGTCGTCCTGGTCCGGCGCCTGGGCGTCCAGCAGCGCGCGCACGATCGCATCGACCTCGGTGGGCTTGGCCAGATACTGATCGGCGCCCAGCTTGATCGCATCCACGGCGGTGGAAATGCTGGCGTACCCGGTCAGCACGACGATGCGGCAGTGCGGATTGGCCTGGCGAACCGCGCCGATCAGCTTAAGGCCCGAGGTGCCACCCAGGTTCAGGTCGAGCACCGCGAAATCGGGCCGAAGCCCGCGGTCCGAATTGAGCTGGTCCAGCGCCTCGTCGGCGGACGTGGCGGCGCACACGGCGAACCCGCGCGCGTCCAGCGCGCGGCCGAGCAGGCGCGCAAACACCGCGTCGTCGTCGACCAGCAACAAGTCGCCGCGTTCGGCGACGCCAGTGGCGCCCTCAGCCACGTTCCGTTCCGGCACCAATCGAGGCCAGCGGCAGCACCACCTCGGCCAGCGTGCCGCCATCGGCCCGGTCCGTAATCGACAACGTGCCACCGCTGTGCTCGATCGCGGACAAGGCGAGCACCACGCCCATGCCTGCGCCTTCCTCGCGGGTCGAAACCAGGTCGAGCCCGAGCCGCCCGAGGATCTCCGGCGGGACGCCGCGGCCGCGGTCCAGGACCTCCACCCGCACGTGGTCCGCGTCCCAGCCGGCGTGGATGGCCACATGCTGCGGACTCGCATCGGCGGCGTTGTTGAACAGGTTCAAGAGCGCCTGCTCGAGCGTTGTGTCCGCGGCGATGCGCGGACCCGGGGTGGAACCCTGGATCCGAACCTCCGGCTCGATCTGCGGGCGCTGGCGGCGCCAGCGCTCGACCAGTTGCCCGATCCACGCGTCGGCCGACACCGGCTGCACGCCTTCGGCGCGCGAACTGCCCGCGCGCGCCGCAAGGCGGGTGATTATTCGCTTGCATTCCCGCACCTGCGTCAGCGCCAGCTCGATATCGGATCTTGCCTGCGGCGGTAGCGAGGGATCGGCCGCCAATTCGCCCACGACAACGGCCATCGTCGCCAGGGGAGTGCCCAGCTCGTGCGCCGCACCCGCCGCGAGGTTTCCAAGGGCGACCACGCGCTCGTTGCGCAGGGCGGTCTCACGCGCCGTCGCCAACGCCGCGTCACGGTTGCGGATCGCCGCGTTAAGCCGCACCACGAACCACGAGATGGTCAGCGCCGAGCACACGAAGATCACCCACATTCCGATCAGGTGACTGCGGAATGCCTGCTCCGCATCGTGCACGTGGGTGGGGGCGTGCAGCAGACTCACCAGGGAGTAGCCGCCGATCGAAATGGCCGCAATGGCAGTGGCGTGCCGAGGCGGCAGGATGGTAGCGGCCACGGCAATCAGGGGCAGATAAAGCGATATGACCGGGTTGGTACCCCCGCCGGCGAAATAGGCGATGCCGGTCAGTGCGACCACATCGATCAGAATTTGCACGAACGCCGACACGGGCTCCGGGATCAGCGCCGAGAGGCTTCGCCACAGGGCAGGCAGGTTCAGCACCGCCTGCACCACACAGATCGCCAGGATCGGCAACAGCGCAATGGGCGCGCCGAGGCCTGCAGACACGATCAAAACAAACGTGAGTTGGATCGCGATGGCGATCCAGCGCATTCCGGTCAACCGCCGTGGACCGGATCCCGGCTCGCTGGCAACGGGCGTCGTGGCTTGGCTTCCGATCACCGCAGAACTGGTCATGCTTCCTGGCCAAAAGGGCTGCGCCCGAGCCGTCTCGTGAAGTCGCTCCCTAGCGCTGGCTCGACCTGCTCTTTGTCGTCGTTGAAAAGCTTTTTAACGCATAAATAGCTATCAAGCGACGATCTAATCGCGTTACGGCGACAGTGCTTCGAGCAGATCCCGCTCAAGCTGCAGTTGTCCTTTGGGTTGCGCCAGCACAGGCCCATCGATCAGGAACACATCTTCGACGCGCTCGCCCAGCGTCAGGATCTTGGCGGTTTGCACGTTGATGCCGTGGCGCGCGAGCACCAGCGCCACGCCATACAGCAACCCCAGTCGGTCGGTGGCGACCAGCGACAACAGGTAGTGCTGGCCGGATTCGTCGGCGGCCAGATGGACCGCCGGCGAAACCGGGAAGTGGCGCGACTGCCGCGACAGGCGCCCCTTCACGGGCCGCGGCAGTTCGACTGTCCTGCTCATCCAGTCGGTCAATTCGGCCTCGATCCGGTCCAGCAGGTTGCGGAAATGGGTGCCGTGCCCCCGCTCGGATACGAGGAACGTGTCGAGCGCGTAACCATGCCGCGTGGTGTGGATTTTGGCGTCCAGAATACTCAAGCTGCGGTTGTCGAAGTATCCGCAGGCTCGTGCGAACAGGTCCTTCTGATCGCCCGCGTACAGCAAAACCTCGATGCCTTCACCGGCCGGAGCGAGCCGGGCCCGCACGATCGGACGCTCTGCGCTGACATGCACCAATAATGCGCGGGCGTGCCATGCGATGTCGTGGGCAGAGTGCCGCAGGAAATAGACGATGTCCAGCTCGCGCCACAAGGGTTCGTGTGCATGTTCCGACAGGCCGTACAGGCGCAGGATGCGCAGCGCCTCCTGCTTGCGCCCCTCCAATTCGGCGTCGGCCGGACGGGCTTCCCCGCCCAGCGCGCGCCGGGTCAGGCGAAGCAGCGTCTCGAGCAGCCGCGCCTTCCAGGGGCTCCACACTCGCGGGCTGGTGCCGCGAATATCGGCGACAGTCAGCAGGTACAGCGCCACCAGGCGCCGGTCGGACCCGACCAGCCGCGCGAATCGCTCGATCACGGCGGGATCGCTCACGTCCTGCTTCTGCGCCACCTGGGACATCGTCAGGTGATGCCGCACCAGGAAAATGACCAATTCCTCGTCCTCTTCCACGATGCCGTGATCGCGGCAGAAGCGCCGCACGTCCCTGGCCCCCAAATGGCTGTGGTCGCCGCCGCGACCCTTGGCAATGTCATGGAACAGTGCAGCGACGTACAGCAGCCAAGGCCGCGCAAAATCAGCGATCAACTGGCTGCACAACGGATATTCGTGGGCGAACTCCGACAGCGTGAACCGCCGCAGGTTGCGCACCACCATCAGAATGTGTTGATCGACCGTGTACACGTGAAACAGGTCGTGCTGCATCTGGCCGACGATGCGCCGGAACACCGGCAGGTAGGCGCCCAGCACCGACCACTGATTCATCCGCCGCAGCTCATGCACCACGCCGCGCGGCTCCTGAAGGATGCTCAGGAAGCACTGCCGGTTGATCGGATCGCCGCGAAAAGCCCCATCCATCGCAGGACCCGCGTGCCAAATGGCCCTGAGCAGGGCGGGCGACATCCCCTTCAGCTCGGGATGGCGCTGCAGCAGCAGGAAGGCGCGCAGGATCGCCGAGGGTTGCTGCTTCAGAGTCGCCGCCTCGGAGATATCGAGCAACTCGTCGCGCGAAATGAAAACGCTGTCCAATGGGATGGCGGGGGACGGATCGCGCGGGCTCAGCCGCCGCTCGATCGCCAGTGTCACGATCGAGTTCAGCTGGGTGGCGGCCTTGGCAGCCTGGTAGTAGGTCTGCATCAGCACTTCGCTGGCGAGCCGAGCCGCAGTGCCCTTGATTCCAGAGGCCTCGGCGACCGCGCGCTGCACGTCGAACAGCAGCCGATCCTCACGCCGGCCGGCGACCAGATGTACCCGCGCCCTGATCGACTTGAGCGTGGCTTCGGTTCTGGCAAGCGTGGCAGTCTCTTCCCGCGTCAACAGCCCGCTGCGCTCCAGGTCGCTCCAGGAACGGCCGAGGCCGGCCGCCTGCGCGAGCCACAGCAGGATCTGCAGGTCGCGCAGCCCGCCGGGACTTTCCTTGCAGTTGGGCTCGAGGGCAAATGGGGTGTCCTCGAACTTGGCGTGCCGCTGCTTCTGCTCGAGCAATTTGGCGCTCAGGAACGCGTGCGGATCGAGCACACGACGCAGCTCCGATTGCAGTGCCACGAAAGGGGCCCGCAGTCCACACACCGCCCGCGATTCGAGCATGGCCGTCATCACGGTCGGGTCCTGGCTCGCCGGTCCGCATTGCTCGACGGTGCGCACCGCGTGACCGATCGGCAGCCCCATGTCCCACAGCATATGGACGAAGGCTTCGATTCTTTCCGCTTGGGCGGTGGCCGGCTCCCGTTCCGGGATGATCAGCAGGTCCACATCGGAGTGCGGAAACAGTTCCGCCCGTCCGTAGCCCCCAACCGCCGCCACCGAGGCAAAACGGCTGACCGCGGTCTGCGCGGCTGCGCGCCGCACGAAGTGATCGGCGACGCGCGACAACTGCAACAGCAGTCGCCGCACCGAACCCGTGGATTGGAACTCACCGATGACCTGGGCCCGCTGCGCGTTCAGTTCGCCGCGCAAGGCGAATCCGGGGTCGTTCATGTCAGACAACGGCCAGGTTGGGCGTCCAGTTCAGGCGATCCAGTGCGATGGCCGGAGGCGGCGCTGCGCCGACCGACATCGTCAGCACCTCCACGCCCGAATCGGTCACCAGCACCGTGTGCTCCCATTGCGCCGACAGGCTGTGGTCCTTGGTCACGATCGTCCAGCCGTCGGCCAGCTCACGGATCTCGCGCCGACCCGCATTGATCATGGGTTCGATCGTGAATGTCATGCCCGCAACGAACGGGTCCAGCGTGCCGACCCGGCCGTAATGAAGGACCTGCGGTTCTTCGTGAAAGCGTCGTCCGATGCCGTGTCCGCAGAACTCGCGCACCACGCTGTAACCGTGCTTTTCCGCGTGAGCCTGGATCGCGGCGCCGATATCGCCGAAGTGTCCGCCCGGGCGGACCGCGGCGATCCCGAGCCACATGCATTCGAACGTGACTTCGCACAGCCGACGCGCGGCGAGCGAGATGTCACCCACCGGGTACATCCGGCTGCTGTCGCCATGCCAACCGTCCTTGATGACGGTGACGTCGATGTTGACGGTGTCCCCGGTCTTCAACGCGCGGTCACCCGGAACGCCGTGGCACACCTGGTGGTTCACGGACGTACAGATCGACTTCGGATAAGGGCGATAACCCGGCGGGGCGTAGTTCAGCGGGGCAGGGATCGTGCCCTGCACATCGACCATATAGTGGTGGCACAGGCGATCGAGCTCGCCGGTCGTCACGCCGGGCTTGACGTGAGGGGTGATGAAATCGAGCACCTCGGCGGCCAGCCGGCCGGCAAGGCGCATTGCCTCGATTTCCTCCGCGTTCTTGATGGTGACGGCCATTGCAGGATGGCCCCGCCCTGTGCCAATGTGCCCGCTGGCACGTGGCAGTGTGCCCGCCGGCGCGTGGCGATGTGCCCGCCGGCACGGGGGTCGGGGCTGTTGCCGCTATAATACCCGGCTTCACGGGGCTGGCCCGCCCCTTGCATCGAGCGGACCAGCCCTTTGATTTGTTACTTGTTTCCACGTTACGTCGATAACTGCTCGCGCACCGCCACCAAGGTGCTGCCGCTCCAGGGGAACTCTGTGACCTCCGGGGCGGCGGACTCGGCGACTGCGTCGGACCCAACCTTGGAGAGAGCAACATGTCGGTCACAATGCGCCAGATGCTGGAAGCGGGCGTCCATTTCGGACACCAGACCCGCTTCTGGAACCCGAAAATGGCGCCGTTCATTTTCGGCTCGCGTAACAAGATCCACATCATCAACCTCGAGCGCACGCTCGATCAATTCATCGCCGCCACCGAGTTCACCCGGCGCCTGGCCGCCAATCGCGGCACGATGCTGTTCGTCGGAACCAAACGGCAGGCTCGCGAGATTCTGGTCGAGGAGGCGCGTCGCTCCAGCATGCCCTTCGTCGACCAGCGGTGGCTCGGCGGGATGCTGACGAATTTCAAGACGATCAAGACGTCGACCAAACGCCTGAAGGAGATGGAGCAGACCAAGGAGGAAGGTGGTCTGGACCGGATGCCGAAGAAGGAGGGGCTGCACTTTCAGCGCGAGATCGACAAGTTGAACAAGGCGATCGGCGGCATCAAGGACATGAACGCGCTTCCCGACGCCCTGTTCGTCATCGATGTCGGTTACCACAAGATTGCGATCGCCGAAGCCAACAAGCTCGGCATCCCGGTGGTCGCGGTGGTCGACACCAACCATTCTCCCGAGGGCATCGAGTACGTGATACCCGGCAACGACGATTCCAGCCGGGCGGTTCGGCTGTACGCGCGCGGTGTGGCCGATGCGATCCTGGAAGGCAAGGCCAATGCCTCGCTGGGAGTCGTTGCCAACGTGACCGATGACGAGTTCGTCGAGGTTAGCGAGGACGTCGTCGAGGGAGATTGAGCCGCCGCTTGAGCCGGGTTGTCCGGCTCGGGCAGCGGTCCGATTTTGCAACGGGGGCACGCGCCCCCTTTCTGCGCAATGGATGCAGCTAAGGAGCCGACCAAATGGCTGAAGTGACCGCGGGCATGGTCAAGGAACTGCGGGAGAAGACCGATGCGCCGATGATGGAATGCAAGAAGGCACTCGCTGAAGCGGACGGCAACATGGGCCGTGCCGAAGAGATCCTTCGCGTCAAGCTGGGCAACAAGGCGGCCAAGGTGTCGAGCCGGGTCGCCGCCGAGGGCATCGTCGCCATCGACGTTGCTGCCTCCGGCAAGGTCGGCTCCATCGTCGAGGTGAACTGCGAAACCGACTTCGTGGCCAAGAACGAGGAGTTCCAGGCCTTCGCCCGATCGCTCGCCGCGTTGGTGACGACGGCTGCGCCGGCCGACCTGGCGGCGCTGTCGGATAGGCCCCTGGGCGGGGCCACCTCGGTGGAAGCCGCGCGGGCTGCCATGGTCGGCAAGATCGGCGAAAACATTTCGATCCGGCGCTTCGTCCGGATGGCGGCGACCGGCCGCATATTGAGCTACGTGCACGGAGGATCGAAGATCGGGGTTCTGGTCGATCTGACCGGCGGCGACGATGCGCTGGGCAAGGACCTGGCGATGCACATCGCCGCCAGCAAGCCCAGGTCGGTGCGGGCCGACGCAGTGCCGGCCGAAGACGTCGCGCGCGAGCGCTCGATCGCGCAGCAGAAAGCGGCCGAGTCCGGCAAGCCGGCCGAGATCCAGGCCAAGATGACCGAGGGCGCCGTTCAGAAGTTCCTGAAGGAAGTGACGCTGCTGGGTCAGCCGTTCGTCAAGGACGACAAGCTGTCGATCGAGCAACTGCTGAAACAGAAAGGAGCCAGTGTCAACGGCTTCGTTCTGTTCGTGGTCGGCGAGGGTATCGAGAAGCGGGCGGACGACTTCGCGGCCGAAGTTGCCGCGATGCGGCGCTGAGGACGGGGCGTCCGATGAATACGGAGCGCCGCTACCGGCGCGTCCTGCTCAAGCTCTCCGGCGAGGCGCTGATGGGAGAGCAGGCATTCGGCATCAGCCAGACCACGATCGAAGGGATGGTGGAGGACATCGCCCAGGTCGTCCGCCTCGAAGTCCAGCTGGCGATCGTGATCGGCGGCGGCAACATCTTCCGCGGGGTCGCGCTGGGCGCAAGCGGAATGGAGCGCGCGACCGCCGATTACATGGGCATGATGGCCACCATCATGAACGCGATGGCGTTGCAGGACGCGATGCAACGTCGCGGCCTGGAAGCACGTGTCCAATCGGCGTTGAACGTCGAGCAGGTGGTCGAACCCTATATCCGGCCCAAGGCGATGCGATACCTGGAGGAGGGCAAGGTCGTGATCTTTGCCGCCGGAACGGGCAACCCTTTCTTCACCACCGACACCGCGGCGGCACTGCGGGGTTCGGAAGTCGGTGCACAGATCGTGCTGAAGGCGACCCGGGTCGACGGCGTCTATTCTGCCGATCCCAACAAGGATCCGACCGCGATGCGCTATACGCGAATCAGCTTCGATGACGCGCTGGCGCGCAATCTGCAGATCATGGACGCCACCGCGTTCGCGTTGTGCCGCGACCAGCGGCTGCCGATCCGCGTCTTCAATATCACAAAGCCGGGGGCGCTGCTACGGACAGTGCTGGGGGAGGACGAGGGTACCCTGGTGTACGTGTGAGGCCGAGCGTGGTGAGCCGGTGAATTGCGGTTCGAAGGCTGGCGAGGAGACACAAGCATGAAACCAAATGAGATACACGCTTCGACCGAGCAGAAGATGCTCAAGAGCATCGAGTCCTTGAAGCACGACCTGGCCAAGGTGCGCACCGGCCGGGCTCACACCGGCCTGCTCGATCACATCCAGGTCGACTACTACGGGTCGATGGTGCCGCTGGCGCAGGTTGCGAACGTGGGACTGGGTGATGCCCGAACCATCACCGTGCAGCCGTGGGAAAAGAAGATGTTGGCCGTGATCGATAAGGCGATCCGGGAATCGGACCTGGGGCTGAACCCGGCCTCTCAAGGCGACCTGCTGCGGATTCCGATGCCGCCACTGACCGAGGAACGGCGGCGCGATCTGACCAAGGTGGTGCGGCACGAAGGCGAGAACGCACGGGTGGCGGTTCGCAATCTGCGGCGCGACGCGATCCACCACTTGAAGGAAATGCTGAAAAAGAAGGAGATCTCGGAGGACGATGAGCGGCGGGCCCAGGACGAGGTGCAGAAGCTGACCGACCGATACGTCGGCGACATCGACAAGCTGATCGCCGAGAAAGAAAAAGAATTGATGACGGTCTGACCGCGCATGAATTCGCCCAAATCCGATCTTCCGGTCGTGCCGCCGCGCCATGTCGCGGTGATCATGGACGGTAACGGTCGTTGGGCGACGACCCGCCGCCTGCCTCGCGCGGCGGGGCATTCGCGCGGCGTCGACGCGGTGCGCTCGACCATCGAGACGTGCGCGCGGCGCGGGGTGGAATACCTGACCCTGTTCGCCTTCAGCTCCGAGAACTGGCGCCGGCCGGCCGACGAGGTCTCGCTGCTGATGCGCCTGTTTGTCAGCTCGCTGCAGCGCGAAGTCGGCCGCCTGGTGGACAGCGGCGTGCGGATGCGCGTGGTCGGCCAGGTTGATTCGCTCGAGACGGAACTGCGGGACCTGATTGTCGACGCCGAGCAACGCACGGCAGACAACGAGGGGTTGAAACTGACCGTGTGCGCCAGTTATGGCGGCCGCTGGGATATTGTTCAGGCGGCCTGCGGGTTGATGAAGGAAGCGGTGCGCGACGGCAGGGTGCCGGAAGTCGACGAGCAGCAGTTCGCCAGCCGCCTGGCGCTCGGCTTCGCGCCCGATCCGGACCTGCTGATCCGCACCGGCGGAGAGCGCAGAATCAGTAACTTTCTGCTTTGGCAGATGGCGTACGCGGAGTTGTATTTCACTGACGTCCTGTGGCCCGATTTCGATACCGAGCAGCTCGAGATTGCATTCAGCTGGTTCGCCCGCCGCGAACGCCGCTTTGGGCGGGTCGCCTCACCTGCAACCCGGGCGTGAACGCTTCGCCATGCTGCGCACGCGCGTGATCACGGCCCTCGTGCTGCTGGGCCTGCTCGGGGCTGCGGCCGCCGGCGGCGCGGGTACGCTGCTCGAGCTGCTCACGCTGTTCGTGGGCGTGGCCTTGTACGAGTGGATGAGGCTCACGGGCTGTGGGCAGGCGGTGTCGATCGGATGCGCGGTCGGCTATGGGGTGCTGCTGGCCGGCAGCGCGGCCCTGGCCGCCAGGGCGCCTGCGCAGGTCACGGCCTTTGCGTCGCTCGCTGCGTGCGCGCTGTGGTGCGCACTGGGCGGCGTGGTTGCGCGCACTGAACGCAGCCCGTTGAAGATCCAGCCCGCCTTATCGCTGTTGCTGGGCCTGGTGGTCCTGTCGGTCGGATGGATCGCGCTGGACAGCCTGTTGCAGCAAGGCATCCAGTGGCTGGTGTCGGTGCTCGCGGTGGTCTGGATCGCCGACATTGCCGCCTACTTCACGGGCCGCGCGCTGGGACGCCACAAGTTGGCGCCTCGCGTCAGTCCGGGCAAGACGTGGGAGGGCGTTTACGGGGCTCTGGCGCTGGTCGCGCTGGCCGCCCTGGCGGTCCATGGACAGTGGCCCCACGCGCATCTGTGGACCAATCGTCTGCTTTCAACGCTGGCCTGGCCATCGGCGCTGGCTGCCATGTGGGCGCTGGTGGCCCTGTCGATCGTCGGCGATCTGTTCGAGAGCCTGCTGAAGCGGCAGGCGCAGGTCAAGGACAGCGGTCGCCTGCTGCCCGGGCATGGCGGCGTACTGGATCGGATCGACGCGACCCTGCCGGCGCTGCCTGCGGCCGTGCTGATCGATTGGTGGACGCGATGAGCCACAGCGGCGCCGCCCGGCAGGGCATCAGCATTCTCGGAGCGACCGGTTCGATCGGCGCCAGCACGCTGGGTGTGCTGGCGCAACATCCGAGCCTGTTCCGCGTGGTCGCCCTGACGGCGCACTCGAAGGTCGATGCGCTGGTGGAGTTGTGTCGTCGTTTCGAGCCCGAGCTGGCCGCAATCGGCGATGAGCGCCTGATCGCGCCTCTGGCCGACGGCTTGCGCAAGGCCGGGCTTCGCACCCTGGCGGCAGGCGGCAGCGAGGGCCTGGTAAGGGCTGCGCGGCTGGAGTCGGCCGACTGCGTGGTCGCTGCCATTGTCGGCGCGGCCGGCTTGAGTGCCACGCTGGCGGCGGCCGGCGCCGGCAAGCGGCTGCTGCTCGCCAACAAGGAAGCGATCGTTTGCGCCGGTTCCCTGCTGATCGAAGCGGTCCGCAAGAGCCGCGCCAGCCTGCTGCCGGTCGACAGCGGGCACAACGCGATTCACCAATGCCTGGCGGCGGCGCGCGACACCGACCACGCGGTGCAGCGCCTGATCCTGACCGCATCGGGGGGACCGTTCCTGCGACGCACCGATCTGGCCGGCGTGACGCCGGAGCAGGCTTGCGCTCATCCGAAATGGAACATGGGACGCAAGATATCGGTCGACTCGGCCACGCTGATGAACAAGGGCCTTGAAGTCATCGAAGCGAGCTGGCTGTTCGGCTTCACCCCGGATCGAATCGATGTGGTGATTCACCCGCAGAGCGTGATCCATTCGATGGTCGAGTTCGTCGACGGATCGGTGCTGGCACAGATGGGTACGCCCGACATGCGTACGCCGATCGCCTACGCGCTCGGATTTCCGCAGCGGATCAGCAGCGGGTCGCCGCGGCTCGATCTGCTCAAAGCCGGTCCGCTGCAGTTCGAAGCTCCGGACCAGAACCAGTTCCCCTGCCTGCGCCTGGCGTATCACGCGCTGCGGACCGGGCCGGCGGCGTGCATTGCGTTGAACGCGGCCAACGAGGTGGCGGTCGATTCGTTCCTGAAGCGCGAGCTGGCGTTTGCCCGCATACCCGCTGTGATCGAGGAGGCGTTGGGCCGGAGCCTGAGCGCGGCGCCGGAATCGATCGAGGCGGTGATCGAGCTGGATCAGGCCACCCGCCGACAAACCCAATCGGTACTTGCGAAAAACACATGGACCTCCTGACGACGATTCCGGCATTCCTGGTTGCGATCGGCCTGCTGATCGTCGTGCACGAGCTCGGCCATTTCTGGATGGCGCGCTGGTGCGGCGTCAAGGTGTTGCGCTTTTCGGTGGGATTCGGGCGCCCGATCGCGCGCTGGGTTCGGGGGCACGATCAAACCGAATGGGTGATCGCTGCCGTGCCGTTCGGCGGCTACGTGAAGATGCTGGACGAGCGCGAGAGCGAATCCGGTCCGATCGATCCGGCCGAGCTGCCGCGCGCCTTCAATCGGCAATCGGTGGCCCGGCGCTCCGCCATCGTGGTGGCCGGCCCGATGGCCAACCTGTTGTTCGCGGTGCTGATCTACACCGTGCTCAACATGACCGGCATCACCGACTTGAAGGCGGTTGTGGGTCAACCCGAGGCGGGCACGCCCGCCGCGGTCGCGGGCCTCGCCGAAGGCGATGTGGTGGTGCGCGTCGATGGCCGTCCGGTGCAATCCTGGGGTGATCTGCGCTGGTCGCTGTTGCAGGAAGCCGCCGATCGCGGCTCTCCCCAGTTGGTGGTGCGCAATCCGTCCGGTGCGGAACGGACGGTGACGCTCGACTTGAGCCAGGCTGACACCGACCGTTTCGATAACGACTGGTTCCGCCACATCGGTGTGCGCCTGGCCGATCCCGAGCCGATCGTCAGGGAGCTGGTGCCCGGCAATCCGGCCGAGCGAGCCGGATTGCAAGCCGGCGATCGCATCCTGGCGATCGGTACGGACGACGTGAAGTCCGCCGGCGATGTGACGCGTCTGGTGCAGGCTGCGCCGCTCAGGCCGCTGCAGTTCCGCATCGAGCGCGCGCGGCAGCCGATGCAGTTGCAGATCACTCCGAT
This sequence comes from Burkholderiaceae bacterium, assembly GCA_036270555.1. Lineage (GTDB taxonomy): Bacteria > Pseudomonadota > Gammaproteobacteria > Burkholderiales > Burkholderiaceae_F > VBCK01. The sequence continues at coordinate 13,592 of DATBCI010000011.1, forward strand.
CGAAGTCGAAGTGTCCGGAAAGCATGTGGGGCGCATCGGCGCAAGCCTCGGCCTGATCGATACGGTGACGGTGCGCTACGGGCCGATCGCGGCGCTTCAGCACGCGGTCGACAAGACGTGGGAGACCTCCACCTTTTCGCTGCGGATGCTGGGGCGCATGATCATGGGGCGCGCGTCGTTGAAGAATCTGTCCGGCCCGGTGATGATCGCGGAGGTTGCCGGGCAGAGCGCCCGAGTCGGGTTGCTTCCGTATCTGAACTTCCTGGCTCTGGTGTCCATCAGCCTCGGGGTGCTGAACCTGTTACCGGTTCCGGTGCTCGATGGCGGTCACTTGCTGTACTATGTCATCGAGGTTGTAACGGGCAGTCCGCCTTCGGCGAAGTCGCTCGAGATGGGGCAACGGTTGGGAATCGGGCTGCTCGTAATTTTGACCGCGCTGGCGCTTTATAACGATTTGACCGGGCTGCTATTCCAGTAAGCGCGGCGACCGACAACACCAAGCACAACATCGCGCGCATCTCACAGCGGGCCAGGTACATCCTTGATACGCCGCCGCACCCGACTGTCCGTGGCGACGCGAAGCCTTTGTGTCGCGCTCACCCTCGCATTCGCTCAAGCCAGTTCGCACGCTCAGTCACCGGCCAAGGATTTCGTGATCCGCGACATACGGGTTGAGGGTGCTCAGAGGACTGACGTCGGCACCGTGTTCGGCTACCTTCCGCTGCGGGTCGGCGATCACTACGACCCGGGCAAGGGGACCGCAGCCATCAAGGCTCTGTATGCCTCGGGCCTGTTCAAGGACGTGCGACTGGAGGCCGACGGCGACGTGCTGGTGGTCGTGGTTGAGGAACGGCCGGCGATCGCCTCGATCGAACTGGTCGGCATGAAGGAGTTCGACAAGGACCAGGTCAAGAAGTCGCTGAAGGACGTGGGACTCGCTGAAGCCCGCATCTACGACCGCTCGCTGCTGGATCGGGCCGAGCAGGAGCTGAAGCGGCAGTACCTGTCGCGAGGCCGCTACGCGGTGAAGGTGACGACCACCGTGAGCCCGCTGGAACGCAATCGGGTCAACATCACGATGTCGATCGACGAAGGCGATGTGGCCAGGATCCGGGAGATCCGCTTCACCGGAAACCACGCCTTTTCGGATTCGACGCTGCGCGACCAGATGGAGCTGTCGACCCCGGGCTGGCTGACCTGGTACACCGGACACGACAAGTACGCGCGGCAGAAGCTGCAGGCCGATGAGGAGACGCTGCGTTCGTTCTATCTTGCGCGCGGCTACCTCGACTTCAATATCGAGTCCACCCAGGTTTCCATCAGTCCGGACAAGAAGGACATCCAGATCACGATCAACATCCTGGAGGGCGAGCGCTATCGCGTCTCCAGCGTAAAGCTGGCCGGCGAGCTGCTCGGCCTGGACGACGAGTTGTCCAAGCTGGTCGATGTGAAGCCGGGGGAGATCTACAACGGCGAGAGGATCAATGCGATCGCCAAAGCGGTGACCGACCGCTTGAGCGTGCTGGGTTACGCCTTCGCCAATGCCAACCCGGTGCCGGACGCCAACAAGGAAAAGCGCGAAGTCGCGTTCACGATCCTGGTCGATCCCGGCCGGCGCGCCTACGTCAGACACGTGAACATCTCCGGCAACACGCGCACGCGTGACGAGGTGATTCGCCGTGAGATCCGCCAATTCGAATCGGGCTGGTTTGACTCGGAGAAGGTCAAGCTGTCGCGCGACCGCATCGACCGCCTGGGCTTTTTCGAGAAGGTCGAGGTCGAAACGCCTGCCGTGCCGGGCAGCCAGGATCAGGTCGACGTCAACGTCACCGTCAAGGAGCGGCCGACCGGGACGGTGCAGGCGGGCCTGGGCTACAGCTCCACGGAGCACCTGGTGATCTCGGGCTCGTACACGCAGCAGAACGTGCTGGGGACGGGCCACGCGATCGGGGTGCAGGTCAACACGAGCTCGGCCACGCGCACGATCGCGCTGTCGCACGCCGACCCCTACGTCACGATCGACGGCATCAGCCGCAGCGAAGAGGTGTACCGGCGTGATTCGAACCTCGCCAAGCTGGGTCTGTCCACGGTCGACCTCGGCACCACCGGCGGAACCGTTCGCTGGGGGGTGCCCTTTACCGAGTTCGACACCATCTTCTTCGGCCTGGGCGTCGAAAACACCGACATCACGCTGACCCAGTCCAGCCCGTTCCGCTACATCGATTACGTGAACCGGTTCGGTTCGAGCGCGGGCGCCCTGCTGGGGACGGTCGGCTGGGCGCGCGACAGCCGCGACAACATCCTGACCCCCAACCGCGGACGCTTCCAGCGGGCATTCCTCGAGGTCGGCACGCCGGCCCTGGACCTTCAGTATTACAAGCTGACCTACCAGTATCAGCAATACGCGCCGTTGACCAACAAGTTCACGCTGGCCGCCAATGTCCAAGCCGGATACGGCGGAGGCTACAACGGCAAGGACTTTCCGCTGTTCAAGAACTTCTACGTCGGTGGCATCGGCAGCGTGCGTGGATTCGAAGCCGGCTCGCTCGGGCCGCGCGATGTCAACGGCGATCCGCTGGGGGGCGTGAAGGAGGTGAACGGTTCGATCGAGGCCCTGGCCACGCTGCCCGGAGCCGACCGTTCGCTTCGGGGCCTGGCCTTCATCGACACCGGCGATGTGTGGGGCAGCGGCGAGGCGATTCACTTCTCCGACTTTCGTATAGCCGGCGGGCTGGGCATCGCCTGGATCTCCCCGATCGGGCCTCTTAAGCTGAGCCTGGCTCAGCCGATCCACCATCAGTCGATCGATCGGCTGCAAAGATTCCAGTTCCAGATCGGAACGGGCTTCTGACGGTTAGCGACCGGCGAGTGGAGCCGGTGCGCCTCTCCTATGGCAAAATCCCCTACCGGAACTCCCCGAGGTTGCTGATGCGATTGACGTCTTCCGTGGCTCTGAGGCTTGGCTCGCTCGCCACGGCCGCTGTCCTGGGGCTGTGTGCGCAGCCGGCACTGGCCGAATTGAAGATCGGGTACGTGAGCGCCGAGCGGATCTTGCGCGATTCGGTGCCGGCCAAGGCTGCCGAGCAGAAGCTGCAGCAGGAGTTTGCCAAGCGTGGCAAGGACATGCAGGACATGGACAGCCAGTTGAAGGCGAAGGCGGACAAGCTGGACAAGGACGGTCCGATCCTGTCGGACGCGGAACGCACCAAGCGCCAGCACGAATTGCAGGATATGGACCGCGAGTTCCAGCGCAAGCGGCGCGAGTTCCAGGAAGATCTGAACCAGCGCAAGAACGAAGAGTTCCAGAATCTGCTTGAGCGCGCACAGCGCATCGTGCGGGGAATCGCCGAGCAGGAAAAGTTCGACTTGATCCTGCAGGACGCGTTGTACGTCGGGCCGCAGATCGACATCACGGACAAGGTGCTGCATGCACTCGACTCCGGCGCTTCCGGCGCGCCCGCAGGCAAATAGCGGACGGGCGCTTGCCCGGCCGGAAGGTGCCGTGTCCTGAACGGGTTGGCGACCTGAGGGCGGCGGCGGACTGATTGCGATGCCGGGCGCCTTCAGCATTGATGAACTGGGACGCGCCGTCGCCAGCCTCGCGGGCGGCGACTTGAGCGCGCGAATCGTCGGTGACGGGCGGCGAACGGTGGTTGGAGTCGCCCCGCTCGAGCAGGCCGCCGGCGAACACCTCACCTTTCTGGCCAATCCACGCTATCGCCGCGTGGCTGCCGGCACCCGGGCCGGTGCCATGGTGCTGTCCGAGGCGGACCGCCACGCGCTTTTTTCGGAGGGATCGCCCACCTGCGTGTTGATCGTATGCGAGGCTCCGTACGCCTGGTTCGCATTCGCCGCGCAATCGCTGGCCCCGCGCGCCGAGCAGGCGCCGGGACACGCGCCCAGCGCGGTGATCCACCCGGGCGCCCAGGTCGATTCCTCCAGTTCGATTGGACCGCTGGCGGTGATCGATGAGGGCGCCTGGGTCGGACCGGGCGTGCAGATCGGCGCG
>DATBCI010000012.1:0-1843 GCA_036270555.1 Burkholderiaceae bacterium
AGGGCAAACTCCGGACGCCAGGCGTTGCGATCGACCTGCAGCGTCGCTTCCAGCGCGCGCCGGGCCGGCGCGGTCCGATTGATCGCGTTGACCGTCCGCGTGACCACCGGTATCCCGGCCAGGCGTCCGGCGGAATCGGTCGAGGACAGGATCCGATCGCGCGTGCGTCCACCGGTGCGGCGGAATTCGACCGCCTTGGCGCGCAACATCAGGTGCGGGAAATCCACGTTCCACGGGTGCGGTGGCACGTACGGGCACTTGGTCATGAAGCAGAGGTCGCACAGGTAGCAATCGTCCACGACCTTGCCGAAGTCGGATTTGGAGACCGTATCCACCTCGCCGCTGGAGGCGTGGTCGACCAGGTCGAACAGGGTTGGGAACGCTCCGCACAAGTTCACGCAGCGCCGGCAGCCGTGACATATGTCGAACACGCGCCCGAGTTCTTTCTCGAGCGCGTCCTCGGCGTAAAAAGCGGGGCTGCGCCAGTCGATCGGATGGCGCTTCGGCGCCTCCAGACTGCCTTCTCTGGTGGCCATGTCCGCGGGCGTTACAGCGGACCTGCCCGCCGTCGCGCGTTCACGAAGGCGCGTAATCCAGCTCAGTCAACGATCGAGTCCAGCGTCTTCTGGAACTTGTTGGCGTGCGAGCGCTCGGCCTTGGCCAGGGTCTCGAACCAGTCCGCGATCTCCTCGAAGCCCTCGCCGCGTGCGGCCTTGGCCATACCCGGGTACATGTCGGTGTACTCGTGCGTCTCACCGGCGATCGCCGATTTCAGGTTGTCGCGCGTCGGACCGATCGGCAGGCCGGTCGCCGGATCGCCGATCTGCTCCAGGTACTCCAAGTGACCATGCGCGTGACCGGTTTCGCCCTCCGCCGTCGAACGGAACACCGCTGCCACGTCGTTGTAGCCTTCGACGTCCGCTTTAGCCGCGAAATACAGATAACGCCGGTTCGCCTGGGACTCACCCGCGAACGCGTTCTTCAAATTGGTCTCGGTCTTCGAACCTTGCAGCTTCATCGAGATTCTCCCTTCAAGTCCATCGATTGAACCACGCGGGCGCGGTCAGACCCCGCCGTCAAGCCCATCCCATCCGCGGTTCCCCGAACACTGTACGCGCGGCCCACCCATCACTCCATTGAATTGTTCCAATGGTTTCGATAGCAACACGCTATCCCACGCTAGAAGTCCTGGGCCGTCAGCGCCAATGCGCCCGCTCCGCCCGACAGGATGGCGCCAGACACACCGGGCGCCTGCGACAGCACATGCTCGCCGAAGAAGCGCGCGGTTGCGACCTTGGCGCGCATGAACGACGCTTCCGACGAGCCTGCTGCGATGGCGGTCTCGGCGGCCAGCGCCGAGCGCGCCAGTTGCCACCCGCCATGCACCGTTCCCGCCAGCCGCAGGTACGGCACAGCCCCCGAGAAGGCAGCCCGTACATCGGACCCGATCGTGCGCACCAGGTAATCCACGGCGCGCTCGTAGGCGTCGATCCCGGCAACCAGGTGGCCGTGCATCGCCGTCAGATCGACGCCGCCGTGCTGCCTGAGGCGCACCGCCGTCTCGCGCATCTGGGCAATCAGGGAGCGGGCTGTCGCACCGGCATCGCGCGTGGTCTTGCGCGTCAGCAGGTCATTCGCCTGGATCGCCGTGGTGCCCTCGTAGATCGGCAGGATGCGGGCATCGCGATAGTGCTGCGCGGCGCCGGTTTCCTCGATGTAGCCCATGCCGCCGTGCACCTGGATCCCGAGCGAGGCCACTTCGACCGCCATTTCGGTGCTCCAACCCTTGACGATCGGGACCAGATATTCGTTCACCGACTGCGCTTTGGCGCGAACCTCGGCG
>DATBCI010000013.1:0-3758 GCA_036270555.1 Burkholderiaceae bacterium
CCCAGGTCGATCGGAGTCACCGAGCCGTCGGTGTCCTGGCCGACGATGATGTATCCCTTCTCGGCTCGCAGCACGTGCATCGTCTCGGTGCCATACGGAGTGATGCCGTGCGGGGCGCCGGCCAGCATCAGCGCCTCCCACACGGCGTGCCCGTGATCGGCCGGCACGTAGATCTCGTAGGCAAGCTCGCCCGAAAAGCTCACGCGCAGCACCCGCGCCGGCACGCCGGCCACCGTGCCGATGCGCACATGCAGGAACGGAAAGGCCTCGCGCGAACCATCAAAGTCGGTTCCAACCGCCTGCAACACCCGACGGCTGAGCGGCCCGGCCAGGGCGATCGCCGCCCACTGGTCGGTGACCGAGGTCAGGTGCACCCGCATCGACGGCCATTCCGTCTGTCGCCATCGCTCCAGCCAACCCAGCACGCGCGCGGCGCCGCCGGTGGTCGTGGTCAGCATGAAATGGCGGTCGGCCAGGCGAACGCCCACCCCGTCGTCCATCACCATGCCGTTCTCGTCGCACATCAATCCGAGCCGGCAGCGCCCGATCTTCAGGTCCGGCCACGAACTGGTGTAGAACCGATCCAGGAACGATGCGACGTCCGGCCCCCTGGCGTCGATCTTGCCGAGCGTCGACACGTCCATGATGCCCACCGCATTGCGCACGGCCAGGCACTCGCGCCGGACGGCCTGCGCCATCGATTCGCCGTGCTGCGGGTAGTACCAGGGACGTCTCCACTGGCCGACATTCTCGAAGCGGGCCGCGCGTTCAAGGTGCCATGGATGAATCGCGGTGGTGCGCTCGGGATCGAACAGCGCCCGCGTCTCGCGTCCGGCAATCACGCCGAAGGTCACCGGCGTGTAGTTCGGCCGGTAAGTCGTGGTGCCGGTCTGTGCGATGCTGCGGCCGCTCGCTTCGGCGGCGATCGCCATCGCGTTGACGTTGCCCAGCTTGCCCTGGTCGGTGCCGAAGCCGGTCGCCGTGTAGCGCTTGACGAGCTCGATCGAGCGATAGCCTTCGCGCGTGGCGAGCGTGATGTCGGCCACCGTCACATCGTTCTGCAAGTCCACAAATGCCTTCGCTGCCGCCCCGGGCACCCGCCACAGCGCAACAAGCGGCTCGACCCGGCCGTCATTGGGCTGCACGGTCAGGAACGCCGTCTCGACGTCAGCCGGCAGCCCGGCGGCGGTCGTTGCGTCGTGACCGGCCAGCCACCCCTGCTCGAGGGCCGCGGCGAGCCCCACGGCGCCCTTGCACGCGCCGGCCGACCGCTCGGCCTGCACGGGCGGCCCCGGCAGGAAACAGCAGGCAGTCTCATCCCAGCGCGGCCGGCCGCCGGACTGCGCATGCAGGTGCACCACGGGCGAAAGCCCGCCCGACATCGCCAGCAGGTCGCAGCCGATCTCGCGGTGCGCGCCCTGCACCGTCTGTCCGTCGAATGGCATCACGTGCACGCCGCTCACGCGCAGCGAGCCGATCGTGTCGACCACGACCGCCCCCGCAACGATCTCGATGCCCAGCGCGCGTACCTGGTCCCGCAGGGCGCCGCCGCCCCTGCGCGAGTCGACCACTGCCGCCACCCGAACGCCGGCCGCGTGCAGGTCGAGCGCTGTCCGGTAGGCCGAGTCGTTGTTGGTGAATATGACCGCCCGGCTTCCACAGCGCACGCCGTAAGCATGCAGATAGGTCGAAACGGCCTGCGACAGCATCACGCCCGGGCGGTCGTTGTTACGGAATACGAGCGGACGCTCGTGCGCGCCGGTTGCCAGCACCACCTGGCGCGCACGCACTTTCCACAACCGCTCGCGCGGCCCGATGCGTGCCTTCAGCGGCAGGTGATCGGTGCAGCGCTGCGCCACTGTCAGCTCGTTGCAGTCGTGATAGCCGAACACGGTGCTGCGTTCCAGCAGCGTGACTTCCGGCGAGCGCGCCAGTTCGGCCACGGTGCGCTCCAGCCAGTGGCGCGCCGGCACTCCGGCGATCGTCTGTACGCTGGCATGCAGGCTTCCCCCCAAGCGGGCGCGCTCGTCGGCCAGCATCACCCGCGCACCACGCCGTGCTGCGGCGAGCGCGGCCGACAGGCCCGCCGGACCGCCGCCGACCACCAGGACATCACAATGGACGGTCAGCCTTTCGTAGGTGTCCGGGTCGGCGGCCTGTGGCGCACTGCCCAATCCGGCAGCGCGCCGGATCCAGCGTTCGTAGTTCGGCCACCAGCGGCCCGGCCACATGAACGTCTTGTAGTAGAACCCGGCCGGCAGCAGGCCCGCGACCACGCCGGCAAGCGCCATCCAATCGCGCTCGGGCCCCGGATAACAGTTCACGCTGCTGGCAGCGAGGCCCGAATAAAGCTCGATCTCGGTGGCGCGCGCATTCGGAACCGAGCGCGCATCGTGCTCAAGCTGCACCAGCGCGTTCGGTTCCTCGACGCCGGCCGCCACGGTGCCGCGCGGGCGGTGGTACTTCCAGCTGCGCCCGACCAGGTGAAGCCCGTTGGCCAGCAGCGCCGAGGCGAGCGTGTCGCCTCGCAGACCGGTCAACGGGCGCCCGTTGAAGCGGAATGCGAGCGGCTCGGCCCGGTCGATCAGCGTGCCGCCTGCGGTGCGACATGGCTGCTGGGTCATTGCGGATCGTCCGGCGCAGCCTCTGCGCACCGGTATACGCGAACGACCCGGTAGGTGACCGTGTCGCGTTCGACGTTGAACCACTGGCGGCAACCGGCCGAATGCTGCCACTGCTCGCGGTGCAGTCCGCGCGTATTGGTCCGCATGAAGAGATAGTCGGCCCATTGCGCGTCGCTGGCCGACTCCGGCGGGCAGGGCCGCACGATGTGCGCCTCGCCACCGTAGCTGAACTCGCTGTCGTCGCGCGGGCCGCACCAGGGGCAGGCAATGAGCAGCATGGTTCGATCAGCCCCTGACCCTCAGTGCGCGACCGCGGCCGCTCCGTGCTCGTCGATCAGATGACCGGTCGAGAAACGCTCGAGCGAGAAAGCGGCGTTCAGCTCGTGCGGCCGGTCCTGCGCGATCGTGTGGGCGAACACCCATCCCGAGCCAGGCGTTGCCTTGAAGCCGCCGGTGCCCCAGCCGCAGTTCAGGTACAGCCCCTGAACCGGCGTGGTGCCGATGATCGGGCAGGCGTCGGGGCAGATGTCGACGATTCCGCCCCACTGGCGGTTCATCCGCACGCGCGAGAAGGTGGGAAACATCTCGACGATCGCCTCCACCGCATGCTCGATCGTGTGGAAGCTGCCGCGCTGGCCGTAGCCGGTGTAGGCGTCAATGCCGGCGCCGATCACCAGGTCGCCCTTGTCGCTCTGGCTGATGTAGGCATGTACCGCATTGGACATCACGACCGTGTGCAGCACCGGCTTGATCGGCTCCGACACAAAGGCCTGCAGCGGGTGGCTTTCTATCGGCAGGCGCAAGCCCGCCATGGCCGCGATCACGCTGGAGTGCCCCGCCGCGACCACCCCGACCTTGCGCGCGGCGATGAAGCCCTGCGTGGTGTCCACCCCGGCGACGCGGCCGCCGTCGCGCCGGATTCCCGTGACTTCACACTGCTGGATGATGTCCACTCCCAGCGCGTCGGCCGCGCGCGCAAAGCCCCAGGCGACCGCGTCGTGGCGCGCGATGCCGGCGCGGGGTTGAAAGGAAGCGCCCAGGATCGGATAGCGCGCGGCCGGCGAGTCGTTGATGATCGGAACCAGCCGCTTGACCTGCGCGCTGTCGAGCACCTCGCCGTCGACGCCATTGAGG
>DATBCI010000014.1:0-18947 GCA_036270555.1 Burkholderiaceae bacterium
GTCGGCCAGGTTGCCGTCTATCAATACAATGAGGAAGGGCGGCTTCAATTCGTCAAGACGGTGGCGGACCCGGGTGCGGGGCCGTGCTGGGCCATCGTCAATCACCGGGGAACGCGCCTGTACGCGATCAACACGGGCGACGCGTCGGTGGCCGTCTACGACATTACGCAAGCGCTCAGTCCCAAGCTGCTGCAGCATTTCGCGATGACCGTCACCAGTGGCAATCCATTTTCGGCGGTGATCGACGACTCGGATCAGTTCATCTATGTATCGAGTGAGCAATCGAGCGCTACCGCCAGCGCCTCGGCCAACGCCATCCATACCCTCAAGGTCGCGGCGGACGGCACCCTGAGCGAGCCGTTTGCCCCGACCGTCCTGCCGATCAGTGGTCTGACCCGGGCCCAGGGCGTCGCGGTGTTTTCGCCGCAATAGCAGCACTCGACGATCCAAGCAGCAGAACGAAGCAGCAGAAACGAGGCAGCATCGGCCACAGCCAGGGGCGCCGACGCCCCTGGCCGCTGCGTCGAGGTCGCGAACCGATGGGTCGCGAACCGGTAGCATCGCGATCTGGCTGGACGCCCTATGCCCGAGCTCCCCGATCTGACCGTCTACCTGGAAGCCCTGGATCGTCGCATCGTCGGACAGCGGCTCGAGCGCGTGCAGATCGTTTCGCCGTTCCTGCTGCGAACGGCGCAGCCACCGCTCCAATCCGCGCACGGTCGGCGCGTGAGCGAAATGCGCCGCGTCGGCAAGCGCATCGCCATCGGCCTCGAGGACGACCTGTGGCTGGTATTTCATCTGATGATCGCCGGCCGCCTGCATTGGTTCGATCAAGGGGTGCCGCTCGGCAGGCGAGCCGTGCTCGCACGCCTGGAATTCAGCAACGGCACGCTGACCCTGACGGAAGCCGGCACCAAACGGCGCGCCTCGCTGCACCTGCTTCAGGGAGAGCATCAGCTGCAGCTGCAGGATCCGGGCGGGATCGACATTGTGCGATCGAGCCTGGCTCAGTTCGCCGCACGCTTGCGCAGCGAAAACCACACCCTGAAACGGGCCCTGACCGATCCCAGCCTCTTCAGTGGCATCGGCAACGCCTATTCGGATGAAATCCTGCATGCTGCAAGGCTGTCGCCGGTCTTGCTGACCAGCCGCATCGACGATGAGGAGCTTGCTCGCCTGCACGCCGCAACACGGGATCAGATGCAGCTCTGGACCGATCGGTTACGCCGCCAGGCGAACGGTCAATTCCCGGAGAAAGTGACCGCCTTTCGGGACGACATGGCCGTGCACGGCCGCTTCGGGCTGCCCTGCCCGGTGTGCGGCACGCCGGTGCAGCGGATACGCTACGCGGATAATGAGACGAACTATTGCGCGCGCTGCCAGACCGGCGGCCGCCTGCTGGCAGATCGCGCGCTGTCCCGCCTGCTGAAGCAGGATTGGCCCAAGAGCGTTGACGCCTTCGACCGCGAGGCGTGAGCGGCGCGCCGCGAGCAGGCGGTGACGGCGCGGGCCGCTATTGCGTTTCGATCAGTCCCTCGACCTGAATCTGCAACCTGACGTCGCTGCCCGTGGCCGGTGCGGCGTAGTTGACGCCGAAGTCCGTGCGGTTGATCTTGCCGCTGACATCGGCGCCGCAACGCTCGATCTGCAGCATCATGTCCGGAACGCACTTCAGTGAATTGATCGTCAGCATGACCGGCTTGGTGACGCCGTGCAGCGTTAACTCGCCGTTTACGGAACTCGGCGTATCCCCGGTGAACTGGATCGTGCCCTTGTAGTTTGCGGTCGGGAAGTTGGCAACGTCGAGAAAATCCTTGCTCCGGATGTGCTCGTTCAGCTTCTCCATTCCAACATCGACCGACGACGCATCGATCGTCACTTCGACACTGCCGGTCTTGCCTGCCCGGTCGAGCACGACTTCTCCACCCTTGGTTCGGACGAACTTGCCGCGCCAATACGAGATCGCCGCGATATGTGGCGCCTCGAAGCTGACGTAGGTGTGCACCGGATCCATGCGATAGCGGGTTGGACCGGCTGCTGCGCTGGCGTCCAGCGCGGTGGCGGCTGCAAGCAAAGCGACGGCATTTCGAATCGAGTTCATGACGGAGCGGGATCCTCGGTTGGGAAGGAGGCAGAGTATCAAAGGTCGAGCAATTCCGATTTCAGTCGGCACGCGCCTCGTCCATCAGCCACTGGCGGCAGGCCGCAATCGCGGGTTCGTTCAGGCGCGCCGGCAGGCACACGAAGTGATAGGCGTTGGTCAACGGTTGCTCCTTGAACAGGGGCATCAGTCGGCCCGCCGCCAGGTCTTCGCTGACGAGCGTCTTCCACACCAGCGCGACGCCCAAGCCGGCCAGCGCGGCATCGATCACGAAATTGGCTTCATCGAACTCGCGTACGCGAAGTTTCTTCTGCGGCGATAAGCCCAGACCCCGCAGCCAGGTAGGCCAGTCGGGAAAGCTCGCGTCCCAGCCCATGCTGGTGTTGCGCAGTAGCGTCGCCTCGACCAGGTCCGCTGGCCGGCGCAGCCTGGCGGCAACGCGGGGGTGCGCGACCGCGACCACGGTTTCTCCGCGCAAGCGCTCCACATGCACGCCTGAGTACCGGCCGCTGCCGTAGCGCACCGCGACGTCGACGTCCTCGGCGCCCAGGTCGACCAGGCGCCGCGTCGCGAGCAGGCGCAATTCGGTGTCCGGGTGGCGCGCGCTGAAACGGTCCATACGCGGAATCATCCAGCGCGACGCGAACGACGGTGCGGAGGAGATCACCACGACGCGCTCGGCGCTTCTGCGGCGCAGCTGACGCGATACCAGGCGCAACCCCTCCATGGCCGCGTGGAGCTGCTGCATCACCCCGTTGGCTGCAGGCGTCAGCTGCAGCTTGCGCCTCCGCTCGAACAGCGGAGTACCGACCTGGTCCTCGAGCAGCTTGACCTGCTGGCTGATGGCGCCCGGCGTGACGTGCAGCTCGGCGGCCGCCCGCGCGAACGAAAGGTGCCGCGCCACCGCTTCGAAGGCCTGCAACCCGCGCAACGGCAGGGATCGCTCAGACATTAGAAATCCTAAACCACTTGGTCAGATCGATTCGATTGTGCCATAGGAGATGCCATGCCAGGATGCGCCAATAAGTAGATTATCTGAATGGTGCAGACCATGCCGGCAACCCCCCTCTCGTCGCCCCGGGTTTATTGCCTCGTGGCAGTGGCCGCGATCATTTGGGGCGCGAATTTCAATCTCGTGAAACATGTCCTGGCCGACATGGACGCGTTGACGGCGGCAGCGGCGCGTTTCGACATCGCCGCGCTCGTCATGATGGTCATCTGCCTGATTCGGGGCGAGCGCGTTCCCTTGCTGCGGCATGGAGCGGCGTATGCGACGCTGGGACTGGTCGGCATCTGCGGCTTCAATGTGCTGTTTTTCTTCGGCATGCGGTCGACGTCGGCCGTCAACGGCGCGCTGATCATGGCGGGCAATCCGCTGCTGACGGCGACTCTGGCCTTTGCGCTGACCGGCGCTCGTCTTAACCGACGCCAGATTGTCGCGTTGCCGATCGCATGCGCGGGTGTTGCCTTCGTGGTGCTCGGGGGCGGCGCGCACTGGCAGCTGGAGCGCGGGGACCTGCTGCTGCTGGGCGCCAGCCTGAGTTGGGCGCTGTACAACGTACTCGTGGGCCAACGCCTGCCGCGCGAGGTGAGCAGCCTCGCCAATACGACGGGGGTGATGACAGCGGGCGCCGTCGGACTCACGACGCTGGCGCTGTTCGACTCGGCTCCGGTTCACCTGCCAGGCAGCGACGCGCTCGTGTCGCTGCTGTTGATGTCGCTGGGCGGCAGTGTGCTGGCGTATCTGTTTTGGAACGCGGGCATTGCCCGTTTGGGCGCACCCCGCGCCGCGCTGTTTGTGAACCTGGTGCCGGTCAGCTCGATGGTGATCGCCGCGCTCGAGGGGCAGGCACCGGGCTGGGTGCAGCAGGTCGGCGGGGCGGTCGTCATCGGCGCGGTCCTGGTCGCCTCGTGGCCCGTCAAGGCCGCCCCCGTCGCCTTGCGAGCTGAGCCTGTGCGCCGCGCGGCGCTGGGCCGGTGCGACGCCTGATCAGCCTTGGGTCCGGGCGCCGGCCGGGCCGCCACGCCGGCGCAGGTATCGTGCGATGGATGGGCTCCGATCCACGCACCCTTTGGGGCGGCTATTCGATGGCCTTTACGGGCGCGGTCGCCTTCTCCGGCAAAGCCATCGTCGCCAAGTTGCTGTACCGCCAGGGCATCGACGCGGTGGCCGCATTGGCGCTGCGGATGCTGCTGGCCTGGCCGTTTTTCATGGCGATGGCCTGGTGGGCCGGGCGCGGCAAGCCGCGCCTGCAAGGCCGTGATCGCGTGCGCGTTCTATCGCTCGGTTTTACCGGGTACTACCTGGCGAGCGCGCTCGATTTTGCCGGGCTGCAGTACATCACCGCTTCGCTCGAGCGGCTGATCCTGTTCGTCTACCCGACGATCGTCGCCGTGATCGGCGCGATCAGAGGACATAAGGGCATCACGCGCGGTCAGATGATCGCGCTGGCGGTGAGCTATGGCGGCGTGCTGCTGGCGTTCGGGCACGAGGCCTCGCAGTCGCTGCAGCATCCCGGCAGCCACGTGTTGTGGGGCAGCGCGCTCGTTCTGGGCAGCGCGGTGTCTTATGCGATCTACCTGGTGCTCGGCGGAGAGACGGTCAGGCGTTTCGGCGCGCTGCGCTTGACCGGCCTCGCGTCCAGCGTTGCCTGTGCGCTGTGCGTGGCCCAGTTCTGCGTGCTGTATCCGTGGCAGGCATGGTTCCAGTTCGGCCCGCGCGTTTGGGAATTGTCGGTGATCAACGCTGCCGCTTGTACCGTGTTGCCGATGTGGATGGTGATGCGCGCGATGGAGCTGATCGGTTCGGCGCATACCGCCCAGGTCGGCATGATCGGCCCGGTGTCGACCGTGATCCTGGCGGTCTGGCTGCTCGGCGAGCACTTCACGCTGCCCCTTCTGCTGGGAACGCTGCTGGTGCTCGCCGGCGTCGCGCTGTTGGCACGCCAGAAACCGCCGACCGCGATCGAATCGTCTTGATGGCTGTCGGGCCGGACCTGATTCAGCCGGCCTTCACCTTGGCTTTGCCCCGCCGCTGCTCGCTCTCGCGGATCATTTCGCTCAGGTCTGCGGCCGGACGGATCTCGAAGGGACCGCACTTGACGCCCGGATGTTTCGACATCAGCTGGATGGCGTGATCCAGGTCGCGCGCTTCCAGGGTCAGAATTCCGCCCAGTTGCTCCTTCGTCTCTGCGTAGGGACCGTCCGTGATCGAGACCTTGCCGTTCTTCCACCGAAGCGTGGTCGCGGTGTTGGCGCTTTGAAGCGCTTCGCCGCCCGCGAAGTGGCCGTTTTTTCGCAGGTGGTCGTCATAGCTGAAGCATTCATCCAGCATCCCATTGCGTTCGCTGTCCGACAGGGTTTCAAACTTGTTCGCTTCCATGTATCCCAGGCAGATATATTTCATGTTCGCAACTCCTTCACGTGTTGAATGATGCCCGGATGCGCCGTCGCGCCTTCGAACCATGGCCTAGTGCGCCATCCTTCCCCTAGTCGAACCGGGCCTCGCCAAATCGACACGTCCGTCCCTGTTCTGTCCGGCCATGCCGCATACCCGCGTCATGCAAGAGGTTAAACACGCTCACGGACTCAAATTGCCGATGACCGAGCCGCAAGGTCAAAATGCCTGTCGTCGTTTTCCCGGACCTTTGCGAGGAGATGTCATGTGAAGATCAGCGCGCGCAATATCTTCAAAGGCAGGGTTGTCGCCTTGAAGCTGGGAGCAGTCAATGCGGAGGTGGAACTGGTGACGACGGTCGGCGACCGAATCGTGGCGACCGTCACGAATGAGAGCGTCGCGTCCCTGGACCTTGCGGTCGGTACCGAGGCAAGTGCTCTGGTCAAGGCCAGTTCGGTCGTCGTGATGACCGAAGGCGGCGGCGTCAAATTGTCCGCCCGCAACTGCCTGGCCGGAAGAATAACGAACGTCAGTCGAGGCTCGGTCAGCGCCGCGGTGATCATTGCGCTGACAAGCGGTGCCTTCGTGCATGCGACGGTCACATCCGATGCAGCGATGGCGATGGATCTGAAGCCCGGGCTCGCCGCCACCGCCATTTTCAAGGCCTCCTCCGTCATCATTGCCGTCGAAATCTGAATCGGGAGAGTGGGATGATGCTCGACTGGAATACCTACCGCAAGCAGCTGGCTGAGACCATTGGCGCGATATCCAAACTCAGCCCCGACACCGTTCGCGGCTACGCGCAATTGAGCGCAGCCGGCGCGAAGACGGCTCACCTCGATGCGAAGACGCGCGAACTGATCGCTCTGGCGGTCGCGGTGACGCGCCAGTGTGACGGGTGCATCACCGTGCACACCGACGCGGCTGTCAGGCACGGCGCCAGCCAGGAAGAGATCATGGAGGCTCTCGGGGTCGCCATTGCGATCAATGCGGGGGCGGCTCTGGTTTACTCCGCCCGCGTCATGGACGCCTACGTGGCGCGAACGACCGAGCCGGCGGGCGGGTGATCACCGCCTGCAGTGAAGCAGAATCGACTCCGGGTGAACGAGGTGACCATGAAAGAATTGAAGAATCTTCGGACGAGGCCGACGGACCCAACGGCCACCTCGAGCTCGCTTCCTGGCGGCTGTACAACCCCGATTCGCACCAGTGGAGCCTGAACGTCGCCAGCAGCCAAAGCGGCGCGGTGGGCGCTCCGACGATCGGCGAATTCAGGAATGGGCGGGGCGAGTTCTACGACCAGGAGATGTTCAACGGTCGCACCATCCTGGTCCGGTTCGTCATTTCGGACGCGGGCCAAGGACGCTCAAGTGTCGTCCCATGGGAGGATCCTGCGTCTGGACATCGGACGGGCCGATTAGCAGGAGTCAGCTAAAAATGCATACTGTTGGCGTGGTCGCGATCGGCCTGACGCTGCTTGGGCTGTGCGCTCTGGTGGGGCGCGCGGTCGACGGTGTCACTGGAATCGCCGTCGCCGCCCTCGTGTTCCTGCCTGTGTGGTTCGTCGGGGCCGGGATCAATCTGCTGGTCGGCGTCCGGAACGCGGGGTATTCCCTGGTCGACGAAGCCCCGATCTTCTTTGTCGTTTTCGCGGTGCCGGCCGCGGTCGCGCTGCTCGCCTGGTCCAAATATCACTGAGCGCGAGAGCGCCGGCCGCGGCCATCGGTTCGGCCCGAGCGCCGGCGACGGCACGGCCGGTTTCAAGCGCTCACAAGATCTCGAGTGCCAGTGCGATACCCTGCCCGCCGCCAATGCACAAGGTGACGATCCCGCGCTTGAGGCCATCGCGCCGCATCGAATGGATCAGCCGCGTCGTCAGCACCGCACCGGTTGCGCCGATCGCGTGGCCGTGTGCGATCGAGCCGCCCTCGACGTTGACGATCGTTTCGGACAGCTCCAGGTCGCGCATGCAGGCCAGTGCGATGGCGGCGAAAGCCTCGTTGATTTCGATCCGCTGCACGTCCGCGATCTTCCAGCCCGCCCGTTTCAGAGCCAAGCGCACGGCGGGAACAGGGCCCAGGCCGAACAAGCCCGGCTCGACCGCGGCCACCCCGTGCGCGACGAGGCGAGCGGCCGGCTTGAGTCCGTGCTGATCCGCAAACGCGCGGTCCGCCACAATGATGGCAGCCGCGCCGCTGTTCAGTCCCGGTGCATTGCCCGCGGTGACGGTGCCGTCCTTGCGGAAGGCGGGCTTGAGCTTGGCCAGGGTTTCGATCGTCGTGTCGGGCCGGTTCTGTTCGTCCTTGTCGAAGATAACCGGACCTTTGCGGCTCGCGATCTCGACCCCGACGATCTCGTCCTTGAATTTGCCGACTGATTGTGCAGCGCTGAACCGCTGCTGAGAGCGCGCCGCCCACCCGTCCTGCTGTTCGCGAGTAATGCCGTAGCGGCTGACCAGATCTTCCGTGTGCCACCCGGAGTGCTCGCCGCTGAAAGCATCGTTCAAGCCATCGCTCAGCATACTGTCGACGATCTGCGCGTCGCCCATCCGGTAGCCCCAGCGGCCGCCCGGCACCAGATACGGCGCCTGGTCCATGTTCTCCATTCCGCCGGCGACTGCGCAGGACGCGTAGCCGGAGGCGATCTCCAGTGCAGCGCTTGTGATCGCCTGAGCGCCAGAGCCGCACACGCGGTTCACCGTGAGCGCGGGCACCTGCACCGGCAACCCACCGCCTATGGCGGCTTGTCGGGCCGGATTCATCTTGGTGCCAGCCTGTATCACGTTGCCCATTACGACCGTTTCGATCTGCGCGGGATCCAGGCCGGCGCGGCGCACTGCTTCGCGCACGACGACGGCGCCGAGCGCCGGAGCGGGAAGGTCCTTCAGGGTGCCGCCATAACTGCCGATGGCGGTGCGGACGGGGTTGCACAGCACGACTTCACGTTGCGACATGAGGGACCTCCATCGTCAAGACTTGGTGCAAGACGCCAGCGCGGCGTCCAGGATTTCCTGCGAGAGCGCCGGGTCGTCGACCGCGCGAGCCATGATCATCGCGCCCACCCAGCCGGCGTAGGCAGTAATCGCCTTCTGCCGCTTCCTGCGCGAGCCGGCCGCAATCGTCCCGGCCAGAAGATCGATCGAACGGCGCACTCCTTCCGTCACGGCTCGCCGCACGTCAGGCCCCTGCCGCGCAAGATCCGAGCCGAGCGCTGCCAGCACACAACCCGCGCCTGGATCATTACGGTGCCGCGCGGACAGGTAGCTGCGCGCGATCGGCAGCAGCGGATCGCCCGCGGAGCGGTCGACTTGGTGCCTCCAGGCTTCGTAGGAGCGTGTGACGGCGCGTTCGCAGGCTTGAGCCATCAGGTCCTCTTTCGAGGAAAAGTGGCCGTAGAAACCACCGTGCGTCAGCCCTACGGTGCCCATGAGGTCCGCCAGGCCGAGTCCTTCGAAGCCTCGTTCGCGGAACAGCTGGGCCGCCGCCTCGAGGATGCGCTCGCGGTTCAGTGCCGCCTGTTCCCTGCTGACTTTCACCGCGCCTCCTTCCGGCTGGGAGCTGAGGTTGACAGTATATATGATCCATGTCATATAATTAAATCATGATGATTATCATCTAACGCAAGCGAACCCACGACCGCGTGCGCAAGGCGCCAGCGACCGCCAACGCCCTCCCCATGTGAAAGGAACCGACATGACCCATTCGACGTCAAAGGGCACTGCCCTGATCACGGGCGCGTCCCGAGGCATTGGAGCCGTCTATGCAGGCCGCCTCGCCAAGCGCGGCTACGATCTGATCCTGGTGGCGCGCGATAAAGCGCGACTGACGACGCTGGCCGAGCGAGTGACCGCCCAGACCGGGCGCTCGGCGACCCTGCTGGTGGCCGACCTGGCCGACCGGTCGGAGCTGGCGCAAGTCGAGTCGAGGCTGCGCAACGATCGGAGCGTCACGCTGCTGGTCAACAATGCGGGGGTCGCAGCAGTCACGCCGCTGCTGAGCTCCGACGTCGACAAAATGGAGGACATGATCGAGCTCAACATCACCGCGCTAACACGGCTGACCTACGCCGCTGCGCCGGCATTCGTGGCGCGCGGAGCCGGTACCATCATCAACATCGCATCGATGGTGGGCATTTCGCCCGAGACGCTGAACGGCGTATATGGCGCGACCAAGGCCTATGTGATCGCGCTCGGCCAGTCGTTGCAGCACGAGCTCGGCGAGAAGGGCATTCGCATCCAGACCGTGCTGCCGGGGGCTACCGCCACCGATCTGTGGGAGCTGGCGGGACTGCCCTACCAGAACCTGCCGCCATCGATCGTGATGTCGCCGGAAGACATGGTCGACGCGGCCCTGGTCGGGTTGGATCAGGGCGAACTGGTCACGATCCCGGGACTGCAGGATGCGGACGAGTGGAGCCGGTTCGAGGCGCAACGCCGCGCCCTGTCGACGCGCCTGAGCAGTTCCGCGGCAGCGCCCCGGTATCGTCCGGCCGCCGCGGCCGAGGTCAATTAGGGGTAAGGCAGCGCTGCTAGGCGGCCAGCTTGAAAACCCGGACGCTTTCGGTGAGGCGGTCCGACTGATCCTTCAGGGACTGCGCGGCTGCCGCCGCCTGCTCGACCAGTGCGGAGTTCTGCTGGGTCACGCCGTCCATCTGCTCGATGGCGCCATTGACCGACTCGATTCCGCTGCTTTGCTGCTGGCTGGCAGCGCTGATCTCGCCCATGATCGACGTGAACTGGTTGACGCTCTGAAGGATTTCGTTCATGGTCGATCCAGCCTCCTGCACCAGGCTGGCGCCTTCATCGACTTTTCCAACTGAATCATCGATCAGAGCCTTGATCTCCTTGGCCGCCGCAGCGCTGCGCTGAGCCAGGCCGCGGACCTCGGAGGCGACCACGGCGAACCCTCGACCCTGGTCACCCGCGCGGGCCGCCTCCACCGCCGCATTCAGGGCGAGGATATTGGTCTGGAATGCGATGCTGTCGATCACGCCGATGATGTCGACGATCTTGCGGCTGCTGGCATTGATGGTCTCCATGGTCGCCACAACCTTGGCCATGATCGTTTCGCCCCGCGTGGCCACTGCGCTCGCGTTGTCCGCCAATTTGTCGGCATGGGACGCGTTCAGCGCGTTTTGCTTGACCGTCGCAGTGAGTTCCTGCATGGAGCTTGCGGTGTGTTGCAGGTTGGTGGCCTGGCTTTCCGTGCGTACGCTCAGGTCGCTGTTGCCCGAGGCGATTTCGCTTGCGGCGGTTGCCACCTCCTGGGCCGATTGCCGCACTTCGGTAATGAGCCTTTGCTGCTGCTTGCGCATCTGATTCAGCTCGTGATTCAACCAGGAGAACTCGTCCCGGCCATCCGAAGGGATTTTGGTCTGCAGATCGCCCGAGGCGATCCGCGTGACGACGGCGACGGTCTGCTCCACAGGCACGCGGATCGCGCGAAATACGCTAAGGCCCAACGCAAGGCTGACACTCGCGAACAGCACCGTCAGAAGGGCGATCCAGCGCTGAGCCGAATCGTGCGCGGCAAGCAGCGCGGCGTGCGGATCGGAAGCAGCGGCTACGCCGCCGGACGTGGTCGCAGCAGTGGCTTCGTTCGTGATCTGCCCGACCAGCCAGAGGCTGGCGCCGCCGAGAATCGCCACCAGAGCGGTGACGACAAAGAATCCCGAGGCAATCCGGGTTGTCATGCGGAAACTGCGAAAGAACACGAAACCTCCTCACGAGGCACGCTTCGCCGGATTCGACCGGCGTACCCGCCGCCTTTAGGGATCTGATGGGAGGTTAATCCTTGCATATCGCCCGTCGAGCGTTCCGTCGAATGGCGCCGTTTCGGAACCGCAATTCGGCTTAAATGATCCGCGTCTGACGGGTCTTTAAGGTTCAGTCTGATTGCCACCGCGGCGTCTCGGATCCGAGCTTGCGCGCCGGCAGGCTCCACCACATCGGCACGCCGGACACCAGAGCCGGGGGCGCCACGCGTTGAGCCGGCCCCCAATCCGTAGCTTCGATGGCGGGCGAGCGGTCCGCGGGTGTCTCGGCAGAAATCGGGGGCCCATCGTGATTGAATCCGTGATCGACCAGGAGCTTCGCGGTGCGCGCGAGCGAAAGGCGGGCCTGAATTCCACTGCCCTGCGCCAGTCGACGCACGATCCCGCGGATCGCGGCCGCTGCCATCAGATAGCCCGTGGCGTGATCGAGCGCCTGAACCGGCAGCGGTGCCGGCTTTTCCGCGTGCAACTGGAGCATTCCCGTATCGGCGATGCCCGTGCTCATCTGGACCAGGCTGTCGAACCCGCGTCGAGCCGCCCAGGGCCCCGACCACCCATACGCATCGAGGCAAACATCGATCAGCCCTGGCGAAAGGCGGTGGCGCGTTTCGGCGTCGAATCCCAGGCTGTCCAGCGCACCGGGCCGATAGCCGTGCAAAAGAACATCGGTTCTTGATAGGACCGCTTCGAAGATGGAGCGGTCGCTCGGATTGTGCAGATCGAGCCGAGCACAGCGCTTACCCAGCGTCACCTCGGGCACAACACCGGGTTCGTCCCAGTCCGGTGGGTCGATCCGCAGCACATCGGCGCCGTAGGCCGCCAGGAAGCGGCTGGCCACCGGACCGGCAAGAACCCGTGTCAGGTCCAGGACTCGCAATCCCTCCAAAGGCCGGGCCGGCGGAACGGGCCAGCGCGGCTCCGCACCCGAGTCAGTCACCGCGATGTGCACGAGTGGTTCGCTCGCAACCGCTTGCCCCTGTGGATGCCGCGCCCAGTCGTCGAGCGCCCTCATTTCGGCAGCGCAGCCACCCGCCTCCAGCACCGCGACTTCCAGTTCGGTCTTGTGCCACAACGCGACCGCGCGCGCGACCGTCTCCTTAGTAGGCACCGACCCCCCGTGTGCACCGACGACTCGTTCAAGCGCGGCGCGGTGGCGCGGAGCGTTGGTGTGAAGCCGGATCCACCCGTCGCGCGCTCGATAGTCACCCGCGATCGGATCCCACAGCGTGGGCAGATTCCAGCCGATCGGACGGATCGACATTCCGAACCAGATGGAGCTCAACCTGCGGTCGACGCTGACGCCGACGCGGTCGCCGGTACGATGCCGCACCAATTCGGCGACCGACAGGGCTGCGGTGGCAACCGCTGCGGCGGCAAGGTCGGTGACGGCAAAGGCCGACTTCAGGGCGCCCGACCCCGTGAAGACGACTTCATCGGCCGACCGAGGATCGCCACCGATCGCCGACCAGGCCAGTTGGGTCAAAGCCCGAGAGAGCGTGGTCACCGTGTTCACTTTCGCAGCGGACTAAGCCTGCCGGCTGAACCCGTCTGCGCTCCATTCCTCGCTGCCGACACCGTGATGCACGAAGAACATCCCATCGGGATCGATGCGCCGCTTGATGTCGAGCAACCTATTGTAGTTGTCGCCCCAGAACGCCTCCTGCCAGCGGCGATTGAAGAAATTGCTCTCCGATACGTATGAGCCGGGCGACGGATTGATCCGGTTCAGCTCGTCCATCGCGCGCGCCACATTGGCCGCGTCCTTGTGCGCCTGCGCATCGTCGGGTATCGGCCCGGGCATCCCTTCGTAGCGCGGCTCGCTCCCGGTGGCGACGATCGCCAACGCAAATGCGTCCAGCATGACGGGATTCGTAGCCGTCGCCCGCGCGGCTTTGACGGCCTCCGGCGGCGCGCCCGCCAGCCCCTTGTTGAAGTGAAGCAGGATTCTCATGTGGCGACTGCCGGCGAACAGCGCGTCGGCGAGGCGGTCGCGATTGGACGAGCTCAGCAGCGAAGCCGGAAGCCAGGCCGAATCGTACGCATGCAGAAAGGCGCCGACCTCCTCCTGGTCGTCGCGCCACCACGCATGGGTCGCCGGCGCTCCCGGGCGGTCGTCGAAGACGACCGAGGTGGAGCCGTGGCGGCGCCTGCCCTGCGCGTCCCACCAGTCGCGTGCCGGGTTGCTGACGGCTCCTGGCTCCTCGGTGAAGGCGAAATCGGCACGCGACGAGGCGACCCATTGGAAGAAGGGGCGCCAGATGCTCCGAGCCATTTCCGTGCTCAGCCCCTGGGAGAGCATCGATATCTTCAACACGTTGTCCGGTCCGATCGAAAGGCTTGCTCCCCAGTGCGCGTTGAAGAGGCTTCCCGCATAGAAATCCACGAAGCGTCCGATCAGGCTGCGAAAAGCGGAGTCGGAGGCCGCCTTGATGGTTGCGTAGGCCGCCCCGAAATACTTCGGCAGCGCGTGGGTACGCAGCGTGACTCGGGTGACGACACCCCAGCTGCCGCCGCCACCGCCCTTCAACGCCCACAGCAGATCGGGCTCGTTGCGTGAATTGACGGTGCGGAGCATGCCATCCGCCGTCACGACGTCGGCCTCGAACAGCGACGCGGCCGCCGTGCCGTAGGCCTTGGAGAATGTTCCGAATCCGCCGCTTTGAACCAGACCCGCCACCCCGACGGTCGCGCAACCGCCCCCCTGCACGTACCGTCCCGCTTTGGTGGTAACGGCGTGGTAAACATCCATCCACACCGCGCCCGCCTCGATCGTGACCGCGGGCGACGGAGCATCGAACCCCTGGCATCCCTTGCCGACGAAATGGTCGTGAAGCTGGATCGCTCGCATGGGACGCGTCCAGATCAGCAACGAGTCGGGCGCGTTCGATGTGCCCTGGTAGCTGTGGCCTGCCCCTTTTACAACCAGCCGCAGATTGTGCTTGCGCGCAAACTTGACCGCGGCGGCGACGTCAGCCGCTGTGTGGCACGCGACCGCGTATCGGCTGGTCGCGGGCGCCCACGCGTCCAGCCATCCGGAAACCTGGGTGCCCGATACCTGGTCGCCGATGAAATAGGGATTGCCCAGGTGGTTGAGCGCCCAGGCGCACGATTCGCGCGTCGGCTCCTGGATGCAGTCGGCGAGCAGCGGCGCCGGCTTCAGCAGATTTCCGTTGACCGCACGACCCAACGCGGCCCACTCCGAGACGGACGGCCACTCCGGATCGGAGGGCCGCACCCGGCGCGATGGGCCGGCGGTGGCTGCCTGGACCGGCCACAGAGCGGGCGGGCACCCCAGCGACAGAATCAGCGAACCTTGCAGCAGATCTCGGCGGCGCATCCTCGTTCCAGGCTACAGTCCACGTGGCTTATCCACGATTATGCTTGGCGTGGAGTTCACCGCCGCAGGCCAGGGAGGTTGGATGACGACGACAGCGAAGCCGGTCAGGGTGCCGGGACCGGATCATCCCATCACGATCGAGCGCACTTCAAAGCGGGTCATGGTCCGGGCGGCGGGACGTACGATTGCGGACAGCCGGGAGGCGCTGAAGATGAGGGAAGGCAGTTATCCCGCCGTGCTGTACGTGCCTCGCAAGGATGTCGACATGACGTTGCTTGCGCAGTCGGATCACACGACCTACTGCCCGTACAAAGGAGACTGCTCGTACTTCAGCATCCCGCTCGGCGGCGAGCGAGCCGTCAACGCCGTCTGGAGTTACGAGAATCCGCACCCGGCGGTCGCATCGATCAAGGATCACCTCGCCTTCTATCCCGATCGGATTGATTCGATCCAGGAGCAGGACGATTAGGCGCCCAGCACCGGCCCTAATCCAGCCTTCATGCGCTGACCCGGCCGCGCCAGATGTCCCCGTACATCCGGAAGTCGCAGATCAGGCTGTAGAGCGGATAGGTGAAGGTCGCCGGCCGGTTTTTCTCGAAGAAGAAGTGTCCGGCCCAGGCGAAGCCATAGCCGGCCAAGGGCAGTCCCAGCACCAGCCACGGGGTGCGTAGCACGAACGCCGCGATCACGAGCAGGAACAGGCAGGTCGTGCCGATGAAATGCATCCGCCGATTCCAGCGCACCCGATGCTGGCTGAGGTAGAACGGGTAGAACGCACCGACGCTGGCGAAGGGTCCGATCTGCGGCTCACTGGCTCGATCATTGGCTCGATCTTTCGGCTGCATGGGTTGACCTTGCTGGGGTGATCTCCTGTTTCGTGCATTTTTGGGCGGTGCGTGGCTCGGTCATCGGCCGCCAGCCGCCCCTACTCCCCGGCCTCGTCGTCGCGCAGGGCGAACGAGCCTGCTCGGATGAGCTGGATGATGCGGCGCGCTTCGTCAGCGGATTCGCGCGGAACCATCAGCCGCACACCCCCGACCGCGATGGCAATCAGCGCATTGGCCTGGTTGATCCCGGAGTCCACTGTGAAAGCGTCGATGCCTTCGGCGCGCAAACGGGCGCGCAGCATTTCGATCTGAAGCGGTTCCAGGGATCGCGCGACGGTCGTGAACGCAACGTCGGGCTGCGGCCCAAGATCCTCCTCGACGGCCCTGCTCGGGAGCCCCGGAGGTGCGATCTGGCGCTTCGCAAATTCGGCGCGCGCGACCTCGAGCGCGGTCTCGGTCAACATCCCTGTGGCCCAGCGCTCCACCAGTTCCTCGTCGCTCATCCGACTGAACGTCTCGGAAAGTTCATCGCGATGATCGGACATGATCCCTCCCCGTCGAATGGTTGACATTATGGTCGAGTGTGTCCGGTGTCGCTCGACCTCATTCACAGGGCGGACGCGGTAACGAAGGTGCCACGCCTGCTGTCGATGGCCAGGAGGCGTCCGGACCCGTCAAGCCGACGCGTCGGGGTGATACGTCCAGTCGCCGGCGACGGAGATTTCCGTCAGCACGGAGTTGGCAATGAAGCACTCTTCGTGCGCCGCGTGGTGCAGTCGTTCGACGTCCGTTTCGGTCGGTACTCTGGCGCCGGAGAACACGATCCGAGGAGCCAGTCGCGCTGACGTCACGGCGAGGCGCCCCCTGGCATTGCGCGTCATCGTACCCAGTGCCAGGTCGTCGTAGGAATCGACAACGAACCTCTCCTTGGCTGCCAGGTACAGGAACGTGAGCATATGACAGGAAGAAATGGCCGCCACCAGTGCTTCCTCGGGGTCGACATGGTCGGCTTTGGAATACGGCAGCGGCACCGAGCTTGGCGCGCTCGATGCCGGTACCGTAGCGCCGCCATCGAATTCCCAGGTGTGCGCACGGCTGTAACGCGAATCGACGAACCGTTCTTCCGCTTGCCGGTTCCAGCGGATGCGCGCCTGATACTCCGACATACGATCCCTCGAAGTTGACCTGCGAAGTCGAGGCGCGAACTCGAGCCGCCAAGCCTTCCTGGCGCCGATTTTAAGCGCTCGCGGTCAGGCGCCCTTGCCGATAGTCGGACAGGGCCTGCTCGATCTCCTCGCGCGTGTTCATCACAAAGGGTCCGTACTGCACCACCGGCTCCCGCAGCGGCTTGGCGGCGAGCAGCAGGAAGCGCGTGCCCTGCGCGCTGGCCCTCACCTGGACCTCGCCGCCGTCGGACAGCACGCCAGCCGCGCGGTGCGGCAACGGCTTGGTGCGGCCTGCCGGACCGATCTCGGCGCTGCCTTCATATGCGTACAGGAACGCGTTGTAGCCCGCCGCGAGCGGTGCGACGAACTCGGCGCCAGCGGGCAGGTGCACATCCAGGTACAGCGGGTCCGTCGACAGCCGCTGGCTGCCGCTGTTGACCGGGCCGCTGGTGTTGCCGAACGTGCCCGCGATCACCTTCACCTCGCCGCCGCCTCGAAGCGGCACCCGCGGTATATCGGCCGCAGGTATGTCGCGGTAGCCGGCTGGCTTCATCTTCTCCTTCGACGGCAGGTTGATCCACAGCTGGAAGCCGCGCATACGCCCTTGCGCTTGCTGTGGCATTTCCGAATGAATGATGCCGTGCGCCGCGGTCATCCACTGCACGCCTCCGGGCCCGAGGTCACCCTGGTTTCCCAGGTGGTCTTCGTGCCGCATATGGCCGTCGAGCATGTACGTCACCGTCTCGAAACCGCGGTGCGGGTGGGCCGGGAACCCGGCCAGGTAGTCGTCCGGGTTGTCGGAGAAGAACTCGTCCAGCATCAGGAACGGGTCCACGTGCAAGTCCTGCTGCGCCCCGAGGCTGCGGCGCAGCTTGACGCCGGCGCCGTCGGAAGTCGCGACCGACTGAATCACGCGGACCAGGGTGCGCGGATTTACGCTGTTCATCACAGATCTCCTTGGGATCAGCTTTAGGTGGGGACGACTCGGTCGGCATCAAGCGCGCCGGCGCCAATGGTCGACGCTGAACCGCCCCGCTCCATTGGCCGTCAGGAACAGGAAGCCGCCGGCCAGGCCCAAATTCTTGAAGAACATGATCTGCTGCACCTGGTCCGAGCCGCTGTGGAACAACAGAGCCGCCAGGATGCTGAAGCCGGCCAGCACCAGCGCTGCCGGCCTCGTGAACAGGCCCGCGACGATCGCGAGGCCGCCGGCCAGCTCGACCAAAATCACGAGCGGAAGCAGTCCGCCGGGAACGCCGGCCGACTGCATGTACGCCTGCGTGCCGCCGTAGCCACCGATCTTGCCCCAGCCGGATGCCAGGAACAAAACCGCAATCAGCACTCGGCCAACGACGTCTGCATAGGGTGCGGCTGAATCAAAGAGCTTGTTCATCGAAATCTCTCCCCGAACTGAATTGAAAGGTCGAACTGAAGGTGACGAGGACATGGGCCAGCTCCGCTCAGGCGGCCAGCCGCACGGCATGCGCCGCCGCGTTGGCCAGGCTCGCGTCGCGCGCCTCGGACCCCGTTGCAAGGCCTTCCGCGTAGACGAACTCGACATCGTCCATGCCGAGGAAGCGCAGGAAGACGCGCACGTATCCGGTTTGCGTGTCCAGCGGGGAGCCTGCGTAAAGGCCGCCACGCGCGGCAAATACATACACTTTCTTGCCGGTCAGCAGGCCCTGCGGGCCGCTGGCGGAATAGCGGAACGTGACACCGGCGCGGGCAATGTGGTCGAAATACGCCTTCAACTGCGACGGCACACCGAAGTTGTACATCGGCAACCCCAGCACGATAACGTCCGCCGCTTTCAGCTCTGCGATAAGGGCGTCCGAATAGGCCAGCACGGTGCGTTGATCCGTGCTCAGTTGCTCCGGGTTCGCGATGAAAGCGCCGAACCGTTCGGCAGTCAGGTGCGGCACCGCTTCGGCGGCCAGATCGCGCCGGATGATCCGCGTATCCGGATTGCGCTCGCCAAACGTGGCAACGAACTGGTCGGCAAGCCGGCTGGATTGCCCGTTGCCGTTGTTGATGCTGCTGTTGATCTGGAGCAGCGTGGTCATGATGTTCTCCTTGAAGCTGGGTGTTTAGGATCGGCTTTGCTCGAACTGACCTCATTTAACTATTGATTTATTGGATGAAAAAGATCAAAATTTGGCTTGTACCTATCAGTTGAATAGATAGTTAGCCGATGTCCCCCAAAATCACGCTCGACCAATGGCGCGCCTTGATGGCCGTGGTCGACGCCGGTGGCTACGCCCAAGCGGCTGAATCGCTTCACAAAAGCCAGTCGGCAGTGACCTATGCCGTGCAGAAGCTGGAGGCGGTGCTGGGCGTCAAGGTGTTC
>DATBCI010000015.1:0-4308 GCA_036270555.1 Burkholderiaceae bacterium
TTGTGGATCGCGTCGCCCATGCCGGGCGGCACCAGCGTCCGCGCCACGTGTTCCGCCTCCAGCTGCGCGGCCCGCTCGATGGATTGCTGATCCATTGCCAGCGCCCATGCGACGAAGCCCGCGATGGCCAGGGCTACCAGCGCAGAGGCCCCGGTGAGCTTCGTCCGCAGGCTGTTGGGCGTGAACCGGTCGAGAAATCTCATGTCGGATCCTCCTTGCGGGCTCTTCGACACGTGAACAGCGTTTCATGAGTTCGTGCGTGCATGTATCGCGAAATCCGCGCGCTGGTCGACGAGCGCGTTCCGCTGCTGGAGCAGTGCCTCGCGTGATCTAGATCAAGAAGTTTTGGCGCAGTACGCCGCGCGTCCGGTGGCTTGTAGCACCCGATTCGTTCGAATCGACCTTGGGTTGCTAGCGAACCCGTTGCGCGCGCATCAGTGGCGGACGATGCGCTCGGAGCCTCGAACGTCGAACTTGAAGACGGATACCGCCGCGGCCAGTCCTTGCGCCTGATCCCTCAGACTCTGGGCCGCCGCGGCCGACTGCTCGACCAGCGCCGCGTTCTGCCGGGTCGTTCGATCCATCTGGGCGACGGCGTCGTTGACCTGACCGATTCCTGCCGACTGCTCCTGGCTGGCGCTGGTGATCTCGCCGATCAGATCGGTGACCCGCTTGACCTGGGCGACGATTTCACTCATCGAAGCGCCAGCCTCGTTCACCAGCATCGATCCGGCGTCGACTCGATCAACGCTCCTGCTGATCACGCTCTTGATCTCTCGAGCCGCCTGCGCGCTGCGCTGGGCCAGGCTCCTGACCTCGGCCGCCACCACGGCAAAGCCGCGGCCCTGCTCGCCGGCCCGGGCCGCCTCTACGGCCGCGTTCAAGGCCAGGATATTGGTCTGGAATGCGAGGCCGTCGATCACCGCGATGATCTCGCCGATCTTCTTGCTGGCCGCGCTGATGTCGTCCATCGTGGAAACGACCTGCTCGACCACGGCGCCGCCCTTTTCGGCGGATGCCGAAGCCAACGCCGCCAGCTGGTTGGCCTGTCTGGCGTTGTCGGCACTCTGCTTCACGGTGCTGGTCAACTGCTCGATCGACGCGGCCGTCTGCTGCAGCGAGGAAGCCTGCGCTTCGGTGCGCGACGACAGGTCCCGGTTGCCGGCGGCGATCTGGGCGCTGGCGGTGCTCACCGAATTCACGCCCGTGCGAACTTCGTCGACCACCTTCACCAGGCTGTCTCGCATGCTCCTCATCGAGAGCAGCAGGCTGGAGCGGTCGTTGGCCCGTGTGTGCACCTCGACCGCCAGATTGCCGGCGGCGATCTCGCGCGCGATGTGAGCGGCGTACTCGGGTTCCCCACCCAGCTGTCGCGTGATCGACCGCCGCAGCACAAGTCCGATCAAGACTGCTGCGACGACGGCCAGCGCCGACATCGACAACGCGAGCGTTAGCCCCAGCCCGAACGCTCGCTCGGCGCGCTCGCCCTGCTCGTGCACCAGAGCCTTTTGCGACTCCTCGAAGGCGGTGATTCCCTTCAGGTACTCGAGTTGTAACGGACGGGTTTCGTCGAGCAGCAGTCTTCTGGCGTGGGTCAGATCACCGGCCTCGATCATCCGCGCGAAACGCTCCTCGCTGTCCGAGTAACTGGCGCGCGCAGTCTTCAGCGTGTCAATCGGGGCCCGCGCCTGCGCGTCCCTGACCAATCCTTCGATCGCTTTGATGATCTCGCCGCGCAGATCGCGCTCCTTGCGCAGGGCGTCCACCTCGGCCTGGATGTCTTCCTTCTCGAGGATCAGCGCATTGCGCGAATGGCGCGCACTTTGCAGCAGGCTGTACTGCCACGCCGCGGTGCGCTCCAGGATCGGCACGCGCTCGTCCACCAGCGTGCGGATTTCGCTGTTCTGAGCACGTAGCGAGTAGATGCCCGTGCCCGCAACCACCAATAGCAGCGCTGTGGCGGAACCGAAGCCGACCAATATGCGTCGGCCGATCGCCATTCTGGAGAGCCTCACGTCATTCCTCGGGTTGAGCATGGGTACTTCGAGATTTTCCGGAACGGACACGCAGCAGATCTTTTGAAATGACGAGCTTGTTGCGAGGCGGATACGTGCCCGCACGAACTCAGGAAGCGGCCAGGTGCGCCGAGGCCGGGGGAGCTACGTGGTTGTACGGACGACGGCGACTTCCGGCCAACACGATGCCGGCAGGCGACGCGAGCCTGCATCCGGCCCGGGCCGACCCATGTGCAGGTCAGGTGCCGGTCCGCGCCGACAAACGCGCGGATGCAGGACGGGCACGGTTGCGGTAGCCCGTGGCGCCCAGCCGCTCAAAGATCGTTCCGGCCTGCGCCACGCCACCTTCGTCACCCTGGAGCAGCGCCTGGCCCTCTTCCAACGGACAACCGGTCTGTCGCCAGGCATCGGCGGCAGCCCGCCACTGACCGGCCAGCTGAAGGCCTCGCACGCTGGACGGATCCACGCCTTCGACGATCACCCCATGCAGCCACAACCAGTAGCCGAGCTCGTCGATGTAGTACTGCAGGCCAAGCTCCTTGAGGCGTTCGAAGATGGCTTGCGCCGGTTGCTGGTCCGGGCCGAGCTCCCGGCGTTCGAGCCAAAGCAATTCGCAGCGCGCGCAGGCTGCCGGAACCAGGCGTTGCGGCTCTCCGGTTTTCGCCGCGAGCCCGGCGACCTCGCTCAGCATCGCGTCTGCCCCGGGATCGCCGCGCGCCGCTTTCAGGCGTGCGATCACCAGCAGCGGAGGAATACGCAGCGGTACGGACCCGCTGGAGTGAGCGCGCGCGAGCGCATCGTCGGCGTCGGCTTGCGCCTCCTGCCAACGGCCCCGTTCGAAGTGCAGGCGGGATCTCCAGGCCGTGCTGTACGTGTGCCACAGGTCGGCGTCGTAACGGACAAAAAAAGCGGAGCCGGATTCCTCGAACAGCTGTTCGGCGCGCTGGTACATGCGGGTCTCGATGAGCTGGCAGATCAGGTTCACGTAGCCCCTTTGGGAGAGGTCATCGAACCGGTTCCTCAGCGCGATCGCCAGGCTGCGCTCCAGCAGCGACTGACCGCATTCGTGCTCGCCGATCCCGAAGCGGGCCGTGCCGATGTTGTTCAGCACCTCGGCCATCATCAGCTGATCCTGGCGTTGCTCCGCCAGGGCCAGGGCTCGTGAACCGACCTCGATGGCGGTCGCATGGCGCGACGCCAGCATCTCGATGCGAGACATCTCGGACAGCGCCTGCAGGTACTCCAGGCTGTCGGAAAAACTCTCCAGCAGTTTCACCGCTTCGCGCGCGAGCCGACTCGCATCATCGCCGAGGCCCAGGTACCAGTACGCACGGGCCAGGCGCGAGGTCACCCGCCCCTGATCGCGCACGCGACCGAGGTCCTGCCAGATCCGCAATGCCTTCGCGTAGTGGGTCTTCGACGCCACCGTCTGGTTGTTCATGTGGTTTTCCCACGCACACGCCTCCAGCAGGCGCGCGCGCACCTCGGGATCCACCGCATCGCCGGTCTCCAGCGCCGACGCGTACAGGCTGGCGGCTTCGCGGTGCGCTCCGCGTCCGGCCGCCTCCTGGGCCGCCAGTGGCGCGAACCTGAGCACGTCGGCTGCGCGTCCGGCCGCTTGCGCATGGTGCAGCAGGCGAGCGGGCGATGCGGGGCGTTGCGGGTGAGCCAGCAGGCACTCGAGGATGCGCGCGTGCAGACGCCGCAGCTGGGGCGGGGCGATCGACTGCTCGACCGCCCGTCTGGCCAATTCGTGACGGAACCGCAACCATTCACCGTCCGACAGCAATCCTCCGGGACGAATCCTCCGGGACGGGTCACTGCAGTTTACGACGCGCCCAGGATCGAATCTCGTTCGGAAGAATCCTGCAAATGCGCACGGTTACGCACAAATACCTACGCGGGCCGGTTTGAACAAAGATTTGGGACACGATGCCGATAACCGGGAAGGGACGGCTTCGACACCGGAATTTCGCCATGAGATGGAACTTCAACGGCCTGCAAGCGAGGCTGTCGGCTGCGTTCTTGCTGGTCTCGGTCGGCATCGCCGCATTTGTTGCTCTGGCGTTCAGGATGGATCAGGCCACGATCGAGCGCGCCGCACGGCTGGAAGCGGAGCACGTGGCGCTGACGCTGGTGCCGCCGAGCTTGAAGGACGCGATTCACAAGCCCGCGCTGCTGCAGGCTTTCGTCGATGGCGCACATTCGAACTACAACCGCGATGTGGTGATCGTCGACACCCGCAAGGTCGGAATTGCGGACATCGCGCACGAGGAACTCGGGCAGGTGTACG
>DATBCI010000016.1:0-1958 GCA_036270555.1 Burkholderiaceae bacterium
CGATCGCGAGACGGGCTTCTGAGCGATGCAGCCGGATCGCTACCTGGAGTTCCTCGGAGAGTGCCGCGAGCTGGCCGGATCGGTTGAACCGTTCGAGCCGCGCGGCCGCCTGACGCGAGCGGCGGGCCTCGTGATGGAGGCAGTCGGTCTGCAGCTGCCGGTGGGCGCCCAGGTGCTGGTGGTGCAGGGGGACGGCGTGAAGCTGGATGCCGAGGTGGTGGGCTTCTCGGGCGAGCGCCTCTACCTGATGCCGACCAGCGAGCCCCAGGGCCTGCGGCCCGGCGCGATGGTGGTGGCGCAGGAACCGAAGTCGACCCGACCCAGGCTGCACAGGGTCAATCACCCGTGGCGACGGACCGAGGACCGCACCCGCCGCCTGCCCGTCGGAGAGGCACTGCTGGGTCGCGTGCTCGATCCGAACGGCGAACCGATCGACCGGCGCGGTCCGCTGACCGGGCCGCCGGGGCACAGTCTCGCCTACCTGCCGCTGGTGCGCCGCCCGATCAACGCCATGGAACGCGATCCGATCCGCACCCCGCTCAACGTCGGCGTGCGCGCGATCAACTCGCTGCTGACGGTGGGCCGGGGCCAGCGCATCGGCCTGTTCGCAGGCTCCGGCGTCGGCAAGAGCGTACTGATGGGAATGATGGCCCGTTATACGTCGGCCGATGTGACGGTCGTGGGATTGATCGGCGAGCGCGGCCGCGAGGTGAAGGAATTCATCGAGGACATCCTGGGACCGGAAGGGCTGCGCCGCGCGATCGTGGTCGCCGCTCCAGCCGACACGCCGCCCTTGATGCGGCTGCAAGGCGCCGCCTACGCGACCGCGATCGCTGAGCATTTCCGCGACCAGGGGCGCCATGTGCTGCTGCTGATGGACTCGCTGACCCGCTATGCGATGGCCGCTCGCGAAATCGCGCTGGCCATCGGTGAGCCACCGGCCACCAAGGGCTATCCGCCATCCGTGTTCGCGCGACTTCCACAACTGGTCGAGCGGGCTGGCAACGCAGCTGAGGGAGGTGGGTCGGTCACCGGCTTTTACACGGTGCTGACTGAGGGCGACGACCAGCAAGACCCGATTGCCGACGCCGCCCGGGCGATTCTCGATGGACACATCGTGCTGTCGCGCCGCCTGGCCGAGGCCGGGCACTATCCTGCGATCGACGTCGAGGCGTCGATATCGCGGGTGATGCCGGCCGTCAGCAATCCCCAGCAGCTGGAAGTGGCGCGCCGCTTCAAGTCGATCTTCTCACGCTACCAGCGCAACCGCGACCTGATTTCGGTGGGCGCGTATGTGGCCGGGGCCGATCCGGCACTGGACAGGGCGATCGCCGCTTTTCCACGCATGGAAGAGTTCCTTCAGCAGCAGATGGATCAGCCGTCGTCGCTGCAGGAAGCCACGCAGCGGCTGGATGCGCTGCTGAAATCGATCCCAATGGGCTCGGAGTGACATGAACGCGAACCAGTTGAATACCCTCCTCGAGGTGACCCGGATCGCACGCGATTCGGCCGCCGCGCGCCTGGCGCGCCTGGAGGAACAGACCCGGCAGGCACGTGAACACCTGCAGACGCTGCACGGCTACTCGAACGACTACGCCGCCCGGCTGCAGGCTCGCGCCGGCGACGAGTTGGACCCGGCAGCGCAGGCCAACCAGCGCGCGTTCCTGTTGCGTCTGCGGGTGGCCCTGGAAACGCAGCAACGCGAGGTCGGCGCCCGCGAGCAGGCCAGCGTGGCCGCCCGCGCCGAGCTGGCGTCCTGCCAGCGCAAACTCAAGAGCCTGGAAACCCTGGTCGAGCGACGCGCGCAGGAGGAATCGCAGCGGGTGGCCCGCCGCGAGCAGCACCATATGGACGAGGTGGCGCAACGCGCCTCATTGCAGTTCCGTTGATGCCCGCCCCGTTGCGCACTGAATCGAACCGCTGGATCGCCGCATGAATCCGCTGAAAATCACTTCGAC
>DATBCI010000017.1:0-40290 GCA_036270555.1 Burkholderiaceae bacterium
GGTATGGGGTGCCGTCGCTGGTGACGCCACTGGCCACACACATTCCGGTCGGCAGCGCGAGCTGCGGCGCCAGCGGCTGCCATGGCTCGTCCGCGCCCAACGTGGCGGTCGGTGGCTTCCACATTTCGACGACGCCCGTGCTATCGGTGACCGGCCACACGGCGGTGGCGGCGCAGACGTGCATCAGCTGCCACGAGAACAACGCGGTCGATTTGTTATTCCAAGGCGTTCTGGGACAGATCTATCTGCGTCCAGGAGTCGCGGTTGCCGGCTTGAGTCCCATTGATGGGGCGCACGCGACCGGTCCGCTGGGGACCGAGGACTGCGGGTCGTGCCACAACACAGCGCCGCCGTTCCAGGAAAGCACCAAGGCGTTGCCGACCGCCCACATTCCGCTGCCGGCGACGGCCGTCTGCACCAGCTGCCACGCCGCCGGATTCCTGCCGAATCAGGCCATCATGGTGCACTCGGTGGTGACGAGCGAGACTTGCACCACCTGTCACGGCGCCGGCAAGGGTCCGTTCTCCGGAACCGCGCTCGGGACCGGCGGCCAACCTTTCCCGCCGCCGGGAACGGTGGGCACTTCGGGTAGCGCCAACCACATTCCGGTGGGATCGGCCGATTGCGGTGCCTGTCACACCAGCAGCGACACGGAGACCGCGACGGGAACCGGATTCCATTTCTCGACGACGCCCCAGCTGTCCGCGACCGGCCACACGGCCGTCAACAGCGTGAGCTGCAAGAGCTGCCACAGCTCGGGCATGGCCTGGTTCGGGGTGACGACGCTGGTGGTGCCGCCGGGCACGGTCGGCACGTCGGGATCGGCCAATCACATCGCGGTGGGCACGGGAGATTGCTCGACGTGCCACGGCAGCACGATCGCGGTGGGTGCGTTCCATATCACGGCCACGCCGTCGCTTGGCTCGGCCGGGCACGCTGCGGTCGCCTCCGTGACGTGCGCCAGCTGCCACGGCACCGGGTCGGCCTGGTACGGCGTGACCACGCTGGCGACGCAACTCGCCAACCACATCCCGATCGCCAGCGCCGGGTGCAATGCGAGCGGTTGTCACGGCTCGGCCGCGGCGAACTTCGTCACGAATGGGTTCCATATCACGGGCACGCCGGGCTCGACGCCGGTGCTGTCGGTGACTGGCCATGCCTCGGTGTCCACCCTGAGCTGCGTGAGCTGCCACGAGAACAACTCGACCGACCTGGGCTTCCAGGGAGTGCTGGGGCAAATCTACTTGCGTCCGGGCAATGCGGCAGCCGGCTTGAGCCCGGTTGACGCCAGTCATGCCACCGGTCAGCTGGCCACCAGCGACTGCTCGCAGTGTCACAACACGACGGCGCCGTTTACGGGCAGTCAGCTGCCCAGCAACCATATGCCGTTGCCGTCCACCGGTGCCGGCGCCACCTGCGTCACGTGTCACGCTGCTGGTTTCGCGGTGGGCAAGTCGATCATGGTGCACTCGTCGGTGACGGCTGAGACTTGCACTACCTGTCACGGCGCGGGCAAGGGACCGTTTGCGGGCACCAGCCAGGGCACAGGCGGCCAACCCAAGCAGCCGCCGGGCACGGTGGGTACCTCGGGCGCAGCCAACCACATTCCGGTGGCGTCGGCCGATTGCGGCACCGCCTGCCATGCCTCGGCCGACGCCCTGACCGGAACCGGCTTCCACATCTCGACAACGCCGGCGCTGTCGGCGGCGGGCCACACGGCGGTGGTGTCGTCGCTCACGTGCCAGACCTGCCACAACACCGGCATGGCGTGGTTCGGGGTGACCATCAAGACGCCGCCGGGCACGCCTGGCACCTCGGGCGCGGCCAACCACATCGGCATTCCGAGCGGCGACAACTGCAATACGTGTCACGCCAACACGAACTACACGACCTTCAGCGGCACGGCGATGAACCATGCCGGCATCAGCACCGGTTGCGCCTCGTGTCACAACACGGGCAATGCCTGGTACGGGGTGACGAACCTGGTCACGCAGCTTTCGACCCACATCCTGTTTAATTCCGGTACCGACTGCTCGGCGTGTCACGCGCTGACCTTTACGACGGGCGCCTTCAAGATCACCAGCGCGCCGGTGCTGAGCGTCGCGGGCCACACGCATGTGTCGGTCACCTGCAGCAGCTGTCACAACAACACGGCGGCCGATCTGGCGTTCCAGGGCGTGCTCGCTGGCATCTACGTGCGTCCGGGTGCGACGGCGGCGGGCCTGAGCCCGGCCGATGCGAACCACGCCACCGGTCAGCTGGCCACCGGCGAGTGCAGCGGCTGCCACACCACGACGCCTCCGTTCACCGGCAGCACGAGGCCGAGCAACCACATACCGAGCAGCACGACCTGCACCAACTGTCACACGGGCTACACGCCGGCCACTACGACGATGAATCACAGCGATTCGGGCGTTGGCACCGCCGGCAGCCCGACCGCGTGCGCGACCTGCCACGCTTGGGGCGCGGGTCCGTACAACGGAACGGCGCAGGGTCAGGCGGGCGGCCAGCCACTGCAGCCGCCGGGGACCAACGGTGGAGGCGCTTCTGCGTCGCAACACCTGCCGTTCGGCTCGGCTGCTTGCAGCATCTGCCACAAGTCCACCACGGTGCCGGGCGGCTTCAAGGGCACCACGGTGCCGCATACGAGCGGGCCGTTCATGACGTATACCCGAGGCAAAGGCAGCAGCAACACCGGTTCGTCAACGCCGAAGTGCGTCACCTGTCACGCGCCCAGCGGCACCAAGTGGTACGGAGCCAGCATGGGCACCGCCACGATGGGCAGCCACCACGGCGCCACCACGACCGCGGATTGCATCGACTGCCACAGTGCGACGGGCGGCTTTGCGGCGGCGACGGCTGCGGCAGCCATCAGGCCGGTTCAGGCCAAGGCGAAGACGACCACGGGCATCACGGTGCGGCCGACAGGGTCGCCGGCGACTTCCGGTTCGAGCTCGAGCGGAACCAAGGCCCTGGCCGGCACCGGTCCGTTCTCGCACCTGGGTGTAACGCCGGGCAATTGCGCGAGCTGCCACAGCGCGCGCGGCGGTGCCAGCGCGCTGCCGGGCGGGCACCTGCGGACCACGCTGTCGTGCGATGCCTGCCATCGGACCACGGCGTGGACGCCGGCGACCTACGCCCACGCGGGAGTGGGCCCAGGGCGCTGCGCCAGTTGTCACGCGGGTCCAAGTACGTGGGCCACGCCGAAGCCGGCGGGTCACTTCCTGACGATGCGCTCGTGCGACGTGTGCCACCACAGCACCAGCGCGTGGGAGCCGGTGATGTACGACCACCTGAGCCCGCGCTACCGGCCCCAGACTGCGATGGTCCGATGCATCGACTGCCACACGACCAACACCGAGATGGTGGTGGCCGGGCCGTCGAGAGGGCACAAGGCACTGCGCAGCGGCCCGACCCAGCGCCCATAATTTGGGTTCTGGGGTGCGTCCGGATACGATTTGAACCGTCGTCAGTGCGGACGCGATCCGTGGGATCGACCCGCGGAATGCGGCGCAGTCTGCCGGCGGCCCACCAGCCAAGCGGTGGGCGGGCAAAAAACGAAAACTGAAAGCCCGACGATCATGAGACGTCTGAACGGTCCACCCCTTCGCGCGATACGCCGGGGACTGACCCTGCTGCGCTTGCGATTGCTGCCCGCACTGGCCTGCCTTGCGATGGCCGCCCCGGCGCTGGCCGCGATTCTGGATGAACCGGAAAGCGTGACCGAAGGATCCGACGCGGTGGTGCGCGTGCATTTCGATGTGCGGGTGCAGTATCAGCGCCACGTGCCGACCGGCACGGCCGATCTGGTCCAGGTGTACTTTCAGATCATCGGCGCCACCCAGGCGCCAGCACCGGGCGTCGAGGAGCAGGTGTCGACGCCGGAGCATGGGCGAGTTCCGGCGGTCACGATCTCTTATCCGGTCCAGGCTCAGCCAAGCGCGGCGACGCCGGTCAAGAAGCTTATCGTTCGTTTCTCGAGCAAAGTCACATTCAAAGTCAGAGGCGGTCCAACCGATCAGAGCATCGACATCGTGTTCCCGGGGCTGTCGGGTGTCGCTCCACCGGTGTCCGGAGCCGCGGGCGCCGTCGAAAAGGATCGCTACGCGATCACGCTGCAGACGGTTCCGTTGGACCATCAGGATGAGCTGAGGCCGGTGCCGGGACGCTTCCAGGACTACACGGTGTTCACCACCCGCGGATGGCGTGGCGGCACCGCGGTGGTCGAGCTGGACCTGGGCTACTTCGACACACAGTCCGAGGCCGACAAGGTGCGCCAGTCGGCGCTGCGCGAGTTTCCGGAGGCCAGCGTGTTCGATGCGATCGAACGCAAGGAGCAGAACCTGGCCAAGGCCGCCGAAGGGCCCCCTGCAGCGCCGCCGGCACCTGAGGCGCCACCGGCTCCTCCACCGCTTCCCACGGTGCCGGCTCCGGCGCCGCAGGTGGCGCCGATGACGGAGGCCGCGCCGCCCGCAGCCGAGGCGCCCGATACCGACATCGACAAGCAGGCGCGCGCACTGCTGGAGCGGGCCCGCTCTGCGCTGTCGAGTGGAAAGAACGACGAGGCGATCGGCCTGCTGAACCAGCTGCTGCTGCTACCGCCCAACAAGTATTCGCAAGAGGCCCAGGAGCTGATCGGCGTGGCGCGCGAGCGGGCCGGTCAAAGCGAATTGGCGCGCAAGGAGTACGAGTTGTATCTGAAGCTGTTCCCGAACGGCGAGGGGGCCACCCGCGTCCGGCAGCGCCTCGCCAGCCTGGCCCCGCCGCCGGCCCAGGCCTCTTCGGAAGCCACCACCGCGCCGACACCGCCGCAGGCGACCAAGTACGGCCTGACCGGAAGCTGGGCGCAGTACTACTACGGCGGCCGGACTCAGGTGAACACGTCGTTCCTGAACACGCCGACCACCGCCAACCAGCAGACACTGACTTCGACGTCACAGTCCGCGCTGGTGAGCACCCTGAACCTGAACGGGCGCTACCAGGATGGCAGCAACGATGCGCGCCTCGTGCTGTTCGACACGAACGACAAGAGCTTCATCGGTGGCGCGGCGCCGGGAACGAACCGGCTCGACTCGGCCTACATCGACTATCGGAACACTTCGTACGGCTTCACCGCCAAGGTGGGGCGGCAGGCGGGAGTCACCGGCGGACTGATCGGACGCTTCGATGGCGCGATCTTCGGTTACGACCTGTCGCCGCAGTGGCGGGTCAACGTCACGGGCGGCGTGCCGATCGACACGATCGTCAACAGCAATCAGAACTTCGAAGGCATCTTCGTCGAAGGCCAGAACCTGGGGCAGCACTGGAGCGGCGATGCCTTCCTCATGAACCAGATGGCCGATGGGCTGACCGACCGGCGCGCGGTCGGCGGCGATGTGCGCTACTTCGACGAAGTCCGCACCTTCTATACGATGCTCGATTACGACATCAATTTCAATGCGTTGAATGCCGTCACGGTGCAGGGAACGTGGCAGCTGCCGGATCAGACCAGCTTTGCGCTGCTGTTCGACGATCGCAAGGCGCCCGAGTTGCTGACCAGCAATGCGCTGCTGAGCCCGCATCTGACCAACCTGAATCCGCCGGTCACGACGCTCAGCCAGGCGTCAACACTGTTCAGCGAGAGCACCTTGCGCGACTACGCGAAGGAAATCACGGCCACCTCCAAGCAGGTGTCTCTGAGCGTGACGCGTCCCATCTTCACCAGGTGGCAGGCAACCGCCGACCTCCGGCTCACCAACGTGGGTGCGCTGCCCGCCATCACGGTGGAGTCGTCGCCGGGTGTTTCAAACACGATTCCCCAGCAGTCCGGAACGGGCAACGTGTACACCTACGACCTGATCGTCAGCGGCACCAACCTGTACTCGCTGCGCGACGTCAACTCGTTTGTTCTTACTCACTTGAACGGCCCGCAGTTCAACGGCAACCAGTTCGGCTACAACAACCTGACCGGGCTATTCGAGAACCGGGCCACGCTCGAGCCGTCGCTGCAGTACTACATCGAGAACGACGCCACCGGCAATCGCCTGACGCGGATCACGCCGGCCGTGCGGGGAACCTACAAACTGCTGAAGCATCTGTCGATCGAAACGCAGTTCCTGTACGAGCGCTCCAAAACCGAGGGCAGGACCCAGAACGACACGACGAGCAACGCCTTCTACTACATCGGCTACCGCTACAACTTCGAATAAGCGACCGATCGACCGTCGCTAACGTCGTATCGGCGCCAGCGCGTTGATCGCCCGAACGTCGTAGCCGCTCGCGGCAAACCGCGATCTGGTCCGGCCCGCTTCTGCATCGCAATGGAGCACCTGATGCACCGTCCGCACGAGCGCGGTCGCTCATTTGCGTGCGCCTCGTTCCCGTCACCGGGGCCACTGACGTGGGGTCGCGCTTCCATCAACGCGCGCTGGCAACCGCAGGCCCTTCCTTATTTGAGTAGGTCATGCCTGTCGCAGTCACCCGTGCATCACTGATCGACCGTCTGGCGCGCTCTTTCAAGTCGGGTTGCGCAGGCCGCGTCGCGCGCCGCGCGATCACTCGTATCGACGTGATCCTGTCGATGGCCCATCTCGTCTTTCCGGATGATCCGCGCGCAGTCTCGTCTTTCCGGACGAGTTGCAAGGTCATACGTGCCGACTACTCTTCGCCCGAAAATTTTCTGCACGTGCACTTGGTTGACCAGGACAGCGTTCGCACAGCGACGCGCGATCCCTGGCGTTGGAGTTGCACGCGCGGTTTGGCGATGGAGTGGGGATGCCTCGCAGTGGGTTGTCCGCAACAATGCATTGGGCGCGAGCGCTGGCCTCGCGCGCGATCGCATACCCACTGATATTGCTGCTCGCCGCGGTCGCGGCGCCGGCCGCAGCAGCTCAGCCCGACTACACCGGCTTCGACCATCAGACGACCGGTTTCCCGCTCGACGGTCAGCACCTGACCGTCAAATGCGAACAGTGTCACCTGCACGGCATCTTCACGGGCCTGTCGCGCAAGTGCACCTCCTGCCATATCCAGGGCAACCCCCTGTCGGCCATGTTCGTGCCGGCGACTCACATTCCGCTCGAGTCGGCTGCGTTCAAAGCGGCCGACTGCGATACCTGCCACACGACCAATGCGTTCCAGGGCGCGCATTTCGTACACGCGAGCGTGACGCAGGGAACCTGCACGCAGTGCCACAACAACGTCAATGCGACCGGCAAGGGGCCCGGCCACATCGTGACGACCGAATCGTGCGATGCGTGCCACACGACGGTTTCGTTCGCCGACTCGTTCGCCACCTACCCGAGCGGCCATATTTCGACGGCGCAGGCGTGCACCGTGTGTCACGACCCCGTCAAATTCGTGCCCGGCAGGATGAACCACGCGGGCATCAGTGGCGGCTGTACCGCTTGTCACGCGGCCGACGCGCCAGCCACGGCGCCCATGACGTTCACGATCAAGTACACGAACTCGGGCGCGCCTCCGGTCGTTCTGAAGCCGACCTCGCAGAACTACCACCCGCCCACCAGCGCGTTGCCGACCCATTTCCCGGTTTCGTTCTCGTGCAATCAATGCCATGTGACGCCCTCGGCGCCGATGCCCGCCACCGCTGCGGCGGGCGGATTCGCGGGCGGCACGATGAACCACAAGGGAATCACGAGCGGCTGCGCAACCTGCCACGGCGACGGCAACGGCCCGTTCATCGGGGTTGCATCGCTGGTGACGACCAGCAGCAAAGGCCCGCACATTCCAATCAGCGCAACGGCGTGCGAGCTGTGCCACAAATCGACGACGGTGCCGGGTGGCTTTGCGGGCACGGCGATGGTTCACACCGGCCTGAACGGCCTATCGGGTTGCTCGAACTGCCACGAGAATAATCCGAACGATCTGATCTATGTGGGTCTGACATCGACGCTGGTGCTGCGGCCGCCGACCTCGGGCGCGCAGCCGAACGCGGCGACTCCGGTGGACGGGTTGCACCCGACCACCGGCAATTGCTCGCAGTGCCACTCGTCGACCACGAGCTTCAATACGGCGATCGCCGAACCGTCGAACCACATCCCGGTCGGAACGACTGCCTGCGCCAACTGCCACCTCGGCACTGCGGCTCCGTACCTGCCCGCCAATACCGTGATGAATCACACCGGATTCAACACGAGCTGCGCGGGCTGCCACGGCGCCGGCAAGAGCTTTATCGGCACGGCGCAAACGGAAGCCGGTGGCCAGCCGATGCAAGCGCCGGGAGCGGTCGGCACGGCTGGAGCTGCCAATCACATCCCGTACGCATCGGCCGATTGCGTCGGCTGCCACAGCGCCAGCTCGACGTCACAGGGCGGGTTCAAGATCGCGACGACGCCCGCGCTGTCGTCGGCCGGTCACACGCTGGTGTCGAGTCTTTCCTGCTCGGGTTGTCACGCGTCATCCGCCATTCCCGGGGACGTGACCTGGCTGGGCACGGTCGCCAAGGGCGTTCCCGGTGCTGCCGGAACGCCCGGTGCGGCCAATCACATTTCGCTCGGTAGCGGCGGCGATTGCAAGAGCTGCCACAACCCGACCTCGACCGCGCAGGGCGGGTTCGTGATTACGGCTACGCCGAAGCTGACGACCGGACACGCACTGGTCAGCGCCTTGGCCTGCCAGGCCTGCCACGCAGCCGCCAACGCGACCTGGTACGGCGTCACGGCAACAGCTCCGGCCAGCAATCACATTCCGATGGCCAGCGCGGACTGCGGCGCCTGTCACGCGTCCAACTTCGTCACCGGCGGCTTCCACGTCGCGACCACGCCGGTGCTGTCGTCGACGGGCCACGCCGCCGTATCGAGCCTGACTTGTGTGAGCTGTCACGAGAACAACGCCACCGACCTCGGCTTCCAGGGGGTTCTGGCGCAGATCTATGTGCGTCCAGGCGCCGTGACCGCGGGCTTGAGCCCGGTGGACACCGACCACACGGTCGGTACGCTGGCCACAGCCGATTGCGGCACGTGCCACACGACCACGCCGCCATTCCAGGGCAGCACCAACGGCCTGCCCGGCAACCACGTTCCGCTGCCCTCGAGCGGCGCCGGCGCGACCTGCAGCACCTGTCACGCGGCGGGCTACACGCCCGCGCTGAGCAAGATGGTGCACTCGGCGGTCACCACGGTCGCGGGTGGCTGCGCGGCGTGCCATGGCGTGGGCAAGGGACCGTTCGCCGGCAGTGGACCGGGAACGGGTGGCCAGCCGGTGCAGCCGCCGGGCACGGTGGGGACTTCGGGTACCGGCAATCACATCCCCGTCAGCACGGCCGACTGCGGCGCCTGTCACGCCTCGACCGATACGGAGAGCGGCACCGGGTTCAAGGAGACCAGTACTCCGCTGCTGTCGTCAACCGGGCACACGGCGGTGAGCTCGCTGTCGTGCGCGAGTTGCCACGGCACCGGACTGGCGTGGTACGGAGCGCCGTCGCTCGTGACGGCGCTGTCCACGCACATTCCGATCGGCAGCGCGAGCTGCAACGCAAGCGGATGCCACTCGGCGAACTTCGTCGCCGGCGGCTTCCACATCGCGACCTCGCCGGTGCTGTCGGTGGCGGGGCATACGGCGGTGGCGAGCGCAACCTGCGCCAGCTGTCACGAGAACAACGCCACCGATCTCGCCTATCAGGGCGTGGCCGCGAGCATTTACCTGCGGCCTGGCCCAACCCCCGTCGGCCTGAG
Source organism: Burkholderiaceae bacterium (assembly GCA_036270555.1). Classification (GTDB taxonomy): domain Bacteria; phylum Pseudomonadota; class Gammaproteobacteria; order Burkholderiales; family Burkholderiaceae_F; genus VBCK01. Next base: position 9,672 of record DATBCI010000017.1, read on the forward strand.
CCCAGCGGACGCGGCCCACGCGACAGGCACGCTGGCCACGGCCGATTGCAGCACCTGCCACGCGACCACGCCTCCGTTCCAGGGAGGCATTGGCAGTCTGCCGAGCAACCACATTCCGTTGCCGACCACCTCGGCGCCGGTCTGTTCGGTGTGCCACGCGGCGGGCTACGGCGTGGGCAAATCGATCATGGTGCATTCGTCGGTGACGGCCGAAAGCTGCACCACGTGTCATGGGTCCGGCAAGGGACCGTTTGCCGGCACCAGTCAGGGCGCGGGCGGCCAGCCGGTGGGGCCGCCGGGGACGGTGGGTACTTCGGGCACCGGCAATCACATTCCGGTCGGCAGCGCAGACTGCGCGGCCTGTCATGCCACGACCGACGCGATGACCGGCACCGGTTTCAAGGAAAGCAGCACGCCGCTGCTGTCGGCGACCGGTCACACAGCGGTCAGCGCACTGTCGTGCGCGAGCTGTCATGCCGCCGGCTCGGCGTGGTACGGAGTGCCCTCGCTGGTGACCGCGCTCGGTACCCATCTGCCGTTCGGAAACGCGGCCTGCAGCGCGTGTCATGGCTCCAATTTCGTCGCGGGAGGCTTTCACATCTCGGGCACGGCCGGCACTGCCAATCCGGTGATGTCGACTTCCAGTCACGCGGTGGCACTCGGTGCACTGGGTAACACCTGCAACGCCTGCCATGACGGCGTGCTCAATCCGAGTGCCTTGAGCTTCCAGGGTGTTGGAAACCAGGTCTACCTGCGCCCGGGCAGCGCGGCGATGGGTCTGAGCCCGAACGACGCCAATCACGTCACCGGCACCACGAGCGCCGGCCTGTCGCTCGCAAGCCCGACCGACTGCGTGAACTGCCATACGACGAGTCCGCCATTTTCTCCGAGCGCCAACGCGCTGCCGGGCAATCACATCCCGCTGACGGCAACGACCGGCTGTGCGACCAACTGTCACAAGAGCGGGTACTCGCCGGCGACGACCGCCATCGTCCACTCCGATGCGGCCATCTCGAGTGAAAGCTGCACCAGCTGTCACGGCTCGGGCACGGGTCCGTTCTACGGCAGCGGGCAGGGCGCGGGTGGGCAGCCGAAGCAGCCGCCGGGCACGGTGGGTACGTCGGGCGCCGGCAACCACATTCCAGTCGGCAGCAACGATTGCAAGAGCTGCCACGCCACGGTCGATGGAAACATCGCCAGCATGTCCGGCGCAGGATTCAAGCAGACCAGCAGTCCGCTGCTGTCGTCGACCGCACACACATCGGTTAACGCACTGGCCTGCGCTACCTGTCACAGCGCCGGCATGGCGTGGTACGGCGTCACGATCGTGGTGCCGCCGGGCACGGTAGGCACGTCCGGCACGGCCAACCACATCGCGCTGGGCACGGGCGACTGCTCGACGTGCCACGGCAGCACGATTGCCGTGGGTGCGTTCAAGATCTCGTCGGCGCCGTCGCTGGCAGCAGGCGGGCACGCCGCCGTGAGCTCGTTGTCGTGCGCCAGCTGCCACGGCACCGGCTCGGCCTGGTACGGTGTGCCGTCACTGGTGACACAGCTGGCCACCCACATCCCGATCGGCACCGCGACCTGCACGGCCAGCGGTTGCCACGCGTCCAACTTCGTCACGGGCGGCTTCAAGATCACGACGTCGCCGGTGCTGTCGGTGGCTGGCCATACGACGGTGGCGTCGACCGCCTGCGACAGCTGTCACAACAATAACGCGACCGATCTCGCGTTCCAGGGCGTCGTGACCAACATCTATGTGCGTCCGGGAGCGACTGCGGCGGGCCTGAGTCCGGTCGACGCCAATCATGCCACCGGCACGCTGGCCACCAACGACTGCTCGCAGTGCCACACGACGACGCCGCCATTCACCGGATCGACGCTGCCGAGCAACCACTTCCCGCTGCCGACGCCGCAGCCCGCATGTGCCATCTGCCACGCGGCTGGCTATGGCGTGGGCAAATCGATCATGGTGCACTCGTCGGTGACGGCCGAGAGCTGCACCACCTGTCACGGGCCGGGCAAAGGGCCGTTCTCGGGCACCGGTCAGGGCACGGGCGGCCAGCCGGTGCAGCCGCCGGGAACGGTGGGTACCTCGGGCACCGGCAATCACATTCCGGTCGGCAGCGCCGACTGCGTGGGCTGCCACGCCACGACCGATTCGATGACCGGCACCGGGTTCAAGGAGACCAGCACGCCGCTGCTGTCGGCGACGGGGCACACGGCGGTGAGCTCGGTGTCGTGCGCCGGTTGTCACGCCACGGGGATTGCCTGGTTTGGAGTGCCGTCGCTGGTGACGCAGCTGTCGACGCATTTCCCGATCGGCACCGCAAGCTGCAGCGCGAGCGGCTGTCACGGATCGGCCGCGGCGAACTTTGTCACGGGCGGCTTCAAGATCACCAGCTCGCCGGTGCTGTCGGTGATCGGCCACACGGTGGTGGCGGCGACGGCGTGCGATGGATGTCATAACAACAACGCAACCGACCTCGCATTCCAGGGGGTGGTCACGAACATCTATGTGCGGCCGGGCGCGACCGCGGTGGGCTTGAGCCCGGCCGACGCGGATCACGCCGTCGGCACCTTGGCCACCGCCGACTGCAGCAGCTGTCACACCACGACGCCGCCGTTCCAGGGCAGCGCCAGTGGCCTGCCCGCCAATCACATCCCGCTGCCATCGAGCGGCGCCGGCGCCACCTGCAGCACGTGTCACGCGGCGGGCTACACGCCCGCGCTGAGCAAGATGGTGCACTCGGCAGTCACGACGGTGGCCGGCGGTTGTACCGCGTGCCACGGCTCGGGCAAAGGGCCGTTCGTGGGCACCGGCCAGGGCACGGGCGGCCAGCCGGTGCAGCCGCCGGGGACGGTGGGTACCTCGGGCGCGGGCAATCACATTCCGGTCAGCTCAGCCGACTGCAGTGGGTGCCATGCCACCACCGACGTCGAAAGCGGCACCGGATTCAAGGAGACCAGCACGCCGTTGCTGTCGGCGACGGGGCACACGGCGGTGAGCTCGGTGTCGTGTGCCAGTTGTCACGCCACGGGGATTGCCTGGTTTGGAGTGCCGTCGCTGGTGACGCAGCTGTCGACGCATTTCCCGATCGGCACCGCAAGCTGCAGCGCGAGCGGGTGTCACGGATCGGCCGCGGCGAACTTCGTCACGGGCGGCTTCAAGATCACCAGCTCGCCGGTGCTGTCGGTGATCGGCCACACCCTAGTGGCGGCGACGGCGTGCGATGGATGTCATAACAACAACGCAACCGACCTCGCATTCCAGGGGCTGGGCACGAACATCTATGTGCGGCCGGGTGCGACCGCGGTGGGCTTGAGCCCGGCCGATGCGACGCACGCCACCGGAACCCTGGCCACTGCGGACTGCAGCAGCTGCCATACGACGACGCCGCCCTTCACCGGAAGCACGCTCCCGGGCAACCATTTCACGCTGCCGGCGACCTCGCCGCCGGCGTGCGCGGTCTGCCACGCGGCCGGCTATGGAGTGGGCAAATCGATCATGGTGCACTCGTCGGTGACGGCTGAGACTTGCACTACCTGTCACGGCGCGGGCAAGGGACCGTTTGCGGGCACCAGCCAGGGCACAGGCGGCCAACCCAAGCAGCCGCCGGGCACGGTAGGTACCTCGGGCGCAGCCAACCACATTCCGGTGGCGTCGGCCGATTGCGGCACCGCCTGCCATGCCTCGGCCGACGCCATGTCCGGAACCGGCTTCCACGTCTCGACGACGCCGGCGCTGTCGGCGGCGGGCCACACGGCGTTGGTGTCGTCGCTCACATGCCAGACCTGCCACAACACCGGCATGGCGTGGTTCGGGGTGACCATCAAGACGCCGCCGGGCACGCCAGGCACCTCGGGCGCGGCCAACCACATCGGCATTCCGAGCGGCGACAACTGCAACACGTGTCACGCCAACACGAACTACACGACTTTCAGCGGCACGGCGATGAACCATGCCGGCATCAGCACCGGTTGCGCCTCGTGTCACAGCACGGGCAATGCCTGGTACGGGGTGACGAACCTGGTGACGAAGCTGGCGACACACTTTGCCACCAATTCGGGCGTGGACTGCTCATCGTGCCATGCGCTGACGTTCTCTACGGGTGGCTTCAAGATCGCCACCGCCCCGGTGCTGACAGCAGCCAAGCACGCCTATGTGTCGGTCACCTGCAGCAGCTGTCACAACAACACGGCAGCCGATCTGGCGTTCCAGGGCGTGGCCACGGCGATCTATGTGCGGCCGGGTGCGACGGCGGCGGGTCTGAGCCCGGCCGATGCGAACCACGCCACCGGCACGCTGGCCACCGGCGAGTGCAGCGGGTGCCACACAACGACGCCGCCGTTTACCGGCAGCTCCAAGCCGAGCAACCACATCCCGAGCAGCTCGACCTGCAGCAACTGCCACAGCGGTAGCAACTACGCGGCGGCCACGATGAACCACAGCGACTCGGGGGTGGGCACGGCCGGCAGTCCGACGGCGTGCGCCACCTGCCACGCCTGGGGCGCGGGGCCGTACTCCGGGACGGCGCAGGGGCAGGCCGGAGGCCAGCCGCTGCAGCCGCCGGGCATCAAGGGCGGCACCGCTTCTGCGTCGCAACACGTGCCGTTTGCCACCGCAACGTGCAACACGTGCCACACCTCGACCACGGTGCCGGGCGGCTTCAAGGGCACCACGGTGCCGCACACCAACGGGCCCTTCATGACCTACACGAGGGGCAGCGGCAGCAGCAACACCGGTTCGTCGACACCCAAGTGCGTGACGTGCCACGCGCCCAGCGGCACCAAGTGGTACGGAACCAGCCAGAGCACCGCGACGATGGGCAGCCACCACGGCAGCAGCACGACCGCCGACTGCGTCGATTGCCACAGCCCGACGGGCGGCTTTGCGGCGACGGCAGCGGCGGCCATCAGGCCGGTTCAGGCCAAGGCGAAGACGACCACGGGCATCACGCTGCGGCCGACAGGGTCGCCGGCGACTTCCGGTTCGAGCTCGGGTGGAACCAAGGCGCTGGCCGGCACGGGTCCGTTCTCCCACCTCGGCGTGTCGCCAGGCAGCTGCGTAAGCTGCCACAGCGCGCGCGGCGGTGCCAGCGCCATGCCGGGCGGGCACCTGCCGACCACGCTGTCGTGCGATGCCTGCCATCGGACCACGGCCTGGACGCCGGTGACCTACGCCCACGCGGGAATGGGCCCAGGGCATTGCGCCAGCTGCCACGCGGGCTCCGGCACCTGGGCGCCGCCCAAGCCGGCGGGTCACTTCCTGACGATGCGCTCGTGCGATGTATGCCACCACAGCACCAGCGCATGGGAACCGGTGATGTACGACCACCTGAGCCCGCGCTACCGGCCGCAAACCGGCATGGTCCGGTGCATCGACTGCCATACGACCAACACCGAGATGGTCGTGTCCGCACCGGCCAGAACGCACAAGGCGCTGCGCAGCGGGCCCACCCGGCGGCCCTGATGTGACGGGTCCGGTAACGGGCGGCGTGTCCCGGACGGACCGCTGCCGTGCTCCCAGGGGATATCCCGAGGGGACTACCCCGAGGGGACTACCTTGTGGCGGGTGCGGCATCGCCGGAGTCGATCCCCAGAATCGGGCAAAATAGCGGGCTCGCGGGTGACTCGCGGTCGTTGATTCCGGGAGGAACGCGCAGCCCGGCGCGGATCGCCTGTCGAACCGACGCCTGCACACCACGAGGCACCCCTTTTTCTGCGCCGTCGGTCGGCTGTCGGATTGCGCGAAGCCGCGACATGAGAGGGTTCCAATACAGGACGAGGTCCGATGATTCCTGAACTGGGTCATTTCTCGCTGATGGTGGCGCTGGCGGTCGCGCTGGTGCTGGGGACCTTGCCCATCATCGGTGCCGCACGCGGCAACGAGACCTGGATGGACCTGGCGCGGCCTGCGGCCCGCGCCGTGTTCGTACTGGTGCTGGTGGCAGCCGCCTGCCTGGTGGCTTCCTTTGTTCGCGACGATTTTTCCGTCCTGTATGTGGCGACCAATTCGACGCGCGCGCTGCCGCTGCGCTACAAAGTCGCGGCCTTCTGGGGGGGCCATGAAGGGTCGATGCTGCTGTGGCTGCTGATCCTGAGCTTCTGGATGTTCGCGGTGAGCCTGTTCAGCCGTCATCTGCCGCAGCCGATGGTGGCGCGCATCCTGGGCGTGATGGGCCTGATCGGTGTGGGCTTCCTGCTGTTCATCCTGCTGACATCGAGTCCGTTCGATCGCCTGATACCGGCGCCCGAAGAAGGGCGCGATCTGAATCCGCTGCTGCAGGACCCCGGCATGGTGGCGCATCCGCCGATGCTGTACATGGGGTACGTTGGATTCTCGGTGGCCTTTGCCTTTGCCATAGCGGCCTTGCTGGGCGGCAATCTGGACGCGACCTGGGCGCGCTGGTCGCGCCCGTGGACGACCGTGGCCTGGTCGTTTCTGACGCTCGGCATCTGCCTGGGCAGCGCCTGGGCCTACTACACACTGGGATGGGGCGGCTGGTGGTTCTGGGACCCGGTCGAAAACGCCTCGTTCATGCCGTGGCTCGCCGGTACGGCGCTGATGCACTCGCTGGCGGTCACCGAGAAGCGCGGCGGTTTCAAGGTGTGGACGGTCCTGTTGGCGATCTTCGCGTTCTCGCTTTCGCTGCTCGGAACTTTCCTGGTTCGGTCGGGCGTCCTGACATCGGTGCACGCCTTCGCCAACGATCCACGCCGCGGCGTGTTCATCCTGCTGTTCCTGTCGCTTGTGATCGGCGGCTCGCTCGCTCTGTACGCCTGGCGTGCGCCCAAGGTTGGGCTGGGCGAGCGCTTCGAGCTGGTGTCGCGTGAAACGATGCTGTTGACCAACAACGTGCTGTTCCTGTCAGCGGCCGGAGCGGTGCTGCTGGGGACGCTGTATCCGCTGTTCCTGGACTCGCTGGGCCTCGACAAGATTTCGGTCGGACCGCCGTATTTCGACGTCGTGTTCGTGCCCTTGATGACTCCAGGACTGTTCCTGATGGGAATCGGCCCGCTGGCCCGCTGGAAAGCGGCCAACCTGCCCGAAATCGGGGTGCGCCTGAAGTGGGCGTTTGGCGTCAGCATCGTCACCGCGCTGCTGCTGCCCCTGGCGCTGGGACGCTGGTCCGGCCTGGCAGCCTTCGGCCTGTGGCTGGCGCTGTGGATCTACGCGGCCACCGGGGTCAACTTGTGGTCGCGACTGCGCCCGCTCGCGGGAAGCGGCCTGGTGGCCCGCTTTCGTTCGTTGCCGCTCGGCTATCTGGGCATGCTGACCGCGCATGTCGGCGTTGCCACGTTTATCGTCGGCGTAACGCTGGTGAAAAGCTACGAGGCGGAGAAAGACGTCCAGATGGACATCGGCGACACGGTCACCATGGGTCCCTACACCTTCCAATTCGGGGGGGTCAGCAATGGTTCCAGCGAGAACTACATTTACTCGCGTGGGCTGTTCGAGGTCACCCGCAACGGCCAGGTCGTCGGGACGATGCGCCCGGAAAAACGCCAGTTCCTGTCGCAGCAACAGGGCGAGCCTTCGACCGTGGCCGCGATCAATCGGGGCCTGACGCGCGATCTGTACGTGGCGCTGGGCGAGCCCGCGGGCAACAACAGCAGCGCGTGGATCGTGCGCGTCTACTACAAGCCGTTCGTCGATTGGGTGTGGGGCGGCTGCCTGGTGATGGCGCTGGGCGGCGTGCTCGCGCTGAGCGATCGCCGCTACCGGCTGGCTCGCAGAGCCGGCCAGGAGGCGGTCGACGCAACGCTGTCCGGTACCGTCCCGGCATAAAGGAGGTCGAATCGTGCGCTACCTTCGGTACCTGATTCCGCTCGTGGCATTCCTCGTGCTGACCGGGTTCCTGTTCAAGGGTCTATGGATGGATCCGCATCAGGTCCCCTCGCCGCTGATCGACAAGCCGGCCCCAGCGTTCCAGCTGACCCAGGTTGCCGATTCGGCCAGGAGCCTGAACCGCGATCAGATGCTCGGTCAGGTCTGGCTGCTGAATGTGTGGGCGTCATGGTGCGTGTCCTGCCGCGAAGAGCACCCGGTGCTGGTGGAATTCGCCAAGTCGGGGATCGTCCCGATCTATGGCCTGGATTACAAGGACACGCGCGATGAGGCATTGAAGTGGCTGGACCGACTGGGCAATCCCTACCAGGCATCGCTGTTCGACCCGGACGGCCGCACCGGCATCGACTATGGGGTGTACGGCGTGCCCGAAACCTATGTGATCGATAAGACCGGCACCATCCGCTACAAACAGATCGGTCCCATTACGCCGGAAATCCTGCATGACAAGATCGTGCCGCTGGTCAAGAAGCTCAATGCTTAGGCGAGTGCTGAGCGCGTTCCTTCTGCTCTCGGTGCTGGCCGCGGGCGCGCGCGAGGCCACGCCGGTCGGCGAGGATCCGGCCATCGAGCATCGGATGATGGTGCTGGCTGAGGAGCTGCGATGCCTGGTCTGCCAGAACCAGACGTTGGCCGATTCGCAGGCCGACCTGGCCGCGGATCTACGCCAGGAGATCCGCGAGCTGATGAAGAAGGGTCAGTCCGATGCGCAGATCAAGAGCTATCTTGCGGCCCGTTACGGCGATTTCGTGTTCTACCGGCCGCCGCTGAAGTCGGTCACTTGGCTGCTGTGGTTCGGCCCGGGTGTGCTGCTGGTGGGCGGGCTGGCCACGCTGTACCTGGTGCTGCTGCGCCGGCGCCGCCTGGCGGCGGCCGAGCCGCTCAGCCCTGATCAGGAAAAACGGGCCCTCGAACTGCTTTCCGAGAACGAAGGCCAGTGGTCATGACGCTTTTCCTGCTGTGCGCTTTGCTGCTGCTGGCAGTGGCCGTGTCGTTCCTGCTGTGGCCGCTGCTGCGTGGGGGCGTTCGCTCGGGCGGGCGCGACCGCGCGATCGCTTCGCTGTACCGCGACCAGCTGCGTGAGCTGAGCGCGGACCGCTCCGCTGGCGCGATCAGCGATGAGCAGTTCGAAACGGGCCGCCGCGAGCTCGAGCGGCGGCTGCTGGAGGAAATCAGTCAGCCCTCCCCGGTGACGAGTGTCACCCGCAGCACCCGCCTGACTGCAGGCGGCGTTGCGGTGTTCGTGCTGGCGGCGCCCATCATCACTTACCTGGCGCTGGGCAGGCCCGAGACGATCGGTTCGAGACCCGCGGAGTCGCAAGCGGCGGCCGGCGCACAGGAGCCGTCCGCGGCTGCCGAGAACGCGCCGCATCCGATCACGCCCCAGCAGGTGCAGACGATGATCGACCAACTGGCCAAGCGCCTGCAGCAGACCCCACAGGACGGAGATGGCTGGTCGATGCTGGCGCGCTCGTACAGCTATCTGGGCAAGTTTCCGGAGGCCGTGAAGGCCTACGAGAAAGCGGCCGAGCTGCTGCCGAAGGATGCGCACCTGCTGGCTGACTACGCCGACGCGCTCGCCATGACCCAGGAAAGGCGTCTGGCAGGTGCGCCGATGAAGCTGGTGCAGCGTGCGCTGCAGCTCGATCCGAAGGACGTGAAGGCGCTGGCACTGGCGGGCAGCGACGCCTTCGATCGGCGCGACTACGCCACGGCGGTCGGCTACTGGGATCGGGCCGTGAAAGCGGGACCGCCCGATCCGCAGTTCGCGCGTCAGCTACAGGCCGGTCTGGAGGAAGCACGCAAGCTCGCAGGTGGCGCGGTTGCGCCGCCGACGCTGGCGTCCGCTTCCGAATCCGAAAAGGCGCCCGCTCAGACGCCGGCGAGCACATCGCCGCCGGGTGCGGCCGGCGCGACGGTAAGCGGGCGGGTCCAGCTGTCCGCCTCGTTGTCCGGCAAGGCGGCGCCGACCGACACGCTGTTCGTGTTCGCGCGCGCGGCCCAGGGGCCGCGCGTGCCGCTGGCGCTGATGAAGCGGCAGGTCAAGGATCTGCCGCTCGAGTTTGCCCTGGACGATTCGATGGCGATGATGCCCAATATGAAGCTGTCGAACTTTTCGTCGGTGGTGATTGGCGCGCGCGTCTCAAAGGCGGGCGACGCCATGGCCGCGAGCGGCGATCTGCAGGGTTTCAGCGCGCCCGTGAAGGTGGGCAGCGCAGGCGTCGACGTACGAATCGACCAGGTCGTGCCCTAGGTAGTAGAAACCCCCCCACGGTCACGTGCGGTGACCAGTGGCGAGAAGAAGTCTCCGGGTGCTGCTTCAGGCCACCGGAAGCGCGGACTCGGTCATCGGCGCAGCCCGCTCCTCGATCAGAGCATGGCGCATGCAGCGATAGATCGCCAGCGGTTCGAAACGCAGACCACCACGGCCCTTCAAACGGATCCGGATTTCGTCGGTGCCGGCACGGACCGACACGTCCTGCGGGTGCAGCGCGGGTTGGCCCGTCACCCCGCACAGCCCGCGGCTGCATTCGGTCAGCGCCTGCAGCACGCGCTGATGTCGGCCGGCAACGCCGCTGACCTCGATGTGAACCTCGTCGCCCTGCTCCCTGACCTGCAACCGCATCGTCGTCCCCAGATCTGTCAGATGGCCAACGCTTCAACCGACTCAACGCGCCAGCATGATGACCGGATGACGTCGGCCCACCAACTGACAAAAGTCATGCCGCCTTCATCGCATTATTCGGCAAAGCAGGTCGCGTATTGAGGGGCAACCGATCGGCGGATCAAGTTGCGTGCCGAGCGGCACCCCACACCGTTGTGCGGAGGCTGAATGCAGTCGCGAGCGCCCCATCGATCGAGCGCGACCACGTTCAATTGCACGGATTGAGCGCCACTGGTCACTCAATACTGGCGATTGATCACGGTGCGGTCGGCGGTGTGCTGATCAGCATGTTGCACCGCACGGCTGCCGGCAGACGCCGAGTTCGGCGATGATCGGGCGTCTCGAACAGCCGAGCGGTCGGGGGATGAGCGATGGAATACATTCTTGCGCTTGATCAGGGTACGACCAGTTGCCGCGCGATCCTGTTCGACCGTCGCGGCCGCCCGGTTTCGGTGGTCCAGCGGGAGCTCAAGCAGCACTATCCACAACCCGGCTGGGTCGAGCACGACCCCGACGAGATCTGGTCGAGCCAGCTCGAGTGCGCTCGCGAGGCGCTGCGCACAGTGCGGGCCGGCCCGGGCCATGTGGCCGCCATCGGCATCACGAACCAGCGCGAGACGACCGTGGTCTGGGACCGCGCCACGGGGCGGCCCATCGCCCGAGCGATCGTCTGGCAGGACCGGCGCACTTCCGAGGCCTGCGCACGCCTGCGCGAGCAGGGGCGCGAGCCGGAACTGGCCGCCCGGAGCGGCCTGGTGCTCGATCCATATTTTTCTGCGACCAAGATAGGATGGCTGCTCGATCACGTCGCTGGGGCCCGGGCGCGAGGCGAGCGCGGCGAACTGGCATTCGGCACGGTCGACAGCTGGTTGATCTGGAATCTGACCGGCGAGCACGTCACCGATGTCAGCAACGCGTCCCGAACCTCGCTGTTCAACCTGGCGGCGCTGGACTGGGACGAACATCTGCTGTCGGTGTTCGGTATTCCCCGCGCCATCCTTCCGCGTGTCACGGCCTCGAGCCAGGTCGTCGGTCGGGCCAGCGCCGACTTGCTGGGCGGCGAGATTGCGGTTGCGGGCAATGCGGGCGACCAGCAAGCGGCCACGTTCGGGCAGGCCTGCTTTACCCGCGGAATGGCCAAGAACACCTACGGAACCGGCTGCTTCCTGCTGGCCAACACCGGATCGCAACCGCAGCCGTCCGCCAATCGCCTGCTGACCACGGTAGGGTGGCAGCTCGCGTCGACCACGACAACCTATCTGCTCGAGGGCAGCGTATTTGTCGGTGGCGCAGTGGTGCAGTGGCTGCGCGACGGCCTGGGGCTGATCCGGCAAGCCGCCGAGGTCGAGGCGCTGGCGCGGCAGGTCGACGATTCGGGTGGCGTGTACCTGGTTCCGGCCTTCGTTGGCTTGGGGGCACCGTATTGGGATTCCGCGGCGCGCGGCGCCATCGTCGGATTGACCCGGGGCACCACGCGCGCCCACCTGGCTCGCGCCGCGCTGGAGTCGATCGCATTGCAGTCAGCCGAGTTGCTGGGCGCGATGCAGGCCGACTGCGGCGGTTCGATCACCGAGTTGCGTGTCGATGGCGGCGCCGTCGGCAACGACCTGCTGATGCAGATGCAGGCAGACGCGCTTGGCATTCCGGTGATTCGTCCGGCCGTCACTGAAACGACGGCGCTCGGTGCGGCCTTCCTGGCAGGGCTGGCGGTGGGATTCTGGAGTGGGCTCGACGAGATTGCCTCCATGTGGACCGTCGACCGCCGTTTCGAGCCGACCCTGGCGGATGACCGGCGTCAGGCCAATCTGGCGCAGTGGAGGCGCGCGGTCGAGCGGTCGAGGCACTGGGCTTCGTGAGCTACAGCGGCTCACCGGTGGACTAGACTCGCTGGCATGCAGAACCTGTCCCGACTGGATCGGCTTCTGGCCGCCGTTCAGCGAGCGGTCCAGACCGTCGGTGGGCGGTCGATCGCGAGCCGCCCCTATCCACCGCTGGCCGCGGCCGAGACACCACAGGCGCCGTTGTCCGAGTCCGACCGACGCCACGCCGCGGCATTGATCCGCGTCGATCATGTCGGCGAGGTGTGTGCGCAGGCCCTGTACGAAGCGCAGGCGCTCGGCGCCCGTCAGGAACCGGTGCGCGTGGCGCTGGAGCGCGCGTCGCGCGAGGAGATCGATCACCTGGCGTGGACCCGCAAGCGCCTGGCGGAGCTGGACGACCGGGCCAGTCTGCTCAATCCGCTCTGGTATGCGGGCGCCTTCGCGATCGGGCTGGTGGCATCACGGCTGGGAGACCGGGTCAGCCTTGGATTCGTCGTGGAGACCGAGCGCCAGGTCGAGCAGCATCTGCTAGGGCACTTGGAACGGCTGCCCGCTCAGGACCACGCCTCGCGCGCGATCGTGGCCCAGATGCGGGAAGACGAGCGCCGCCATGGCCTGGCGGCCAGCGACCTGGGGGGCATCGACCTGCCCGCGCCGGCGCGTCTCGCGATGCGGATGGCCGCGCGCGTGATGACCGCGACCTCGTATTACGTCTGAGGGCTGACGTGCCGCAGTCCATTCGGGCCTAGTCTTCTACGACCTCGACCGTGTAGGCGAGCTGCGCCGTCTTCTCGAGCATCACCGAGGCCGAGCAGTATTTCTCGTGGGACAGGCGCACGGCGCGCTCCACCACATCCTGCTTCAGCCCGCGCCCGCGCACCACGAAGTGGAAATCGATTCGGGTGAACACCCTGGGGTCTTCGTCAGCGCGCTGCGATTTCAGGACGACATCGCAGCCGCGCACGTCGTGCCGGCCGCGTTTCAGTATCAGCACCACGTCGTAAGCGGTGCAGCCGCCCGTGCCGGCCAGCAACAGCTCCATCGGGCGTGCTGCCAGATTGCGGCCGCCGCCGTCGGGTGCGCCGTCCATGCCGACCAGATGCCCGCTGCCGGTCTCCGCGATGAAGGTCATGCCGGAAGGGCCACCCCAACGCACTGTGCACTCCATCCTTCCACCTCCTGATGGTGTAGAATCTAAGGCTTTTCCGGGCGACCGCAACGGGCGTCCAGTCTCGATTCTGGATTGTGCAATGAGCACGAAGACATTTTCAGCCAAGCCGCACGAAGTACGCCGCGACTGGTATCTGGTCGATGCCAAGGAGAAGGTTCTGGGGCGCCTGGCGGCCCAGATTGCGCTTCGCCTGCGCGGCAAGCACAAGCCCGAGTACACCCCGCATGTCGACACCGGCGACTACATCGTCGTCGTCAACGCCTCCAGGATCCGTGTGACAGGCGACAAGGCCACCGGCAAGGTCTATTACCGTCACTCGAGCTACCCGGGCGGCGTTTACGAGACGACGTTCGCCAAGATGCAGGCGCGCTTTCCCGGAAGGGTGCTGCAAAAAGCCGTCAAGGGCATGCTGCCCAAGGGGCCGCTGGGGTACGCGATGATCAAGAAGCTGAAGATCTATGCGGGCGGCGAGCATCCTCATTCGGCGCAGCAGCCCAAAGCGCTGAGCGTATGAGCAAGCGGATCGGCTGCGCCAGCCCGTCTGCACCCAGGAAGGGATTCTTCGGATGATCGGCAAGTACAACTACGGCACCGGCCGTCGCAAGAGCTCGGTCGCGCGGGTGTTCCTGGCGCGGGGCAAGGGCGACATCATCATCAACGGGCGCTCAATCGACGAGTTCTTCCACCGCGAGACCGGGCGCATGATCGCGCGCCAGCCGCTTGCTCTGACCGACCACCTGACGACCTTCGATATCCAGATCAACGTGGACGGCGGCGGTGAATCCGGGCAGGCCGGTGCCGTGCGGCACGGCATCACCCGCGCGCTGATCGACTACGACGGGACGCTCAAGCCGGTGCTGTCGAAGGCCGGGCTGGTGACGCGCGATGCGCGCGAGGTCGAGCGCAAGAAGGTCGGCCTGCGCAAGGCGCGCCGCCGCAAGCAATTCTCCAAGCGCTAACCTGCGCAAAACTGCTGCGCGGGGCGATTGTCGCTCTGCGCTCCTCGCTGGATAGGTCGTTACGGGCCCCGGTGCCCGGGGTGCAGCTGGCCCCTGTCCGCAAACCGAACTGGCTCCACGCTCCGAACAGCTTTCGCCGACACGGGCGACCACTTTCGGAGTGGACCCCTCGCGTGAGTTGATTAGTTCGGCCGGACGAGCGGGCCCTCATGTGGGTCTTTGGCGCTCGTCAGCGTGGCCCCGCATATACTTTAAGCGATTCGACGGCCGTGTCCGCGGGCTTGGACGCGCTCGGCCACGCGGGGCCGAAATGGCGGGGTAAAGGTCCGGATAGAGGCCGTTCGGGAGAGGCCCGCCCACGGTTTAATTTCCGTCGCAATGGAGCCAGCGGGTGAGCGCATCCACATCGAACGGAACAATTCGGGCCGGGGTCGTCGGTGGCACCGGCTACACGGGTGCGGAGTTGCTACGCCTGCTTGCGCAGCATCCGGCGGTCGAGCTGCTCGCGATCACCTCGCGCGGCGTGGCGGGCACTCGGGTCGACCGGCTCTTTGCTTCGCTGCGTGGTCGCGTCGGCCTGAGCTTTGTCGAGCCCTCGGCAGCGCATCTGGAGCGCTGCGACGTGGTGTTCTTCGCCACACCGCATGGTGTCGCGATGTCACAGGCGCGCGAACTGCTGGCCGCGGGTGTGCGAATCATCGATCTGGCGGCCGACTTCCGGTTGCGCGACGCGGCCGAATTCGAGCGCTGGTACAAGATGCCGCACACCTGCCCGGATCTGTTGGCCGAGGCGGTCTATGCCCTTCCGGAGACGGCGCGCGATGCGATCCGGCAGGCCCGCGTGATCGCGATGCCTGGCTGCTACCCGACCAGTGTGCTGCTCGGCCTGCTGCCGTTGGCGCGGCTGGAAAGTCAGGGCCGAGGCAGCCATACCAGCCTGAGCGACCCGGGCGTGATCGACTGGCATGGAATTATCGCCGACTGCAAATCGGGCGTCAGTGGTGCAGGGCGCAAGGTCGAAGTGGATCTGCTGGCGGCCGAGGTGTCCGACAATTTTCGTGCCTACGGCCTGGCTGGGCACCGTCATCACCCGGAGATCGAGCAGCAGCTCCGCAGCGTCACCGGACGCTCGGTGCAGGTGACGTTCGTACCTCATCTGGTTCCGATGATTCGCGGCATCCACGCCACGCTGTACCTGCGTCTTCAGTCGGCCGCCGACCAGGATCTGCAGCAACTCTACGAGGCGTGCTATCGCGACGAGCCGTTCGTCGATGTGATGCCGGCCGGCAGCTGCCCGGATACCCGCTCGGTACGGGGATCCAATATCGCGCGCATTGCGGTTCACCGGCCACAAGTGAACAAGGCGGAGAACAAGGCGGAGAACAAGGCGGGGAACCAGGCGATCGTGCTGGTGGTCGAGGACAACCTGGTCAAGGGCGCAGCTGGACAGGCCGTGCAGGCGATGAATATCGCGTTCGGCCGGCCCGAAACCGAAGGGCTGACTCAGATGGCGTTGCTGCCGTAGAGGCCCGATCCGATGCGCTGGAAGCTGTGGCTGCGAAACATGTCGGTGAGCGCACCGCGCGTGACAGTGCGCTCGACGCTGCCGTGGCCGATGCGCGCGCTGCTCGGCTTCATCGTGGTGGCGCTTGCGATGGTGGCCGGAGTGGCCGTGTACGAGTACGGTCGCGATTTCGCCGGTCCGGACCGTCGCGAGCTGGTGACTCACAACGAGCAACTGGCCGAGCAACTGCGCCAGACAGCGGCCGAGCGCGATCGCACGTCGGCGCTCGCCAATTCGTACGAAGGCGAGCTGAAGGTGCAGCGTGCGGCGCAGGAACAGCTCGCACAGCAGGCGCGTGCGCTGGAGGAAGACAACACGCGCCTGAAAGAGGACCTGGCCTTTTACGACAGCCTTTTGCCGGCCGGCAAAAGCGACAAGGGCATTGTGATCCGCAGCTTCCGCCTGCAGCCGGAGGACGAAGCCCCGCGCATGCGCTTTCGGCTGCTGATACAGCAAAGCGGCAAGGCCGAGCGGGATTTCGTGGGCTCGGTGCAGATGGAAGTGCGATTCACGCAGAACGGCGGCAACTTCATTTACGAGCTTCCGGAGGCGGATGCGACGCCCGAGCGCGCCAAGGCCTTCGAGCTGTCGTTCCGGCATTACCAACGCCTCGAGGGAGATTTCACGCTGCCCGCGGGCGCGGTACCCCACTCGGTCCTGGTGCGCGTGCTGGCTGCAGGCGAAACCCAGACCCAGCAGAGCTTTACTCTTTGAAATTCAACCCCTGGACATGTTTTTGTTGAAGTGTGGAGGCTAGTATGTTTGGCAAGAAGGCAGTTGCGCAGGAAATCGGCAGCCTGATTGGCGCCGGCACGACCGTGACCGGCGACATAAGTTTTTCCGGTGGCCTGCGCGTCGACGGCATCGTGCGCGGCGCGGTGTGCTGCGGCGAAGGTGACAAGGGCGGCATACTGGTCATCAGCGAGCACGGCACGATCGAAGGAGAAGTGCGCGCCAGCCATATCGTCGTGTCGGGCCGGATCCAGGGCCCGGTTCACGCAGCCGTGCTGATCGAATTGCAGCCCAAGGCGCGGGTGCAGGGCGATGTGCAGTACCGCGCGCTCGAGATGCACCACGGCGCGGTGGTCGAGGGCCTGATGGTCCACATTCCGGCTGAAGGCCGGGGCGCGCCGCCGAAACTGACGGCGGTTCCCCCGATCGCTGTCCTGCCTGCCCGATCCGATACGACCATCGCAAAACAGGTTTAATAATCAGTGACTTGACACGTAAGCCGGCAAAACGCGCGATAATCGCAGGCAGTGAACGCACCCCGGAGTCCGGAGAATGAACGCCCCTGTTGAAATGCCAAGTCCGCTGATTTTTTCAGATGCCGCGGCCGCCAAAGTCAGACAGCTGATCGACGAGGAGGGTAATGCCGCCTTGAAGCTGCGCGTGTTCGTGCAGGGCGGCGGCTGTTCGGGTTTCCAATACGGCTTCACGTTCGACGAGGTCGTGAACGAAGACGACACGACGATGGAGCGCAACGGGGTGACGCTGTTGATCGACTCGATGAGCTACCAGTACCTGGTGGGCGCCGAGATCGATTACAAGGAAGACATCGAGGGCGCACAGTTCGTGATCAAGAACCCGCACGCGACCACCACGTGCGGCTGCGGCTCGTCGTTCTCGGCCTGATCTGCGAGACGATTCAGCGCCGGTTTCGACCGCCGGCGCAAAAAAACGGGCGCCGCTGGCGCCCGTTTTTATCCGGCATCGGCGATCAGAAGCGGTGCACGATGCCCGCGTCGAAGCCACGCGTGCCCACGCCAGCCTGGTTCGAGCCGGCACCCGCGTCCAGCGAGCCACCGGTCGGGGTCGGCTGGACGGTGCAATGCCCCTTGTCCTTCTGCGTGATCGACGCGAAGTCGACGTAGAAGTTCGTGCGCTTGTCCAGGAAATGCTGTCCGCCGATGCCCCACTTGGCGCAGCTATCGGCCGCCGCGCTCTTGTCCTTGTAGTTAACATAGGACGCGCGGACCTTGTCGGTCTCGGTGACTGGAACCACGCCACCGACCAGCCACGAGTCTTCGTCGCAGATCACGCCCTCCGTGCATTGAGTGTCGCTATCGGTCTTTACGTGCTCGTACACGCCGGTCAGCTTGGCGACTCCGAAGTCGTACGACGCAGCGGCCACGTAGATCTTGATCGTCGTGTTGGTCGGACTGTTGTGTGCGCTGGCGTGCTCGTAATTCAGCGTCACCGACAGCGGGCCGTGCACGTAGTTCGGCTGGACCACCCACAGGCGCGTGTCGCCGTTGTTGCCCGCCGCTTCCTGGCCGATCAGGCTGCTGGTATAGGCGAGCACCGCGTACAGGCCCTCGTAGTTCGGCGTCACATACGCGATCGCGTTGTCGGCGCGCGTCGCCTGGCCGTTTAACGACGTCGCATTGCCAACGCCGCCCTGCTCGAACGGATCGTAACGGCCCCAGACCCCGTAACGGGCACCGTCCACACGTCCGCCGAGCACAGTACCCCAGTCGCCGGTCAGACCGACCCAGGCATGGCGGCGGAACATGCCGCCACCGGTCTGCCCGGCCGCCTGCAGCGTGCTGTTGTTGACCGCGCCGGTGCACTTGGGAGCCGTTCCAATCACCGGCTTCGAGCAGGTCACAGCGACGGCCGAAGTGCCGGCGGTCGGCCCTGGAATCGAGTTCGTGCCAGTATCGGCCAGGAACCCGCCTTCCAGTTCGAAGATCACCTTGGTGCCATTGCCCAGGTCATCGGCTCCCTTGAACCCGATCCGGTTCGGAGTCGACACGCCGCTGGCGAACTCCTGTTTCGGGCGCGCCGCGTTGCCGCTGAGGCCGCTGTCGCCGTTACGCATCAGCCACCCGTAATCGATCGAGCCGTAGAGCGTGACGTTCGAATCGGCAAACGCCGGCGCGGCAGCCAATCCGGCGATCGCAAAAGCAATCACTGTCTTGTGCATACTTTTTCCTCTCGGTTGGATTGTGGAGCTGCGCCCGACGAGGACCGCCCCCCGCTTTTATCTTCTCAACTGCTTTTTTCTGAAAGAGAACCGCGGGAAATTCTCTCAGAGGACTTGTACGGAATGAAGAAAACAGGCTGACTTGTTCGCGTCCGCAGGCGATTTTGTTGCTTTTTTTCAACAGGATCCACGACGAACGTCGACGCCAGTCCCTTCTTGGGGGAGCGTTTTCCTCTGCTGGTATATCACGCCGCAGCGCCGCAGCCCGCCTCCAGAAAATCAGGGGTCGCGAGCGAATGTCACTCGCGCTCAGTTGCGTTGAGCCGGCGGGTTACCGCGCGCTGGGTAGAGGGCACCCAGCACCCGGGCGCCGCGAGCGCCAGTGACCGACGGCAGCGATGCGCAACGGCCGTGCACGTGCTCGCGCGCCAGCCATGCGAACGCGAACGCTTCAACATGATCGGGTGCCACGCCGAGCGTCTGAGTCGAGGCGACCGGGCGCGGGGCGCATTCCTCGCCCAGCATCCGCATCAACGTGGCGTTGAAGGCGCCGCCTCCGCACACCAGCACATCGCTGGCTCCCGCCACGTGCTCTGCAATCGCGCGTCCGATCGCAACCGCCGTCAGCCGCGTCACCGTGGCTTGCACGTCGCGCGGATTCACCTTCCTTTGCGCCAGTTTGTGCGACAGCCACTCGCGATTGAACAACTCGCGGCCGGTGCTTTTCGGCGGTGGCAGCGAAAAGTACGGCTCCTCCAGCATCGCTTGCAGCAAGGTCGGATTGGAATGTCCCCCGGCCGCCCAGTCACCATCGCGGTCGAACGGCAAGCCCAGGTTCTCTGCGGCCCAGGCGTCGAGTAGCACGTTGCCCGGACCGCAGTCGAAACCGATCACGGGCTCGGCGCTTCCGGCCGCGGGCAGGCCGGTCACATTGGAGATGCCGCCGATATTGACCACGCAGCGCGTCGAGTCCGTCGTGAACAGTCCCGCATGAAACACCGGGAGCAGCGGCGCTCCCTGGCCTCCGGCCGCGATGTCGCGGCTTCGAAAATCGGCCACCACGTCGATTCCGCTGAGCTCCGCCAGGACTGCCGGCGCGTTCAACTGGATCGTGTACCCGGCGTCCGGGCGATGGCGCACCGTCTGGCCGTGCGCTCCGATGGCGCGGACCTGTGCGGGCTCGACATTGGCCTCGAGCAGCAGTTGCATCACGGCGCTCGCGTAGCCGCGCGCCAGGTGCTGCGAGGCCACCGCGCCGCGGTGCAGCTCATCCGAGCCGCTGCTCGACAGCAACAGCAACTCCCTGCGCAGGTCATCCGCCAGCGACACATGGACCGTTGCGACGACGCGCGGCGCCAAGCCATCCAGGTCGGCCAACACCGCGTCCACGCCATCCAGGCTGGTGCCGGTCATCAGTCCGACATACAAAGCGGCATCACGATCCGTTGCGCTCTTCAAAAGCGTCCTCCAAGCTTCCTGCCTCTGGCGCGGCCCTGACCGCGTGGAGGCATCGATTAGACTCCATTCGGCATGTCCAATCCAACGCACTTTCCCGACATGGGCTCGATCGAGCACGCCCTGAAGGTCGTCAAGCGGGGCTGCGACGAGCTGCTGGTCGAGTCCGAGCTGGTCGCCAAACTGCAGCGCTCGCAGGCCAGCGGCGCGCCGCTGCGCTGCAAGCTGGGACTGGATCCGACTGCTCCCGACATCCATCTGGGTCACACGGTCGTGCTGACCAAGCTGCGCCAGCTGCAGGACCTGGGGCACACCGTGATCTTCCTGATCGGCGACTTCACGTCGATGATCGGCGACCCGTCGGGGCGCAACACGACGCGACCGCCGCTGAGCCGCGAGCAGATCGAGCACAACGCCCGCACCTATTTCGATCAGGCTTCGCTGGTGCTGGATCGCGCCCGCACCGAGATCCGATACAACTCCGAATGGTCGACGCCGCTGGGCGCGGACGGAATGATCCGCCTTGCCTCGCACTACACGCTGGCTCGCTTGCTGGAGCGCGACGATTTCAGTCAGCGTTATCGCGACGGCCACCCGATCGCGATGCACGAACTGCTGTATCCGCTGATGCAGGGATACGACTCGGTCGCACTGCGTTCCGACCTCGAGCTGGGCGGCACCGACCAGAAATTCAACCTGCTGGTGGGACGCGAACTGCAGCGGCATTACGGTCAGGAGCCGCAGTGCATCCTGACCATGCCGCTGCTGGAGGGCACGGACGGCGTCGAGAAGATGTCCAAGTCGAAGAACAACTACATCGGAATCGGCGAGCCGCCGTCCGAGATGTTTGGCAAGATCATGTCGATTTCGGACGACCTGATGTGGCGCTACTACGACCTGCTGTCGCTGAGGCCGCCGTCCGAGATCGAGTCATTCAAGCGCGAGGCGGCCGCCGGCCGCAATCCGCGCGACATCAAGGTACTGCTGGGACAGGAAATCGTGACGCGCTTTCACTCGGCGTCGGCGGCCGAGCAGGCCCTGAGCGATTTCGAGGCGCGTTTCCGCCAGGGTGAGGCGCCCGCCGACATGCCCCACATCACCTTGAAGGCCGGGATCATCGTCCCGGCGTTGCTGAAGCAGGCAGGACTGGCGCCGTCCGCCAGCGAGGCGGTGCGCGCGATCGAGCAGGGCGGCGTGCGGATCGACGGCCAGAAAATCGAGGATCGCGCCCTGGTGCTGGCGCCCGGAACCTACGTGCTGCAGCTGGGCAAGCGCCGCTGGGCGCGTATTACCCTCACCTGAGGCTGCTGCTACCAATCCGCACGGCCGCTTTCTGATTCACCGAAAGAACAACTCGAAAAGATCACCTTCGGTGCCGAATTCCAGCTGAAACGACAGTCCCGAATGACGCCGCGGCTGCAGGGTGCCGGTTGACGCCTCTACGCCGCCGAAGCGCACATCACTGTACTTGACGATCAGTCGCTGGTGCCAGTCGGCGAAGGTGCGGTTGTCCAGGTACAGCTCGTAGGTGGACGGGACCGCTGTCGGGCCGATCACGTCCCGGCTCTCGACGTCCCAGGCGCCGATCGTGTGGCCGGCGCTCGCATCGGCCCCGAGCACGATCTGGCGCGTCAGCGCCATCTGGCCCAGCAGGCCCATCTCAGCGGTGAAGTCGGCGTAGAACCCAGTCCCTACCAGCCCTGAGGCGCCGCGCACCGCGGCTTGCTGCGCCAGACCCACGAACGGAATCAGTGCGAACCGGCGATTCGCACCGAACTCCCACATGTAGCCCGCACGCGCGCGCATCGACTCCGATTCCGTATTGAAAGGTCCGTTACTCTTGCGCGCCGCGCCGGTTCCGGGATCGCGAGAATCTCCTCCGAAGTCCTCCTGGCTCAAACCGAACGACACTTCGGTTCTTGTATAGAAGTTCGGACGGCCGAACAGCGTCCGCATGCGCGTGTTCGCAAATCCGATCTCGATTTGCGGGCCCGACACTTCGTTCGGAACGACAGTCTTGTCGGTGTCGATCGATTGGTAGCCCTCGCGAAGATAGGTCACGCCCAGGATCAGCGACTCCTGGCCGTTGGCTTGCCGGATCAGTTCGTCCGCGCGGGCAGCCTCTGGGCAGCAGAAGGAGGCGAGAAATAACGAGGCGAGCAGTCGGGCCATTGGCGATCTTCCAAGCCGCGTTTATAGTCGCATCAGACGCGGACGCCAACGTGGGGCGCGCGTCCAGACTGCACCTCGCTTCCTGATGAAAGCTGCCTCCCCGTCCCCGCTCGCCGTGTTGTTCGCCGGCGCGCTGTTGCTGGCGGAGACTTCGGCGTGGGGCCAGGCACTGGCGGTGAAGGCGGGCACTTATGGGGCTGGATTGGAGCTCGAATACGGGCTCGGCGCTCATTTCGGTGCACGCCTGCAGCTCGACGGCGCCTCGATCTCGCATAGGCTGAATAAGACGAGCGTCGAATACCACGGGCACGTCCGATTTCAGAACGCGCTAGCGCTGGCCGACTGGCACCCGTTCGCCGACAGCTGGCGCATGTCGGCGGGACTCGTCTACAACAACAACCGGATCGACCTGACCGGCGCTGCGTCCAACGGCACGTTCAGGATCAACGGCACTACCTACCCGGCCGCTTCGGTGCGTTCCCTGTCGGGCACGCTGGACTTCCGCAAGGTCGCTCCCTACCTTGGCACCGGTTGGGGTATCTCGCCGCGGGGCGCCGGGTTTTTCGGATCAATCGATCTGGGCGTGCTCTGGCAGCCGCAGAACGTCTCTCTGATCGCCACGTGCGGGGCGTCGATCCAGGGCACGGCCGCGTGCAACCAGCTGCAAAGCGATACCGCGGCCGAGCAGGCCAACCTGCAGGATCGGACCACCGTGTTTCGCTGGTGGCCGCTGCTGCAGGTAGGGATCGGCTGGCGCTTCTGATGCCCTTCGTCCCGAGCGCCGGACGAATTCAGGGCACGACAGGAGACACCGAAGCCTCCGCAGACTTGCTGCGCAGCTTGTGGTGATCGGCCGCCAGGAATGCGTACATCGCCGGCACGACGAACAGTGTGAACAGCGTTCCGATCGACAGCCCGGTGAAGATAACGATCCCCATCGCGCGCCGTCCGGCGGCGCCCGCGCCGGACGCGATCACCAGCGGCAACACCCCGAGCACCATCGCAGCCGTGGTCATCAGGATCGGACGCAATCGCACTCCGGCCGCCTCGATGACGGCTTCCAGCTTGCTTCGGCCGGCAGCCTGCAGGTTGTTGGCGAACTGGACGATCAGGATTCCGTGCTTGCTGATCAAGCCGATCAGGGTCACGAGACCGACCTGCGTGTAGATGTTCAAGGTCGACGCCTTCGCGTACTCGGCCAGGAACGTGATATGGAACATATTGGCGAGGATCCCGTTCACCGCCTGCAGCGTCCACATCGACAGCAGCGCGCCGAACAGCGCCATCGGCACCGACACCAGGATCACGATCGGATCGCGGAAGCTTTCGAACAGAGCCGCCAGCGCCAGGTAGATGATGATGACCGCGAACAGCAGCGTGGTGGCGAAGCCCCCGGATTCCTGCACGAACTGGCGCAGCGGCCCCGAGGTGTCGATACGGTAGGAGTTGGAGGCCGCCTCGCGGGTGGCTTTGGTCAGGAAATCGAGCGCTTCGCCCTGTGACACGAACGGGGTCGGCACTCCGATGATCGTCACGGCGTTCTGCTGCTGGAAATGGGCGATCGTCTCCGGTTCGACGTGGGTCTCCAGGTGCGCGATGGTGCTCACCGGCACCACCGTGCCGGTCGGGGTCCGGATGTAGTAGTCGAGCACCTGCGATGGATTGAGCCGGTCGACCTGCTGCACCTGCGGAATCACCTTGTACGAGCGGCCGGCGATCGAAAAGTAGTTCACGTAGCCGCCGCCCAGCGCGCTGGTCAACGAGCTGGCCACGTCCTGCTGGCTCAACCCCATCAGCGCGACCAGGTCGCGGTCGACCACCAGCGTCGTCGTCGGCTTGTCGATCTTCAGGTCGCTGTCGACGAACCAGAACATATGGCTGGCGTTCGCCTTGTCGAGTACGGAGCGCGCGACCTGGTCGAGCCGGTCGAACGGCTCGGTGGTGGTGATCACGAACTGCACCGGCAGGCCGAACGCGCCGGGCAGCGACGGGAACTGGAACGCGCCGACTCGGACGCCGGCGATCGAGTTCCATTTGTTCTGAAGCTCCTCCTGGATCTGGTCCGAGCTGCGTTTGCGCTGGTTCCAGGGCTTGAACATCACGCCGCCGATTCCCTGGTTCACGCTCGGATCGCCGGTGATCTGGAACATCTGGTGGTACTCGGGCAGCTGGCTCGAGATCTCGAACATCTGGTGCGCGTAGCCCAGCATCTGGTCGGCGGTCGCGTCGGGCGGGCCGGTGATCTGGCCCGCGACGATGCCCTCGTCCTCCTGCGGCGCCAGCTCCGACTTCGCTGTCGCAAACAGGTACACGACGGCCGCCAGCAGCAGGCCGCCCATCACGACCAGCACCGGCCAGGTCGCCAGCATGCTGGAGAGCGCGCGCGCATAGCCGGAGTGCACCCGCTCGAACTGGCGGTCGATGAACGTGGCCAGGTGGCTCTCACGCATCTGGCCCCCGAACAGCCGCGAGCACATCATCGGCGACAACGTGAGCGCGATGATGCCCGACACCGTCACAGCCCCCGCCAGCGAGAACGCGAATTCCGTGAACAGGGCGCCGGTCAGACCTTTCTGGAACCCGATCGGCACGTACACCGCGACCAGCACGACGGTCATCGCGATAATCGGACCGCCCAGTTCGCGCGCCGCCATCAGCGCGGCCTCGAACGCGCCATGGCGCTCGGCCTTCATGTGGCGGTCGACGTTTTCGACCACGATGATGGCGTCGTCGACCACCAATCCGATCGACAGCACCAGTGCCAGCAAGGTCAGCAGGTTGATCGAGTAGCCGAGCGCCAGCATCACGAAGAAGGTGCCGATCAGCGACAGCGGCATCGCGATCACCGGGATCGTGACCGCGCGCACGCGCCCCAGGAACAGGAAGATCACCGCGCTCACGATCAGCAGTGCCTCGATCAGCGTCTTGACCACTTCATTGATCGACGCCTGCACGAACTCGGTGGCGTCGTACGCGATGGCGCCGCTCAGGCCGGACGGCAACTGCTGCTGGATCGACGGCAAGCTTGCGCGCACCCGGCGCGCGACGTCGAGCAGGTTGGCTTCGGGCGCCACCTTGACGCCGATGAACAGCGAGTTCTGCCCTCCGAACGCCACGTTGAAATCGTAGTTCTCCGCCCCCAGCGTCACGTTGGCGACGTCCTTCAGCCGGACGATCGCGCCGTTGCGCTGGGACACGACCAGATTGCGGAACTCGTCGACGGAATGCAGGTCGGTGCCGGCACGCAGATCGACGCTGACCACCTGCCCTTTGCTGGAGCCGAGGGCCGCCAGGTAGTTGTTGGCGGTCAGGGAATTGGACACGTCGGCGGCGGTGACGCCATGGGCTGCCATCCGGTCCGAGTCGAGCCAGGCGCGCAACGCGAACAGGCGCGCGCCCAGGATCTCCGCGTTCTTGACGCCGTCGATCGCATCCAGTTGCGGCTTGACGACCCGGTACAGGTAGTCGGTGATGTCGTTGGTCGGCATCGTCTTGCTGTAGAAACCCAGGTACATCGAGTCGACCGACTCGCCGATCTGCACCGACAGCACCGGCTGCTGCGCTTGCGGAGGCAGCTGGTTTTTCACCGAATTGACCTGGGTCGTGATGTCGGTCAGCGCGCGGTTGGCGTCGTAGTTAAGGCGCAACGTCGCGGTGATAACCGACTGCCCGGTAAAGCTGTTGGACGACATGTAGTCGATGCCCTGCGCCTGGGCGATCGCCGCCTCCAGCGGCTGCGTGATGAAGCCCGCCACCGTCTGGGCGTCGGCACCGTAATAAGTGGTGCTGACCGTCACGACCGCGTTCTGCGTTTGCGGGTACTCGTTGACTGCCAGGCCCGCCAGCGAGCGCAGGCCCAGCACCAGGATCAGCAGGCTGACAACCGCCGCCAGCACCGGGCGGCGGATGAAAAGGTCGGTGAAGTTCTTCATGGGCACCTGTTCAAAGGCTCTCTCATTGGCCGCAACCCTCACCCCCTTCCCCTCTCCCGCAAGCGGGAGAGGGGTGATCGAGCGTCATTGGATCGCCCCTCTCCCGCTTGCGGGAGAGGGGAAGGGGGTGAGGGGCCCGATGCGCTCCGATGAGGCCCCCCCGCTCCCCTTGGGGAGCGGGGGGTGGGGGGTGAGGGGCCGTTAGGGTCCCTTCTACCTAACTTCATTGTTCTTGCGGCTTCGGGTTCGGATCGTTGCGCGGCTCGACCGTGTTGTTCACGATCAGCGGCGTTCCGGCTCGCAGCTTCATCTGACCGCTGGTGACGACGGTATCGCCTTCCTTGATCCCCTTGATAACGGCGACCTGGTCGCCGCGGGTCGGACCCAGCGTGACGAAGGTCTGCACGGCGACCAGCGACGGCTCTGCCGGTTCCGACTTGGCGGTCTCACCCGACTTTGCACCGTCACCCTTGGCGCCGTCCCCGGCCTTGGCCGCCTCGTCCGCCTTGACGGGGGCCGGCTGCGCCAGGTAAACCGAGGCACCGTACGGGTTGTAGGTCACTGCCGCCTGCGGCAGCGTGAGGTAACGCTCAGTGCTTCCGACCTGCACGTTGACCTTGGCGTACATGCCCGGCAGCAGCGTGCGATCGGGGTTGGCGATCGTCGCCTCGACCTGGATATTGCGGGTGGTCGAGTCGATGGTCGAATTGACCGCGGAGACCTTTCCGGCGAACTCCCGCCCCGGCCAGGCGTCGGTCGTGACCGTGACCGTTTCCTTGCGCGTGATGCGTGAGATCTGCTGCTGCGGCAGGAAAAAGTCGACGTAGATCGGGTTGATCGCCTGCAGCGAAACGATCTTGTCGCCCGCGTTCAGGTACTGGCCCGGGGCGAGCGTGCTGATGCCGAGGCGGCCGGCGAAGGGGGCGACGATCGTCTTCTTTTCCAGCGTCGCACGGGCCTGGCTCAGTTGCGCCTGCTTCGAGCGCAGATCGGCCTCGTCGTTATCGATCGTGGCCTGGCTGACCGCCTGCACCGACAACTGCTCGCGGTCGCGTTTCAGCGTCGTTTCCGCCAATTCGACCGCCACCTTCAAGGTATTGGCTTGGGCCTGCTCGACGTCCGAGTTCAGCTCCACCAAAACGGTGCCCGGGGCCACATCGGCGCCCGAGACGATGTCCACCTTGCGGACCAGGCCCGCGATCTCGGTGCTCACGTCGACGCCGCGCACCGCGCGCAGCGAGCCGACCGCGCTCACCGAGTCCTGCCAGTCCTGCATCCGCACGCTGGTGGTCGAAACCGTAGCCGGCGGAATCCCGCCGGCAGAAACGGCTTTCTTGAGAAATGCGGCGGTCACCATATTCCACCCGACGATCACAACGATCAGCAGGAGCACCACGATCAGCATGATCGTCATGCGTCGTCCCATCGAGGGCGTTCTGTTGGCAATTACGTCAGCCATGGTCATTGCATCCGGTCAGAAACGTTCAGGAATGGAAGGCGGCAGAGGGGCTGGGGTTGAGGGCGGCATCGTTCCACCAGCCGCCGCCGAGCGCCTGGAACAGCGCAACGGTGTCGGCAAAGCGATCGGCCTGGGCCTGCACGACGGCAACGCGGGTCTGCTGGAACTGTTGCTGCGCGTTCAGCAGCGTGAGATAACTGACCGCGCCCACGTTGAACTGGTACGAGGCCATATTGAATGCGTCCTGGGCTTGATGCTGCGCTTCGACCTGGGCTTGAAGCGCCTGGGCGTCGGTCTGCAACGCACGCAGCGAGTCGGCCACGTTGGAGAACGCGGTCAGCACCGTCTCGCGATAGTTGGCCGCCGCGGCGTCGTAGGCCGCGACCGCCGCCCGTCGCTCGGCCCGAAGCTGGCCGCCGTTGAAAAGCGGCGCCAGCACGCCGGCTCCCAGGCCCCAGACAGACGAACCGGACTTGAACAGCTGGCTCGCGCCAGCCGCCTCGGTGCCGTAATTGCCCGTCAGCGTGAACTGCGGATACAGGTTGGCGGTGGCCACGCCGACCTGCGCGCTGGCCGCATGCAGCACCGCTTCGGCCGACAGGATATCGGGCCGCTGATGCACCAGGTCGGATGGCACACTGACCGGCAACTGCAGCGGCAACTCGAGGCCATCGAGCTCGAACGACGGCAATCCGGCCGATTCCGGCGCCCGACCCGCATACAGCGCGAGCTGGTGGCGCAACTGCGACAACTGCCGTTGCAGCGGCGGCAGGCTGGCGCGGGTCTGCGCCAGCGCCGTGCGCTGCGTCAGCACGTCGGTCTTCGTGACGGCGCCCAGGTTGAAGCGTCGTTCCACGATCGTGAGCTCGTCCTGCTGCAGCTTCTCGATTTCTTCGATGGCCCGCACCTGTGCCCGCAGCGACGCTTCGCGAATCGCGGTCGTGGCGAGGTTCCCGGTCAGCGCCAGGTAGGTCGCCTGGAACTGGAAGTTCGCGTTGTCCACCTGGGCGTGCAGCCCTTCGATCTGGCGCCGAATGCCTCCGAACACGTCCAGCGTGTACGACACGTTCACCGACGCGTTGTACAGCGTGAAGATCGACGTGCCGGGCTGGCCCAATGACGCCGAGGAGAACTGCTCGCGTTGGACGTTCGCCTGGCCGCTCACGTTGGGCCAGGTCACCCCCTGTTCGGCGGCCAGGTTCTGCTGCGCCTGCCGCAGCGTGGCTTGCGCGGATGCCACGGTCGGGCTGTCGCGCAACGCCTGCTCGATCAACTGATCCAGCGGCTCCGATTTGAACAGCTTCCACCATTGCCTTTGCAGCTTGCTAGCGCCACTGAACTGCTGCGCGTCGCCATGCGCGAACGCGCTCGACACCGTCGCATCCGGAAAGCTGGGATCGGTGTAACGCTCGATCGACGGCGGCTCGGGACGCTTGAAGTCGGGTCCCACCGCACAGGAGACCACCGTCATCGCGGCAATTGAAGCCCAAGCCGCTGTCCTCGCCGCCGTCCACGCGGCTGCGCGTTTTGACATCGAATCGTGCCTTCCTGGAAAAAGGTCTTAAGAACTTAGGGTCCGGATCCGACCTGCTTGACCCTCAACGACGTCGGGTCAACCCCCTGGCGCGGATGGTGGCAGGGCCATGGCTGCCTGCCACCGAATTGCGACGAACTGCTTATTTTAGCGTGTGGACTGCGTCCGACGCCGATGGAATAGCACTTTAGAGGCCGTGGGTTGGCACTTTAGAATGTCGCTCATGATCGCCTTGATACAACGCGTGTCGCAGGCCAGCGTGCGCGTGGGTGCCGATGTGTTGGGCGCCATCGAAACGGGATTGTTGGCGCTGGTTTGCGCGGAGCAAGACGACGCGGAGCGTGAGGCCGACGCCCTGTTGGAGAGGCTGCTTGAGTACCGGGTATTCGCCGACGCGGCCGGGCGGATGAACCTGGGTCTTAGAGCAATCAACGGCGCCTTGCTGCTGGTTCCGCAATTCACGCTGGCCGCCGACACTTCGAGCGGCTTGCGGCCCAGCTTTTCCCCGGCCGCGCCGCCCGAACAAGCGCAGCGGCTGTTCGAATACATGGTCGAGCGCGCCCACGCGCGCTATTCGCCGGTGGCTGCCGGTCGCTTTGGCGCCACGATGCGGGTCGCGCTCGTCAACGAGGGGCCGGTGACCTTCTGGCTGCGGATCCGGCCCGGACAAGTGCTGCAATGAAGTGTCCGTTTTGCGCCAAGTCTGACACTCAGGTGATCGACTCGCGCGCATCCGATGAAGGCGCCTCGATCCGGCGCCGGCGGCGCTGCCTGGGGTGCGACAAGCGCTTCACGACCTATGAGCGGGTCGAACTGGCGCTGCCCTCGATCGTCAAACGAGGCGGCAGCCGCGCCGAGTACGACCGGAACAAATTGCGGGCCTCGATGCTGTTGGCGCTGCGCAAGCGACCGGTGCCACGGGAAGCGGTCGACGACGCGATCGGGCGCATCGAGGACAAACTCCTGTCGGCCGCGCAGCGCGAGGTCAAGAGCGAAAAATTGGGCGAGTTGGTGATGCGCGAGCTCAAGCGCCTGGACAAGGTGGCCTACATACGATTCGCCTCGGTCTATCGCAGCTTCGAAGACGTCGACGAGTTTGCCGAG
>DATBCI010000018.1:0-2099 GCA_036270555.1 Burkholderiaceae bacterium
ATCGGTATCGTTGGTGAGTCGCACCGGCGCTTCGCCGATCTTCATCATCCACAGATCGTTGAGTGCGATGAATGCGATGCTCTGGCCGTCGGGCGAGATGACGGCGCCGTTGATGCCCTTCACCGGCTGCGGCGTGGTGGCGCCGAGGCTCGGTCGCGAGGCGTGGGGCACGATAATTGGGCGACGCAGGACCTGGGTCGCGCTGAACGCGATGTCCCCCAGGGCGACGCCGTTGGCGTCGCGCGTGTGAATCTTGCCGCTGGCTGTGTACACGAACTTGTTCGTGCCCATGTACTGCACCGGGAACGGGAACATGTCCTCGCCGCTCGTGACCTCGCTGCCGTTCACCACGAGGTTGCCCGCCGTGTCCTGGTAGACAAGTCCCGCGCTGTTCGGCGTCCATTGCGGATAGTTGCCGCTGCCGAACTGCGCCGGCGCCGCGCTCAGGTTGGCCGGCATCGTGTAGATCGTGTTCCCGAGGTTGACGAACGCGATCTTCGTGCCGTCGGGTGATACGACGGGATTGCTCTCCGCGCCAGTACCGGTCGTGAGCTGCTGAAGGGCGCCCGCGAGCGTGACCGACCAGATCTTGTACTGGTGGTCGTTGCTGCGATCCGAGGAGAAGATGATCTTGTTCGAGTCGGGATACCACGACGGCTCGCGATCGTCGTTGGGGCCACTCGTCAGCGCGTGCAGCTGCGACCCATCCGACTTCACCAGCCAGATCGCGTAATTCGCTGCCGTCGAGTAGTTCTGGAACGCAATCCACTCGCCGTCGGGAGACCACGCGGGCTGCGTCGACTCGACGTCCCAGGGCGTGATCTTGGTCGCAGTTCCTCCGTTCGCGGGGATGATCCACAGGCCGCCTTGCAGCGACAGGACCATGTTCCTGCCGTCCGGCGAGGGCACGGCCGCCATATTCGTGCCTTCGTGCATCTCGACCCTGAGATGCTTGGTCGGGCCCTGCAGCTCATTTTGATGGGCAACGCCGCCGAAGTCCCCGCGGTCATCGTCCGCTCGTGCATCGTCTGTTCGCAGATACGCAGTGCCGCCGATCAGCGCGGCGCAGGCGAGCAGCGACATTGCTTGATGCGAAAGTTTCATGAGTTTCACGAGATATCCTCCTTGGTGGCTCGACCTTGTGCCGTCGCGTGGCACAGGTGTCGGCGCTGACGTGTCGCGCACCTGCCTCATTTGGTGCGATGACTGCTATCGATAGCTTGGTCGTCGTCGAGCAGGTTGTAATCGCCGGCCCTGTTCCGGGCTGGCTTGCAGCGGTAGTGCACTCCTTCCTTGGCCTGCGAGGGGGATCGGATAATCGGCTCGTCCAGTGAGAGTGTCAATGCGACCTTCGTCGAACTGAGCCGCGAGGAGCGAAGCCCCTTCGTCATCAAGGAAATCGACTTCCGCGCGAAGCTTCTCCTCCCGCGCCGCGACGGGGCAGCTCATCCCGATTGCGGCGGCCTCTTAAAAGAAACGGCGGCCGCGGCCTTATCCCGCGCCGGGCGTTGATGGCCCGACGCGAGATGCTGCGTGTTCCCGCTACGTGCGAGCGTCCTCAGTCTCCAGTGGAGTCAGCCGAGTGCGCTGCGACAAAGCAGTTCCGCGAGTCCTGCTTGCACGCCTTGTCGAAGGCGACGAGCGCCTTGCGGCGAGCGGCAAGCTGAACCGGCGACTTGAAGGGCGCGATGATCTGGTCGAGCGTGTACACGACTCCGTTCTTCACAACGTAGTGCACCGCCGCCGCGTACTTGAGGTCGTCGAGCGGGTTGCCATCGACGATGACCAGGTCTGCAAGCTTGCCGACCTCGACGCTGCCGAGGTCCTTGTCCTTAAAGGCCATCTTGGCGGCGTTTATCGTCATTGCCTGCAGTGCCTGGTGCTTCGACATGCTCAAGCCCAGCGCAATCAGGTTCCCATGGTTCGTGACACCCGGCGGAACCAGCGGCACGTCCGTCCCCTGCGCGAACAGCGCACCCGCGGCGATCGCTCGCGCGTCGTCATCGGTCCCGACCTTGAAGGTCGCGATCTGCGCCGGCGTCGGCGGTGTCTGCGATAGCAGAAGGCTCACGTACGGAATCGGCATCAGCACATTGAAC
>DATBCI010000019.1:0-15006 GCA_036270555.1 Burkholderiaceae bacterium
GGCGCGGATGCGCGACCATTTCGCCAGCAGCGCCTCGTGGCCGGCAATCGGCGGCAGCTCGTGGTAGACCTCGGTGAAAATCGTCGCGTCGCGATTGCCGACGAACACCCTGAATGCCTCCTCGGCGGTAAATGAGAGGAAGGGCGCCATCAGGCGCAGCAGACTGTTGACGATGTGCCACAGCGCTGTTTGAGCCGAACGCCGCGCGCGGCTGCCGCTGGCGGTTGTGTAGAGGCGGTCCTTCAGGATGTCCAGGTAGAACGAGCCCAGGTCCTCGGAACAGAACGTCTGAAGCTTGGCCACGACCGGGTGGAACTCGTAGCGCTCGTAGTGCGCCAGCGCTTCGGCCTGGAAATGAGCCATCAGAGCGATGGCGTAGCGGTCGATCTCGAGCATGCGCTCGATCGGAACCGCATGGACTGCCGGATCGAAGTCGCTGGTGTTGGCGAGCAGGAAGCGCAACGTGTTGCGGATGCGCCGATAGCTCTCGACCACGCGCTTCAGGATCTCGTCGCCGATCGACATCTCGCCCGAGTAATCGGTCGCCGCGACCCACAGCCGGATGATCTCGGCTCCCGATTTCGAGGCAAGCTCCTGGGGATCGATGCCGTTGCCCAGGCTCTTGCTCATCTTGCGGCCCTGGGCATCGACCGTGAAGCCGTGCGTCAGCAGCGCCTGGTAGGGCGCGCGGCCGTCGATCGCAGCGCCGATCAGCAGCGACGAATGAAACCAGCCGCGGTGCTGATCGGAACCCTCCAGGTACAGATCGGCCGGGTAACCGAGCTGCTCGGCGTGAGATCCGCGCATCACGGTGCGGTGGGTGGAACCGGAGTCGAACCAGACGTCCAGGATGTCATTGATCTTCTCGTACTGCTGCGCCTCGTCGGGTGGCAGCAGGTCCCCGGCGCGCACGCGCGACCAGGCTTCCACGCCACCGGACTCGACCAGTTGGGCGGCTCGCTCGAGCAGCTCGAGCGTGCGCGGATGCAACTCGCCGCTCGCCCGGTCGAGGAAGAAGGGCAGCGGGACCCCCCAGTTGCGCTGGCGCGAAATGCACCAGTCCGGGCGGTTGGCGATCATCGCGTACAGGCGCGCCTTGCCCCAGCTCGGATAGAAGGCGGTCGCCTCGACGGCGCGCAACGCGGTCTGCCGCAGCGTCTCGCCGACCGTCTCGGTCTGCAGCACGCCGCGCGTGTCGCTGGTGGCACCGTCCATCCGGACGAACCACTGGGAGGCGGCACGATAGATGAGTGGCGTCTTGTGGCGCCAGCAGTGCATCGTGCTGTGCTGGATGGTCGCTGCATGCAACAGGTGGCCGCTTTCGCGCAGGCGGTCGACGATCTTCGGGTTGGCGTCCCAGATCTTCAGGCCA
This sequence comes from Burkholderiaceae bacterium, assembly GCA_036270555.1. GTDB lineage: Bacteria > Pseudomonadota > Gammaproteobacteria > Burkholderiales > Burkholderiaceae_F > VBCK01. The sequence goes on from DATBCI010000019.1 coordinate 1,373, forward strand.
CCGAACAGGGGCAGATCGGCCGCGTACACGCCGTCCGCCTGCACCGGGTTCAGGATCTGCTCATCGGTCACTCCGTAGCGCTTGGCCGAGACGAAGTCGTCCATGCCATAGGCCGGCGCCGAGTGCACGATGCCCGTGCCGTCCTCGCAACTCACGTACGTGCCCAGCATCACCGGGGCGTGGCGGTGGTAACCGGGATGGAGCTGGGCCAGCGGATGGTCGAAGTTCACGCCCTCAAAATCGGCGCCGCGCGCGGTCGCGACGATGTGCCCCTTCAGGCCGTAGCGCTTCAAGCACGCCTCCACCAGTGCCTCGGCCAGGATCAGGAAGCGGTCGCCCAGGTCGACCAGCGAGTAGGCGTGCTCCGGATGGATGTTCAATGCCTGGTTGGCCGGTATCGTCCACGGGGTGGTCGTCCAGATCGCCGTCAAAACCGGCTTGTCGAGCGACGTCAAACCGAAGGCGCCCGCCACCCGCGCGTAATCGCTGGCCGCCAGCGGGAACGCAACGTCGATCGCCGGGGAGCTGCGGTCCGCGTACTCGACCTCGGCTTCGGCCAGGGCGGAGCCGCAGTCGAAGCACCAATTGACCGGCTTGAGCCCGCGATACACGAAGCCGCGCTCGACCATGCGGCCGAGCGTGCGGATCTCGTCCGCCTCGGCCTTGAAGGTCATGGTCCGGTACGGATTGTCCCAGTCGCCCAGTACGCCCAAGCGCTTGAAGCCCTTCATCTGCAATGCGATCTGCGCGGTGGCGTGCGCGCGCGCGCGTTCCTGCACCTCGGCGCGCGGCAGGTTCTTGCCGAACTGCTTCTCGATGTGGATCTCGATCGGCATGCCGTGGCAGTCCCAGCCCGGCACATAGACGGCATCGAAGCCTGCGAAGGACCTGGACTTGACGACGATGTCTTTCAGGATCTTGTTGACGGCCGTGCCCAGGTGGATCTCGCTGTTCGCATACGGTGGACCGTCGTGCAGGATGAAGCGCGGCGCGCCGCGGCGCGCGGCCCGGATCGCGGCGTAGACCTTGCGCTCGTCCCACTCCTTGACCCACTGCGGCTCCCGTTTCGGCAGGTCGCCGCGCATCGGAAACGGCGTCTGCGGAAAGTTCAGCGGGTACTGCCCCTCCTTCGCGCCAGGCGCTCCCTCGCCTGGCGCTTCGGAGGGTGGGCGGTTCTTGCTCTTTACGCTCGGGTCGTTCACGCGGGGGCCCCGTCGAAAATGGCGCGGGCGCGATCAGCGTCGCGCCGGATCGCCGCCGTCAGCTCCTGGACCGAATCGAAGCGCTCCTCGTCGCGCAGCTTCTGCACGAACTGGACCTGGATCAACCGTCCATACACTTCCTCGGAGAAGTCGAACAAGTGCACCTCCAGCAGCCAGCGACCACTGTTGTCGACGGTGGGCCGCATGCCGACGCTCGCCACACCCGGTAACGGGTTCGCCGCGATGCCGTGCACGCGCACCGCGTAGATGCCATGCAGCGCGGGGCGGCGATGCGCTACCCGCAGATTCAGCGTCGGAAAACCGAGCTGGCGGCCGAGCTTGGATCCGTGCAATACGCGCCCGCTGATCGCGTACGGGTGTCCCAGCAGGTCGCCGGCCAGCGCGAGGCTGCCCGCGCTCAATGCGGCGCGGATGCGCGAGCTCGAAACGCGCTCGTCGCCGAGCAGCACCGGAGCGATCTGCTCGACCGTGAAGCCGCAGCCGGGTCCTAACTGACGCAACAACGCGACGTCGCCCGCGCGCCGGGCGCCGAAGCGGAAATCGTCTCCCACCAGCAGCCAGCGTGCCTGGCAGCCGTCCGTCAGGACCCGCTGGACGAACTGCTCGGGGCTGAGCGAGGCGAAGTCGCGGTTGAAATGCTGCACGAACACGCGGTCGATTCCGACCTGGCGAAAGCCCTCGATCTTGTCGCGCAGGTTGGCAATGCGCGCCGGTGCCTGCTCGGGCGAGAAATACTCGCGTGGGTGCGGCTCGAACGTCATCGCGGCCGCAGACAGATTGCGCTGGCGGGCCACCTCGACCACGCGCTGCAGCAGCGCACGATGGCCACGATGGACGCCATCGAAGTTTCCGATCGATAGCGCGCAGGCACGCCGGTCGGCGAGCCTGGGCAGCCCATGAAAAACGCGCATCAGTCCGAGCCTGGGTGGAAAGCGGGCAGTGAAGTCAACGCAAGCGGCAATTATAGAGGGATCACTCGGAACATCTTGATTTTCTTCACCTTTCCAGTCCGGTACGGAAGTGGCCGCGTACAATGCCGCGCGCGATGAAGCGGGGCATTGACGGGAGCATCAAGCGGCCATGAGTTCCGGAGCGAAGGCGGTTGTCTGCCTCATCTCGGGGCGCGGCACCAACCTGGAGGCCATCCTGTCCGCCGTAGCGCGCTGGCCCTCCGAAGCGCGCAGCGCGAAGGAGCAAAGCGCGGAGGCGGGCGCGATCCGGGTGACCGCCGTGATCAGCAACCGGGCCGACGCGCGCGGGCTCGAGGTCGCGCGCGCCCACGGCGTACCCACCACGGTGCTGCCGCATTCGGACTTTGCCTCGCGCGAGGCGTTCGAGGCGGCCTTGTCGCAGTCGATCGATGCGCATCAGCCGGCGCTGGTGGTGCTGGCCGGCTTCATGCGCGTGCTCACGCCGGCTTTCGTGGCGCGCTATCGCGGCCGGCTGTTGAATATCCACCCTTCGTTGCTGCCCGCGTTTCCGGGCCTGGATACCCATCGGCGCGCGTTGCAGGCGGGCGTGCGACTGCACGGAGCGACCGTGCATTTCGTGTCCGACCAGCTCGATGGTGGGCCGATCGTCGCCCAGGCCGCGGTGCCGGTGTGGCCCGACGACACGGAACAAGCGCTGGCGGCGCGCGTGCTGGAGCAGGAGCATGTGGTTCTGCCGCGCTGCGTGCGCTGGATCGTCGAGGGTCGCGTGCGCCTGGAAGGCGAGCGGGTAGTCGCCGACGGCGTGGCGAGGCAGGAGCTGTTCGTGGTGGCGCGCTGACATGGATCGGGTTCGCATCAGTCCTGTGGTGGTGGACAGCCTGTCGCACCTGCTGGCGCGCCTGTTGCGCTTCGAGGGGCCAGCCGACGCCACCATGTCACGCCATTTCAAGGCCGATCGCCGTTTGGGTCCGCAGGAACGCAGCCTGGTCGCCGAGGCCGCTTTCGATGCGCTGCGACGGCTGGCGACGCTGCGCTGGATCATGCAGACCGCGGACCCGATGCGAGCGCCTCATCTGGCCGCGCTGATCGAGCTCGGGCGGCGGCATGGAATCGACAGCCTGGGGCCGCGCCTGTTGCGCGGTGACGAGCGCGCGGTGCGCGGCGCGCTGTCGATCGACCTGGCCCACGCGCCGGCGGCGGTGCGGGCCGAAGTCCCGATGTGGCTGTTTCAGAGGATCACGGTGCAGTACCACGACGCCCAGCAGTTGCTCGAGGCACTGACGCAGGCGGCGCCCCTCGATCTGCGCGTGAACACGATCAAGACCGATCGGGATGCGGTGCTGGCCGAGTTCAGGGCGACCCTGAAATCGACCCCGAGCTCAAATGCGCGAGGTCAACCGGTCCCTGAGGCGGTGCCGACGCGCTACAGCCCTGATGGCATCCGGCTGCGCGACAAGCCAGCGCTGACCCGGTGGCCGATGTACAAGGACGGTCGGATCGAAGTGCAGGATGAGGGCAGCCAGTTGGTGGCGCGTCTGACCGCGCCGCGGCGCGGCAGCATGGTGGTCGACTTCTGCGCCGGCGCCGGCGGCAAGACACTGGCGATCGGCAGTCAGATGAAGTCCACCGGCCGCATCTACGCGCTGGACGTGAATGCCAAGCGACTGGCCGGGCTGGGTCCACGCCTGGCGCGCAGTGGACTGTCCAACGTACAGCCGGTGGCGATCCGCAGCGCAGGCGACGTTCGCGTCAAGCGGTTGGCGGGCAAGATCGACCGGGTGGTGGTCGACGCGCCGTGCAGCGGCAGCGGCACACTGCGGCGCAATCCCGATCTGAAGTGGCGCTTCGACGAGAGCGAGCTGGAACGGTTGACCGCCGTACAGTCGGACGTGCTGCGCGCCTCGGCTCGCCTGGTGAAGCGGGGCGGGCGCATCGTGTACGCGACCTGCTCTGTGCTGTCGGTCGAGAACCAGGACATCGTGTCGAATTTCCTGACGGAGCATCCGGAGTTTTCGCTGATGTCGGCGGCCGACGTGCTGCAAGGGCAGGGAATCGCCATCGACGATGCGCAGCGCTTTGCTCCCTGGCTGGTGATGCTGCCGCATATTCACGAGACCGACGGCTTCTTCGCGGCCGTGCTGGAGAAGACCACATGAACGGCTCGCCGCTGCGCGAGTTGCTGGATGCCCTGAGCGAGGGGCTGGCGCGACCCCGTCACGAGTGGGAGGCGGTTGTCATCCTGGCGTCGATCCTGGCGGCCTGGGTGCTGGCTCGGTCCGTTCAATATCGGGTCGAGGCGCGTCTGGCCGCGGCCTCCCACGCCAAGGTTCCGCTTGACGTGCTGCAATTCTCCGTCGAGGGGTTTCGCCGCCTGGCGTTTCCGGCCACGGCGCTGGTGCTGCTGTGGATCGGCGAGATCGCGCTGCGCCTGACCGGCCTGATCGCCAGCGCGGCCGATGCCCGCCTGCTGCACCTGGCCGTGGCGATGGTCGGCGCCCTGGCGGTGGTGCGGCTGCTGATGTACGCCATGCGGCGCGCACTGAAGAGCATTGCGCTGATCGGTGCCTTCGAGCGCGCCATTGCGCTGGCGGTGTGGGGCATCTCGGCGCTGTATGTCACGGGTGCTCTGGCCAGCGTCGTCGATTGGCTGGACAGCACCACCGTTCCGATCGGCAAGACGACCGTGTCGTTGTGGACGATGCTGACCACGGTCGTGACGACCCTGGTCAGCCTGCTGGTTGCGATGTGGGCCGGTTCGTTACTGGAGGCGCGGCTGATGGCCGCGCCCGGACTGGATCGCAATCTGCGGGTCCTTCTCGGGCGCGTGGCGCGCGCAGTCTTGATCCTGGTTGCGCTGCTGGTGGCGCTGGCCATGTCAGGTATCGATCTGACCGTGCTGTCGGTGTTCGGCGGAGCGGTTGGCGTTGGCCTGGGCCTGGGCCTGCAGCGCATCGCCAGCAACTACGTCAGCGGCTTCATCCTGCTGCTGGACCGCAGCCTGCGGATCGGGGATCTGATCACGGTCGCCGGCTCGGTCGAGCGTTACTACGGAACGGTCACGCAGATCAGCACCCGCTACACCCTGCTGCGCTCGATGGACGGCACCGAGACGGTGATTCCGAACGAGCTGCTGGTATCGACGCCGGTGGTCAATCACTCGCTGACCGACCCCCGCGTGCTGCTGACGGTGAAGGTCGCGATCGGATACGACTCGGATCTGGAGTTGGCTTTGCGCTCGGCCGAGGATGCCGCGCGCTCGACTCCCCGCGTGCTGGACGACCCGCCGCCGGCGGCACTGCTGCGCGAGTTCGGGGCCGATGGACTGCAGCTGGACCTCAATTTCTGGATCAGCGATCCACAGCTGGGTCGAATGAACGTTCAGTCTGCTGTGGCAATTGCCGTCTACAAGCTATTTTCGCGGAAGGGGATCTCAATCCCATATCCGCGACGCGATGTTCGTATCGTCTCCGGTTCGGGGCCTGTTTCAATACGCGCGAACGCGGATTGACCCGAAGCGAGTAGGCCGAAAAACATCGGCCTTTCGGCAGCAATCCGTTCAAACCTGTCCCCGCGTCATGGGTACAATAGAGCTACGGAGACAGGCGTCGGATTTTGAACAGGCGCCGGACCGCGCTGTCGCATTCGTCGTGCCGCACGGTTGATCGGGAGACTATTTCAAGGCGTCATAATCCGGGTACCCCATCAAGGCCCGGAAGATTTTCGGGAGATTGAATGCAGTTGCTCGAGTTCCTGGACGGAGGACTGCTCCGTTTGAGTTGGGTTGGCCTGATCGTGGCGGCGCTGGTGCTGACCCACATCACCATCGCCTCCGTCACGATTTTTCTGCACCGCTCGCAGGCGCACCGCGCGCTGGACCTGCATCCGATCGCGAGCCACTTTTTCCGGCTGTGGCTGTGGCTGACCACAGGGATGCAGACGCGCGACTGGGTCGCGATCCATCGCAAGCACCACGCCAAGTGTGAAACCGCTGACGACCCGCACAGCCCGCAGGTCAAGGGGCTGCGCACTGTGCTGTGGCGCGGGGCGGAGCTGTACATGGCGGAGAAGGCCAACGTGGAGACGCTGGCCCGCTACAGCCACGGAACGCCCGATGACTGGATCGAGCGCAACGTGTATTCGCGCTGGGTCTGGCAGGGCTGCGGCGCGATGCTGGTGACCGATGTGCTGCTGTTCGGCGTGGCGGGCCTGGCGGTGTGGGGCGTGCAGATGCTGTGGATCCCGCTCTTTGCGGCGGGCGTGATCAACGGCCTCGGACATTTCTGGGGTTATCGGAATTTCGACGCTCCGGACGCCAGCACCAACATCGTGCCGTGGGCGTTGCTGATCGGCGGCGAGGAGTTGCACAACAACCACCACACGTATCCGACCTCGGCCAAGCTGTCGTCCAATTGGTACGAAGTGGACTTGGGCTGGGCCTATATCCGGTTGCTGCAGTGGCTTCGTTTGGCAAAAGTGCTGCGGGTGGCGCCGGTGGCGCGCGTCAGCGGTGCGCGCCACGCGATCGACCTGCAGACGCTGCAGGCCGTGGTGTCCAACCGGTATGACTTGCTGGCGCGCTACGCGAGCGCGACGCGCAAGGCGTTCGGCGACGAGCTGACCCGGCTGGGCCTGTCGGCGCCGGATTACGACCGTTTCGCGCGCGTGAAGAAGTGGGTGACACGCCGGTCGGTGGCCGTGCCCGAGGCGCACCAGAAGACGCTCGCGGAGCTGATGGGCCGCAGTGGCGTGATCAAGACGTTGGTTGAGATGCGCGATGAACTGGCGCTGACCTGGCAGCACGCCGCTGCGTCGCGCGACGAGATGCTCAGCCACCTGCAGCGCTGGATCGCGCGCGCCGAAGCAAGCGGCATTCAGGCGTTGCAGGAAGCGGCTGCGCGGATTCGAAGCTACACGCCGGCTGCCGCCAGCTAGGCGCCCCGTCTCGCCTTCCCCCGTCTGGCCTTCTACATTGGCTGGGGGGAGTAACGAGGGGGCCAGCCCGGCCCCCTTGTTCCTTTACATGGATTGGCTGAGGGAGTAACGAGGGGGCCAGCCGAGCCCCCTTGTTCTCTTACTGGGGGCCAGCGAAGGACCCCCTGTTGTTTCTACTTCAGCTTCACTTCCTTGTAAGCGACGTGCTTGCGCGCGACCGGATCGAACTTCATGAACTCCAGCTTCTCCGGCGTGGTCCGCTTGTTCTTGTTGGTGGTGTAGAAGTGTCCGGTGCCGGCGGTCGACTCCAGCTTGATCTTCTCGCGGGCTCCTTTGGCCATCGTCGTTCTCCGCTGTCGCTATGTGCTGACGTGATCGCTGACGTTATCGTGATCTCAGAGCGTGCCCTTGGCGCGCATGTCTGCCAGCACGGTTTCGATCCCGTCGCGATCGATGATCCGCAGCGCCGCGTTGGTGACGCGCAAGCGCACCCAGCGCTTCTCGCCCTCGAGCCAGAAGCGGCGATATTGCAGGTTCGGAAGGAACCGGCGCTTGGTCTTGTTGTTGGCATGCGATACGTTGTTCCCGACCATGGGCCGCTTGCCGGTTACCTGACACACCCGAGCCATCTGTGACACTCCGGGAAAACGCGGGGAAAACGGAAAATCGCGGGTTATGGAATACCGGGTTATGGAATACCTTCCCGCCGAACCCTGAATTGTAGCTGAATTCCCCCCGCTCCCGGCCCGCGTCGCGCCGTCCTGAGTGCTGCCACGACCTCATGGCCCTGCCTGATGGCTGAGGCAGAGGCGCCGGCCGAGCCCCCTTGTTCCCTCGCCTGCACCACCTTCTGCTGCTGCGCACCATCGTAAGTCAAAGTCGCGCGCCAGTTAAGTGCACCGGCCGCCTTCGCGCACGGCGTCTTCGTGCTGCGCGCGATGGCGGGCAAGCTCGCAGAGTGAAGGCACCCCGTGTTCTCACGGTGGCACGTCGCTTGCTCTGACTACATGGGGCGTTTGCGCCCCGGCCAAGCCACGCCTACCGAGGGTCTATGGACTATCTGAAGCCCGCAGAAGTCGTCACAGCCATGGTCGAAGCCGGCACGCGCAAGGCGACGCTGTCCGCAACCGATTTGCTGGTACGCGGCGCGCTGTCGGGCGCGATTCTGGGAATCGCAACACAGCTCGCCGTCACGGCCGCCGTACAGACCGGCGTTCCGCTCGTAGGCGCGCTGATCTTTCCGGTCGGCTTCGTGATGATCGTGCTGCTGAACCTGGAGTTGGTCACCGGAAGCTTTGCGGTGCTGCCGATGGCCCAGATGGACAACAGGATCGGCCTGGCCGACACGCTGCGCAACTGGGCCTACGGCTACGTCGGGAACCTGGCCGGCAGTCTGTTGTATGCAGGCCTGGCGTGGGGCGCCTTGACCATGTTCGGCGAAACCGCCGCTGGACCGGTCGGCGACCGGATGGCCGCCCTGGCCGACGCCAAAACCTTGGCGTACGCGGCGCACGGCGGAGCCGGCTGGGCAGCCGCGTTCGCCAAGGCGATGCTGTGCAACTGGATGGTCTGCATGGGCGTCGTGATGAGCATGGTCGGGCAGTCGACGGTTTCCAGGATCGCCGCCGCCTGGTTGCCGATCTGCATCTTTTTCGGGCTCGGATACGAGCACGCGGTCGTGAACATGTTCCTGATACCGGCTGGAATGCTGCTCGGAGCCAAGACGACGGCCGACACCTGGTGGCTGTGGAATCAGATCCCGGTCACGCTGGGCAACCTGGTCGGCGGTTTCCTGTTCACAGGGCTCGCGCTGTACTCGACCTATCGAACGGGCGCCGCCAAGGTCACGCCCGTGACCGACAAGGCGCACGCGATGCCTTGATCGTCGGCCGATGAACGCTCCCAGCTCAGCCGAGGCGGCGTTCTCCGAGGTACAGAAGGAGTACCTGCAAGGATTTGCCGCCGGCCTGGCGGCCGGCGGAACGCTGCAGAAGGGTGGCCTCGGGCTGCCGGGTGCAGCACCAGCTGTCGAAGCGGCACCCGCCGACGCCAACTGGTTTGGCTGGCCGATCGACGAGATCTCGCGTGAAGAACAACTCAAGCGCGAGCTTAACCCGCTCGATATGTGGGATCAGCTGCTGGCACACGCCAGAGAGAACAAGCCCCCGCAGGGGGGCGACGTCTTCCGTTTCAAGTTCCACGGGCTGTTCTATGTGGCGCCCGCGCAGGACTCATTGATGGTGCGGGTGCGGATTCCCGGCAATGCGATGTCGAGCGCGCAGATGCAGGCATTGGCCGGTATCGCGGCCGACCTGGGCGGCGGTTACGGCGACGTCACGACGCGCGGCAATATCCAGATTCGCGAAATCGCTCCTCGCAACCTCGTCGAGGTGCTGACGCGTCTTGCCGACGCCGCGCTGACCTCGCGCGGCGCCGGCGCGGACAATGTGCGCAACATCACGTCGTCGCCGCTCTCGGGCATCGACCGCGGCGAGCTGATCGACACGCGGCCCCTGGCGCGCGCGCTGCAGCAGTATCTGCTGAACAGCCGCGACCTGTACGGACTGCCGCGCAAGTTCAACATCAGCTTCGATGGCGCCGGGCGCGTGGGGCTCGCCACCGACACCAACGACATCGGTTTCGTCGCCACGCGAGTCCAGGGCGGTGCAGCCGTCGCCCCCGGTGTGTACTTCCGCGTGCTCCTGGGCGGCATCACAGGGCATCAGCGCTTTGCCGAGGATTGCGGCCTGGTCGTCGGTCCGTCCGAGTGCGTCGCGGTGGCGGGTGCGATGCTGCGGGTCTTCGTCGAGCACGGCGACCGAACGGATCGCAAGAAAGCCCGCCTGTGCCATGTGCTCGATCGGCTTGGCACGGTCCGCTTCCTGGAACTGGTGCAGGCCAAGCTTGGCTTCGACCTGCGGTATGTGCCGGCTGACCAATGCAGCGCGCGTCCGCCGGTCGACAAGCATGGGCACCTTGGCATACACCCGCAGTCCCAGCCAGGACTGTCCTCGATCGGGATCGCGATCCCGGTCGGTCGCGTGCAGGCCGGCCAGATGGAGAGCCTGGCCGGGCTGGCTGACAAATTCGGCAGCGGAGAGCTGCGTCCCACGGTGTGGCAGAACGTCGTGCTGCCGAACGTGCCCGATGCGTATGTGGCGGATGTGGTTCGCGCGATCAAGTCGATCGGCTTCGACGTGCAGGCCTCGACGATCGCGGGTTGCGTCGTGGCTTGCACGGGCAATGTCGGCTGCCGCCTTTCCTCCACCGACACCAAAGGACAGGCGGTGCAGCTGTCCCGCTACCTGGACCAGCGCATCCGGCTCGATCAACCGATCAATCTGCATCTGACCGGTTGCCCCAATTCATGCGCCCAGCATTGCGTGGCCGATATAGGCCTGTTGGGGATGCAGGTGCCGCAGGGCGATCGCTCGGTCGAGGGCTACCACGTCTACCTCGGGGGAGGGTTGGAACAGGAACGCGGACTGGGCCGCGAATTCGCCCGCAACGTCCCGTTCGAAGAGCTGCCGCCCCTGCTGGAGCGCCTGCTGCTGGGCTATCAGGCGCGGCGCGTCGCGCACGAGAGCTTCGTTGATTTCGCGCGCCGCCATGAGATCGGTGCATTGCGCGAGCTCGCAGGGGTCGCGACCGCGTGAACGCGCCGCGGGAGCTCAGCGGACGGGCACCGATCGAGCTGCTTCCGCACGACGCTCCGTTCAGCCCCGATCAGCGTGCCTGGCTGAACGGCTTTTTCGCCGGACTGCTGACGCGCCTTGCGGAAAACGCCGGCCCCCAGGCGGCGGCCCCGGCTCAAGCGCTGGCGCTCAAGGTCCTGTACGCCTCGCAAACCGGCACTGCCGAGTCGCTCGCCAGGAAGCTCGCCAAGGAGGCAAAGACCAAGGGATTCGCCGCCGATTCGCAGGACTGCGGCGCGGTGTCGCTGGAGGCGCTCGCCAAGCTGGAGCACGTCCTGGTGATCGCCAGCACGCACGGCGACGGCGATCCGCCCGACAGCGCAGGTGCGCTGGCGGACCAGCTCGCCTCGGCCCAGGGTGCGGTGCTGGCGGGCCTGAAATACGCGGTCCTCGCGTTGGGCGACAGCAGCTACGCCAAGTTCTGTCAGTTCTGAAGGCTGATCGACGCCCGCTTTGCCGAGTTGGGTGCGACCCGCCTTGCTGACCGGGTCGATGCCGACACCCAGGTCGACGCCCCGTTCAAGGCATTCCGCGAGCAGCTCTGGCCCGTTCTACAAAGCGCACAGCAGGCCGCGGCGCCGAGCCGGCCCGGCGCGCCCGCTGGCGAGGCGGCGCAAGGGTCGCAGGATGAGGCTGAGAGTGAAGGCGACCCGCAAGGGCGTTGGACCCGCGACCACCCGTTCGCAGCCGAGCTGCTCAGCAAGGCGGTGTTGAACGGCGCGCGGTCCGACAAGGAAGTGCGGCACGTCGTGCTGTCGCTGAAGGATTCGGATCTCGCGTACCAACCGGGCGATGCACTGGGAGTGTGGCCTCGGCAGACTCCGGAACTGGTGCAAGCCGTGTTGTCGGCGACCGGCATCTCGGCCGACGCGCGGGTGATGGTCGACGGTCAGGAGTTCGCCTTGAGCGAGGCGCTGGCAATCCGGCGCGAGCTCAGCGTGCTGACGGCGCCGACGCTGATCAAGTTCGCGGACATGTCGGAAGACGCTCGGCTGTGCGCACTGACTCAGCCCGATCAGGGCGCGGCGCTGCAGGAGTTTCTGTACGGAAAGGATCCGGTCGACCTGCTGCAGTCGCACGCCGGCGTGGTGCGCGACGCGCAATCGTTGGTCAACATGCTGCCGCCGCTGAAGCCCAGGCTGTATTCGATCGCTTCCAGCCAGGCGGCTTTTCCGGACCAGGTGCATTTGACGGTCGCAACCGTTCGCTACGAATCCGGCGGAAGGCGCCGCGGTGGCGTCGCCTCGACCTGGTTTGCCGACCGCCTCGACGCCGGCCGTGCGGCGCCGGTCTTCGTGCAGCGAAACCCGCGCTTCCGCCTGCCGGTCGATCCCGGCGCGCCTGTTGTGATGATCGGTCCGGGAACGGGAATCGCTCCCTTCCGGGCCTTCCTTCACCACCGCCGAAGCCACCACCTCACCGGGCGCACGTGGCTGTTCTTCGGAGATCGTCACGCGCATTGCGATTTCCTGTACCGGTCGGAGCTCGAATCGTTCCTGCATGGACAGGAGCTCAGCCGTCTCGACACCGCCTTTTCGCGCGACCAGAGCGACAAGATCTACGTCCAGCACCGGATGCTGCAAGCCGGCCGGGAGCTGTGGTCCTGGATTCAGGATGGGGCGTGGATTTACGTGTGCGGCGATGCATCGCACATGGCCAAGGACGTGGACGCGGCGCTGCGAACGATCTTCGTCGAGCACGGCCGGCGCTCGGCCGCGCAGGCCCAGCTCGAACTGCGTGAGCTGGCGGCCGCGGGGCGCTACGTGCGCGACGTGTACTGAGCGTCGTCGGGCTTGGCGCCGGTTCGTTGCTTCTCAGGCCGATGGCTCACCCAGGATATCCGAGGCTGGTCTCTTTTTTGGGGTGGCTGGACCACGCCGCGATTATGCGCTGGCGCTACTACTCCCCTCGCCCGCGCCAGCGGGAGAGGGGCGGGGGAGAGGGTGGCCGCTCAAGCGCGGTCGCCAGGACCGTCAGCTAAGGTCGAAACGAGCATCGGCGTGACGGCTACTGGCGGCGCGATGCGGTGGCTGTTGTCTCGCGCAGAACAGTCGCCCAGCCCGGTCGGGCCCTGGACCTTCACCGGCCGAGGGGCAGGTACAGAGTGAGGTTTCGGTCGGTCAATGGCTTGAAGCCAAAGTGTTCGTAGAAGCTCTTGGCAGCGGGGTCTTTAGCGTCCACGATCAACGCATAGGCCGCGACTTGCGCTCGCGCCTTCAGGCAGCGGTCCACGGCACAACCGATCAGAATCTTGCCCAAGCCACGGCCTCGCTGATCGAGGCGACACGCCAGGCGTCCCATACGGAAGCAGGGCACCGGAAATCGCGGTAGCCTCTTACGCTCTGCGTCCGCCAAGCGCGCCACGTCGACCTCGGCCGCGCTCAGTGTGTAGTAGCCAAGAATGCGCTCGGGTGCCGTTGAATCGACCAGAACGTAGACCGACGTAATACCTTTGCGCCGATGCTGTTCGGCGAATCGCTGCAAGTATTCGTTGAGTGCCGCCGCCCCGCAGTCGAAACCTCGGCGGTCGTGGGTCGCGGAGTCGAGGGGATGCTCCTCAAGCACGCCGGACCCTGCGCCGGGCCCGGTTTAGCGCGTCAGCGAGTGCAGGGTTGGGAGCGAACGCCGAATCCAGCGCCCGCGCGAAACGAGTGAAATCACGCTGTGAGAGAGTCAGGCGCGCCTCGCGTTCGAGGAGCTCCTGCGCCTTCTCCTTCGCCGCGGCGCGAACGAAGCCAGCCATGGTCGTGCCCATCAAGGCGGCGGCTTTGGCAACGACAGCCTTCTCATCCGGGTCCATCTTCAGGTCGAACCGAGCCGTCGTCGACATGGGGTGCTCCAATTTGGTACGG
>DATBCI010000020.1:0-7411 GCA_036270555.1 Burkholderiaceae bacterium
CGCCCGAACACCTCGAAGTCCTTGCTGACCCACAAGTCGTAAAGGCGCAGGTCGTGCGCCGCTTGGGTGTGGGCCTGGTTCGACAGCCGCACGAACTCCGTGTCACCGGCCTTGCCGTCCAGGATCCAGCCGGTGCGGAAGAAGAACTTGTCGACGGGTAGCCACCCGTCCTTGGGGAACTTCAGCAGCAGCTCGTGACTGCCCTTTACATACAGCGCAAACAGGTCGCCGCGGTTGTAGTTCAGGTCGCCCAGGTGCGCGTCCTGGAATCCCGTGGTGAAGCCAGTGGTGCCGGGCGCCGCGATCAGCTCGTCCTTCTGTTCGCGCAACCGCTGGCTCAAGCCGCCGGTTATCAACGTGATCAGGCTGCCGTTGACGTCATCGGTCAGCTTGAAATCGAACGACCAGGCGGGTGCCGACAGGGCTGCCGCCGCTCCCAGCACGATCCCAGCTCGCAAACCACGCCCTTTGCTTCGCTTTGCTCGCATGTTGTTCCCTCTCCTTCGCCTGCTGCGGCTCGCGGGGCCGCAGCAGCCATGTTTTGTTCGCTTATGAGGACGCTGCCGCGGAGCGCCTGATGCCTGGCCGACCTGCTAGCGCTCGGACAGCGCGCGCAAGGTCTCCGCCGTATAGAAGTCGGGCTTCATCCACGGCTGCTTGAAGTCCGGGCTGCCGGGATTGACCCACTCGATATCCTTGCCACCGCCGATCGACATCCAGTCGGTCACGTAGCGCCCGCCCTGAAGGTCCCACATCGTGAACGGACTCATGTGGCACATCCCGCCGACCTCCCACATCGGGGCCGGATACGTGCTGACCATCTTCCAGACCTTGTCGTCCTTGTCGTAGTCGGTCAGGTCGACCAGGTCCCAGCTGTCCTCGTCGACGTAGTACGTGCGGTGCGGCGCCAGGTGCCGGAACCCGGGCTTCAGGTGCGCGTCGACCACCCAGACCCGGCGCAGCTCGTAGCGGCGATACAAGGGGTTGACGTACGTCTTATCGAACACCACCTTCGGATCGGCCTTGTAGTCCCACATGCCGAACACGTTGGCCCCGACGTACATCTCCTTCTTGCCGACCAGCTTGTATTCGTACCGGTCGAGCGTCATGAAAAGGCCGATCTGCTCGTCGACCAGGTACTGGTTCTCGAATCCGATCAGCGGCGTGTCGAACACGTAAGTCGGCAGACGCCGCACCCGGCGTTGCCCCGGGAAGTAGTAGTACTGCTCCGGGTCCTTGTTCTGCCAGATCGTGCCGACGAACCCCTGGCCGGCCAGCGCGGCCGGCTTGGAATATGCGTAATACAAGAAGAAGTCGACATTGCCTTCGTCCTCGACATTCTGCCGGTCGGCCCGCTTGGTCGGCCAATAGGTCGTCAGGTACCACTGGTACCAGGTGAACTCGCTGCCGCCGGGCCGAGGGCTGATTACGCTGGTGCCGTCGTTGTAGACGCTGCCCTGCGCCCCGGGCCGCACCTTGATGTTGTACATCACCTCGATGCCCGACTTCGGAATCGGGAACGGCACGCCGGCAGTCTTGGCATGCTCGAGCGACCAGCCGTCGGCCGCGATCTTGGCCTCGGTCGCGTTCGACTTCGTGCGCTCGACCCATTCCTTCGTGATGCCGCACGTGCGGTGGGTCGGATAGACGTCCATCCGATAGCCCTTCACGGTCTTCAGCGCCGTGATCTGGCCGTCGTCCAGCTTGGCCGCGTACTTGTCGACGTTGGACGCGTCGATCGAGAACAGCGGCTTTTCGTCCTTGAACTTCCAGTACTCCTTGCGGACCTTGCCCCACTCCCAGCCGGGTAGCGGGGTGTCGTTGCCTTCGTAGGCCGGGATCGTCCCATCCGCGTTAGCCCCCTTCTCGGCGCCAAAGGCAGTCAACTCCTTGCCCAGCTTGTCTGCTTCCTGCGGCGTGACCGCCGCCGACACGCGCGCTCCGATCAACGCGGCTGCTACACACGACATCAAAATCGCTAGCCTCTTCATACTCCGTCCTCCGCTGAAATCTCTCATCACCCATTAATCGACGGACTGCGTCTACCCCGACCCCAAGCCTCTCCTCCGAAGTCGACTCATCCGCGCCGGCGCATCGCGCGCCCTGCCATCGATTCCGCTCAATCCGCCACCCTCAACCGACCGCCAGACTGTGTGAAAGCCAGACGACCGCAGCTCCGGCCGCCAACGCGATGTACGGCAGCTTGCCGGCGCGCTTCACCAGCGCCCGGTCGTCGTTCAATTCCAGGTCCTCGCTCATCGTTTCCGGGAAAACTCCCTTGTCCTGAACGTAGTGGCGGAACAGGAACACCGGAACGATCAGCGAAGCGCAGATCAGTCCGAACTTCAGCGTGCCGGCGCCGTACACGTCGGCTCCCAGCCCCATCAGGGCCAGGTTCACGAAACCCAACACCGTGCCGGCGGCGATGATCCAGGTCGGGGCCCGGAACGGGCGCTTCCACTGGCCGCGATCCAACCGATGGATCCAGCCGGCGTTCAGGTTCAGGAAGTTGAACAACACATAGCCCACGTTGGACGCCGCCAGCACGAACACGTAGTCGGACATCGTCAGCGTGATCAGGTTGAAGCACAGATCGGTCCACATCGCGCGGGTGGGCGCGCCGTGCGAGTTCACGTGCGACAGGTAGCGTGGCAGCCAGCCGTCGACCGACGCCTGGTACAGCGTGCGCGACGATCCCGCCATGGCGGTCATGATCGACAGCACCACCGCAAGGATCAGCATCACCACGATGATCCGCTCGACCAGGGCGCCACCGCCCACCATCTTCGCCATCACCCCACCGACCCCCATCCCGCTGTAGATCGACGGCGACAACATTCCATCGTAGACCGGCGGCATCACCAGCTTGCCGCCCTCGCCCAGTACGGCGGGAGTCACGAGCTCGCCCAGACCCAGGTGCCCCTGGAACGCCATCGGCACCAGCGTGAAGATCGCGATGCACAGCAAACCCGAGTAAAAGATCGCCTTGAAGGTATCGCGGTGCGGATCCTTGAATTCGCGCGTGTAGCAGACCGACGTCTCGAACGCATAGGTCGACCAGGCCGCGATGAACAGGCCCCCGGCCATCAGCGTCCATCCCGCCGCATTCCAGTGTCCGTCGATCACCCGCGCCTGCGCGTCGTGCGCCAGCGGGACGATCGGAAAGAAATGCGAACTCGGCATGTCGCCGGTCAGAATCGGGACGATTGCGATCAGCCCGAGCGGAATCAGCGACGCCACTCCCAGGATCAGCGTGACGCGCGCCGATCGCAGGATGCCGCCGTGCTGGATCGCGAACGCCGCCAGCATCAGGATCGCGCCGATCACGAAGGTCGCGTCGATCCGCAGGTGCAGGCCCGGCTTGACGCCGCTCAGATCGAGCAGCTTGATCTGCCACGTGTTGATCGCCGCGTCCGGCGCGAAGCATGCACTCAATACGTAGCCGGCCGCCAGTCCGGATCCGATCGCCAGCACCGGCGACCAGGCCAGCCAGTTGCACCAGACTGAAACCGGCGCGATGAACTTGCCGTAGCGGACCCACGCGATCGCCCCATACACCGAGGCGCCACCCGATTTGTGCGGGAACAGTCCCGCGATTTCCGCGTAAGTGAACGCCTGGATGAAACCGAAGCCGATCGAAATCATCCACACCAGCCACGACGCGCGTCCGACGGTCGCCGCCACGGCCCCGACTGAAAACAGCACCAGCGCCGGCACGCCGCTGGCAACCCAGAAGGCCCCGGTCCAGTCGATCTTCCGGTGCAGCGTGGCGGCGTTGGCGCGCGGCGCCACCATCGCGACCGAATCCTTCAGTGCTCCGCTTTCCTGCATCGCAAATCCTGCTCAACTTCCGCTGCCGACGTCGTGACCGCGGGGGTCCGACCTGGCCATCGACCCACCGCGCGCGACCGAAATTGCAAGCACGTTTCGGGCCACTCACTCGAATTGCTTTCCCAACTCTTCTGCGATCTCGAACATGTCGCCGACGATGCCGTACTTGGCGACACTGAAAATGGAGGCATTTGAATCCGTATTGACGGCGACCACCGTCTCGATGTGTTTCATACCGGCCAGGTGCTGGATCGCTCCGGAAATACCCATCGCGATGTAAAGCTTGCAGTTGACCGCGGTCTTGCCCGACTGGCCGACCTGCCGCGACTTGGGCAGCCACCCGGAGTCCGCGATCGGCCGCGAGCATCCCAGCGTTGCGCCCAGGCGCTGCGCCAGCTCGCGGAACTGCTCGACGTTGTCCTCCTCGCCGACTCCGCGCCCGACCGAGAGGATGAAGTCGACCGACGACACATCGACATCGTCAGTTGGGGGCGGCGGGACCACCGGGCCGAAGCGCGCCCTGGGAGCCGGCCAGCTTGCGGTCAGCTTGCGCACCGGCGGGCTGGCCGGCTTGGGGCTCGGCCTGAAGGTGCCCGCGCGCAGGCACAGCACGACGGTGCTTTTGCCGGGGAAATCCACCTCGACGTTGAGCTTCTGACCGTACGCGCCGCGGGTGGCGACCAGCTGGCCGCCGTCGAAGCCCAGTTTGAACACATCGGTCGCGAAGCCGGTGCCGTGCCGCATCGCGAACGCCGCCGCGTAGCCCATCGAATCGACGCTGTGCGCCAGCAGGATCAACGCCGGCTCGGAGTCGGCCATCAGTGCGGCCAGCGCCGCCTCGGTCGTGTCGGCGTCGAACTCCGCCTGCGGTGAAGCCAACAGCACGATTTCGTCGACTCCTTCGACGCTCAGCGCGGGCACAAACCGCTCGGCCTGCGATCCGACGATCGCCAACGTCACCCGATTGCCGATCTCGGCGCGCACCTCCTGGGCGGCGGCGATCAGCTCGTGCGTAACCGGACGCAGCTCGCCATCGCGGTGCTCGGCCAGGATCAGGATTGCACTCATGTCAGGCTGCCCGCTTTTCGGTGAAGCCGCGGATGATTTGCGCCAGCCGCTGCGCTTTCTGCCCGGCCGTGCCCTCGATCATCTGTGCGCGCCCCTTCTCCGGAACGACCATGCGGCGCACGCGCCCCGCCGAGCCGCGCTCACCCACCTGGTCTCCGGCGAGTCCCAGCTCGCCCAGCCCGAGCACCTCGATCGGCTTGGCCGCCGCCTGCTTGATCGCCCGCAGCGAGGCGTAGCGCGGCTTGTTGATGCCGAGCTGGATCGTCAGTACGGCTGGCAGGGCCAGCTCGACGTCCTGCGTCGCGCCGCCTTCCAGCTCGCGGGTTGCGACGGCCTGCGCATCGCCCGCGCGGTACTTCAAGCCGTTGACCACGGCCACGTGCGGCCAGTCCAGCGCCGCCGACAACGCAATTCCGGTCGTCGCCTGCGCATGATCCGATGACTGCGCACCGGTCAGCACCAGGTCTGTTGCCTCGTGGCGCACGACCGCCGCCAGCACGCGCGCAATGGCGATCGGATCCGATCCGGCGATCGCCTCGTCCCAGACGCGCAGCGCCCGGTCGGCTCCCTTGGCCAGGCAGGCGCGCAAGACCTCGTCGGACTCCTCCGGTCCGATCGTCGCCACCACCACCTGCACCTCGGAGGAGGCAGCCTCCTTGATCAGGACCGCCTGCTCGAGCGAGAAGTTGTCCCACTCGTTCAGGTCGTAATTCAGGTCGTCCGGATCGACGTCACGGCCGTCGTCACGGATCCGAAAATCCTCTTCCAGGGCAGCGACCCGCTTGACCGCAACCAGTATCTTCATCAACTCAACTTCCCCTCACCCCTGCCCCTCTCCCCGGAGGGGAGAGGGGTTCCGTTATGCGTCAGCATCCTCCGATTGCGCGATCTCATTCCGTTATGCGACAGCATCCTCCGATTGCGCGATCTCATTCACGGTGCACTGCTCGATCAACTCGATCAGTTCACGCACGACCATACGGCCCTCGTTGCCGGTCGTCTTGACCGCGTCCTCGAACATCGTCAGGTCCTTAGGGCAAGCCACCACAAACACCTCCAAGCCGGCGATCTGCGCGGCCTCGCGAATCCGGATCTGCGCGGGCTTTTCCTTGCCGACCGGATCCGGCATCCAGATGCGCCCGCCGCCGGCGCCGCAACAGAACGAGTTGTCGCGGCTGCGCGCCATCTCGATCAGCTCGCAGCCGGTGGCGCGCAGCAGTTCGCGCGGGGCGTCGTATTCCTTGTTGAACCGCCCCAGGTGGCAGGGATCGTGATAGGTGGCGCGCAGGCCGAGCTTCGGCTCGATCGAAAGGCGCCCCTGGCGCTGCAACTCGAGCAACAGCGTCGTGTAATGAACGATCTGCCAGCTGCCGCCGAACTGCGGGTATTCGTTGCGGATGGTGTTCAACGAATGCGGATCGGTCGTGACGATGCGCTTGAAGCTGGCCGAGGCGAGCGCGGCGATGTTCGACTCGGCCAGGTGCTCGTACAGCCCCTCTTCGCCGACCCGTCGCACGTCGTTGCCGGCGTTGCTCTCGGCGTCGTACAGGATCCCAAAATCGACGCCCGCCGCATGCAGCAGGCGCGCAAGGGCTTGCGACACCTTCTGGTTGCGCGGATCGAACGATGCGTAGTCGCCGACGAACCACAGCAGGTCGACCGGCTCCTTGCGCGCGTCCTTGACCGGGAACGGCAACCCCTTGGTCCATGCTCCCCGCTTGCGCTTCGATTCGCCGAAGGAGTTGCCCGACTTGTGGATGGTCTGCAAAGTCTTCTGCAACAGCGGATCCATCTCGCCGCCCTCGACGAGCTTGCGCCTCATCTGGACGATGACCGGCACATGTTCGACAGCGACAGGGCAGATCTCCACACAGGCCATGCAGGTCCGACACGACCACAGCGTCTCCAGCGAAACCTGGTCGGTCTTGTCGCCGTGAATATCCAGGTCCGCGTCCCGGGGAATGAGATTGCGCTCCAGTGAGCGGTTCGAATGTTCCCGGAGCGACAGGATCAGGTCCCGTGGCGACAGCGGGGCGCCGGCCGCGCGCGCAGGACACGCTTCATGGCAGCGCCCGCATTTTGTACAGGCGTCCAGTTGCAGCAGATGTTTCCAGGTCAGGTCCGTGATGCGCGCGTATCCGATCTGTGCAGCGTCCGCCTCCGGCTTGGGCAGGCGCTGCGCGGCGAGCGGATCGCGCACCGCGAGCGATCCCATCGCGGTGAACAGATGTTTGACTTTGGTGCGCGGCACCAACGCGATGAACGCCAGCGCCAGTATCCCGTGGAACCACCAGAGGCCTGCGCGCAGCGCGCCGGCGGCGCTGGTGGACAGACCACCGTCGCGCATCGCTTCGGCGATCACGGCTCCGAACGGAGACCACATCCGGGTCGACCAGACCCCGGGACGATCCTGCAGCCACACCAGCCGTGCCGCTTCCAGCACGTAGCCGGTGACGCCGATCAGCAGCAGCGTCCACAGGAACGCCCAGTCCTCTAATTTATAGAAGCTGCG
>DATBCI010000021.1:0-1610 GCA_036270555.1 Burkholderiaceae bacterium
TGAACGGGTCGCGCTTCGCCTCGAGACCCGAGGTTACGTCACCCTCGTCCACAGCAGCGGGGGCCTGTTCTGCTCGGGCGGCTGCGTGTTCAAGATCAAGGGGGACACCGTCACCCAGGGCGAGGCGCAGCTCGGGATGTCTTATCGCTTCTGACCCAATCGAAGGGGTTGTTCCTGGGATCCGACGACCAAGGCGAGGGCCGCCGTCCACGGCACGCCGTCTGGTTTCGGGTGCCCGCGCCAAACCAGGGGGCCTGGATCGGCACCGGACAGATGCGCGGTGCGGCTTGCCCTGTCGAACGACAGCCAGTCGCAGGGGAGCGTCGGTCCGTCCTGATGCCAGTCGAGCACGCACAGGTCCTTCCAGTACAAGCCGTCGCGGCGAGTTTCGGTCAGCTCGAAGCCAAGAACGGCCCAGCCCTCTACCAGCAGCTTGGCATCCGGCGGGCTCATCGCGCCGTCGCGAAACAGATGCTGGTCGTACCAGACGCGGCGCCCTAGCAGCGCGGCGTAATCGAGCAGGCACTGCTCCCAGCCACCCGGATAGGAGTCGCGAATCTTGCCGATGGGTATCACGACGTCGATGAATTCCAGCGCGATGGCCATGGTGCTGCCGACCGAAGACTCGTGCGATGCCGGCAATGCTATTGCGCAAGGTAGCGGTCGGTGCTCCGGATTTCGGCAGGACTTCGCCCTTATCTCGGGCAATGCGCCGGAAGCGCGGACTGCCGTTCACGCGCCGGATGGCGCCTTTGCGGGAAGGCTGGTGCTTAAATGACTAAAAGCTACCACGCGGACCCTTGAGCTCCAGCGGCAGGCCGGCGGCCGTCAAGGTGACTCGATCGCACACGGCCGCCACGCTCTGATTCAAGCGGCCCTGCTCGTCGGCGAAGGCGCGTGCCACGGCATTCATCGGCACGATCCCGCAGCCCACTTCGTTGCTGACGAGGATCAAGTGGCCCGGCACAGACGGAATGCTTTCGAGCAGTGCCGTGATGTGGCGCGACAGCACGGAGCAGTCGACCGCTTCGCCGGTTTCGGCTTGCTTTGCGGCACGGCCGGCGAAGAACAGGTTGGACAGCCACAGCGTCAGGCAATCGACCAGGATGCAGGTGCCGTCGCCGGCATGACGCCCCAGCGCCGAGGCAAGCTCCAACGGCTCCTCCACGCTGATCCACGCGGGCGGCCGGTGTTGCCGGTGGTGAGCCACCCGGCGCGCCATTTCCGGGTCGTCGCCTCGGGCCGTCGCCAGAAACACGACCTTGAATCCGCTTTGTCTGGCTCGCGATTGAGCCAGAGCACTTTTGCCCGAGCGCGCTCCTCCGATGATCAACTCTTTCATGGCCGTCCGAGGCTAACACCTAACCCCAAGCGTGCGCGCGGAGCTTGCGGCGGAGGATAATGGGAGCGCTCGGTCAAGGGAACACGGTGCAATTCCGTGGCGGGCCCGCCGCTGTTATCGGGGACGGCCGCCGCACGTCGAAAGACAACCACTGGCGAGGATCACCTCGCCGGGAAGGTGCGGCGATCCGACTGATCCGAAAGCCAGAAGACCTGCCGAGCCGATTTCGAGAAACCGTGGCGACCTCCTTGCCGGCGCGTGGCAGCGC
>DATBCI010000022.1:0-11254 GCA_036270555.1 Burkholderiaceae bacterium
GGATTTTTACGAGCTGGGTCTGGGAGCACCGTGCTTGATCTCGGCCGCCCATGCCATGGGGCTGACCGAGCTGATGGAAACCGCGCTGGCCGAGTTCCCCGACTTCGCGCCTGGCGGCGCTACGGCGGGCGAGCCCGACGGGGCGCCTGGCGCACAGGAGGGAACGCGCGTTGCGATCGTGGGGCGTACCAATGTCGGTAAGTCGACGCTGGTCAACACGCTGATCGGCGAGCGTCGGTTGGTCGCGTCCGAGCTGCCCGGCACAACCCGCGACGCGATCGAGGTCGAATTCGAATTCGCAGGCAACCCGTTTGTCCTGATCGACACCGCGGGGCTGCGGCGCAAGGGGAAGGTGTTCGAAACGGTCGAGAAATTCTCGGTCGTCAAGACGCTACAGGCGATCGAGCAGTGCAACGTCGTCACGCTGCTGCTGGATGCTTCAACCGAGATCGCGGAGCAGGATGCCCATATTGCCGGCTACATTCTGGAGCGCGGGCGCGCCCTGGTCATTGCCGTGAACAAATGGGACTCGGTTCAGGACGAGCATCAGCGCGAGCGGATCAAGCGCGAGATGCGGCGCAAGCTGCATTTTCTCGACTGGGCCAGTTTGCATTTCATCTCGGGGCTGCGCGGCACCGGATTGCAGGCATTGATGCGATCGGTGGTCGCCGCGGAGCGGGCGGCATTCAGCCGGCTTCCCACACCCCGCCTGACCCGTGCCCTGCGCGCCGCGGTCGAGCGCCAGGGGCCACCACGTGCCGGCCGCCTGCGTCCGAAACTGCGGTATGCGCACCAGGGTGGCTCCAATCCACCCTTGATCGTGATCCATGGCAACGCGCTACATCACGTGCCTGACAGCTACCGCAGATACTTGGAAGGTTGGTTTCGGGACCAATTCGAACTGCAGGGAACCCCGTTGCGGATCGAATTCCGCAGCGGGGTCAATCCATTCGTCACGCAGCGCGCTGGCAAAGGGTCGGCTTTTCCAGTAGATTGAATTTTGTCGCACTGCACACATCTAACCGGATGTGGGGCCGGGACTGCACGGCAGGGCCAAGGGTGCCTACAGGCGCGTCGATCAGGAGAGAACATGAGCAATAAGGGCCAACTCCTACAAGACCCGTTCCTGAACGCGTTGCGCAAGGAACATGTGCCAGTGTCCATTTACCTGGTGAACGGGATCAAGTTGCAAGGACAGATCGAGTCGTTTGACCAGTACGTGGTCCTGCTTCGAAACACGGTGACCCAGATGGTGTACAAGCACGCGATTTCGACCGTGGTGCCGGCGCGACCCGTCAATCTGGCCGCGGAGCCCGAATCCTGAGCGGATTCCAGATCGAGCGCTCGGCGGGGCCGGTGCTGGCGCTGCTGGTCGAGGTTGCCTTGCGCGACCGGCGGCGCACCCGGTGCGACGCATCGGACGACGTCGAAGAGCTTCGCCAGCTGGCCGAGAGCGCCGGATTCCGCGCCGCCGGACAGATCATGGTGCGGCGCGACCGTCCTGATCCGGCGCTGTTTCTGGGGCGCGGCAAGGTCGATGAGCTGCGCGAGCAACTGCAGCAGTCGGCCTCGAGCGTGTTGATCGTGGACGCCGCACTGTCGCCCGTTCAGCAGCGCAACCTGGAGCGGGAGCTCGGGGTGGCGGTGCTCGATCGAACTTCGCTGATCCTGGATATCTTCGCGCAAAGGGCCAAGAGCCGGGAGGGCAAGCTGCAGGTGGAACTTGCCAGGCTGCAGCATCTGTCGACGCGCCTGATTCGAGGTTGGACCCACTTGGAGCGGCAGCGCGGAGGTATCGGCCTGCGGGCCGGACCCGGCGAAAAGCAGATCGAGCTGGATCGCCGGATGATCGGCCAGCGCGTCAAGCAGCTGCGCGAGCGGCTGCGCACGCTGGACTCGCAAAGGCGCACGCAACGGCGTGCGCGGCGGCGGCGCGATGCGTTCTGCGTCTCGCTGGTGGGGTACACCAACGCCGGCAAGTCGACGCTGTTCAACGCGCTGACGCGCGCGAGCACCTATTGCGCCGACCAGTTGTTCGCCACCCTGGACACGACCAGCCGGCGCTGCTTTGTGGCGCCCGAGACTCCCGTCGTGGTCTCCGACACGGTTGGTTTCATCCGGGATCTGCCGCACGCGCTGATCGATGCCTTCAAGGCGACGCTGGATGAGGCCGCGCAAGCCGATTTGCTGGTGCATGTGGTCGATGGCTCCATCGCATCGCGCGAGGCGCAAATGGAGGCGGTTGAAGGCGTTTTGCAGGAGATCGGCGCCGGCGATGTGCCACGCTGCATCGTCTTCAACAAGATCGACCTGGCCGATCGCGGTGCCCGGGTTGAGCGGTCGGCCTGTGGTAGGATCGACGCGGTTTGGCTGAGCGCGCGATCAGGAGACGGTGTCGAGTTGCTGCGCGGTGCGATCGCGCAACGTGCACAAGAGGTTAGCGCACAAGAGGTTCCTGCAGCGGAGGTCACTGCAGGGCTGACTGCAGGGCTTGCTGCAGGGGAACTGAGTGGCAGGGAGCTTGCTGCAGGGGAGCTGACTGCAGAAGAGCACGCTGCAGGCCAACTTTCAAAGGAGCGGGCGGCGCAGGAGCACCAGCCGGCGTCGGAACGATCAGAGCCGCCCGAGTTCATCGGCACCACGCCATGAGCGGCGCAGGACGGCCGGCTTCCGACGATCCCGGTCGGAGGTCAGCGGTGAACGCTCCCGAGTTTTGGAATCATCATGTCGCAGAATGACCCGCAGTGGGGTCGCGGCGGGGGATCTGGCGATGCGGGCGAGGGGCAGCGTCCGCCGCGCAGGCCCGACAGCCAGGACGGTCCACCCGATCTTGAGGAACTCTGGCGCGAGTTGAACCGGCGCCTGGGTGGTCTGTTCGGCTCCTCGCCGCGCGGACCGGGTGGCGGCGGATCCGACTTGTTTCGCGCAACGCTCGGCGTGGGAGCGGTGCTCGCGGCGATCCTGATCATCTGGATGAGCACGGGCTTCTATATCGTCCAGGAGGGGCAGGTCGCGGTGGTATCGACCTTCGGCCGCTTCGACTCGATCACCGGTGCCGGCTTTCGCTGGCGCGCTCCGTGGCCGATCCAGTCGCATCAGATCGTCGACGTGTTTTCGCAGCGCGAGATCGAGGTCGGTACCAAGGCGCGCAGCCAGGACCGCCTGAAGGAAGCCCTGATGCTGACGGATGACGAGAACATCGTCGACATGCAGTTCAAGGTTCAGTATCGGATCAAGTCCGGCGTCGATGGCGCGCGCGACTTCGTGTTCGGCAGCCGCTTCTCGCCCGACGGAGACCCGGCCTTGGTGGTGCTACAGACGGCCGAGTCGGCCATGCGCGAGGTGGTCGGCCATCGGAAGATGGATTCGGTCCTGTACGAATCGCGCCAGCAGATCGCGGACGAAGTGCGGTCACACATGCAGGAGATGCTGGACCGCTACGACACGGGGATCATGGTGTCTGCCGTCGCGATCCAGAATGCCCAGCCGCCCGAGCAGGTCCAGGCAGCATTTATCGACGCGGTGCAGGCGGGTCAGGACCGGCAGCGCCAGATCAACGAGGGGCAGGCCTACGCCAACGACGTGGTGCCGCGGGCCCGCGGAATGGCATCGCGGCTGATCCAGGAAGCGGAAGGCTATCGCACCAAGACGGTCGAAACAGCCCAGGGCGATGCCGCGCGCTTTCGCGAGGTTCTGGGCGAATACGTCAAGGCACCGGGCGTCACCCGCGAGCGCTTGTACCTGGACACGATGCAGCAGGTCTTCGCCAACACGACCAAGGTGATGGTCGACGTCAAGTCATCCAGCCCGCTGCTCTATCTGCCGCTGGACAAGTTGCTGCAGCAGGCGGGCGACGGCAGCGGACATCCGTCCGCAGGGTCCGCTTCGAGCAGCGTCGGCAGCAAAGACGCGGGCGGCGAATCGCACGTGCGGGACGCCCCGGGCGACCGTGACCGGGAGTCCCGTTGATGATTGGATCGAAGTGAACCGGATCATCGGAACCATCATCGCGGTCGTGGTTGCGGCCGGGCTGTTCCGCCTGTGCGCCTTCATCGTCGACCAGAAACACTACGCGATCGTGTTCGAGCTCGGGCACATCAGCCGGGTGATCAGTGAGCCCGGCCTGCATTTCAAGCTGCCGCCACCGTTCCAGAATGTCGAGCACCTCGACAAGCGCATTCTGACGATCGACCCGCAAAGCGAAGACCGCGTGCAGACGGCCGAGAAAAAGAACCTGCTGATCGATTCGTTCGTCAAGTGGCGCATCTCCGATGCGCGCAGCTTCTGGGTGAGCTTTCGCGGGGGTGAGCGCGACGCCGAGGACCGGATCACGACGCTGGTGCGTGACGCGTTGAATCAGGCGGTCAACAAGCGCACCGTCAACGACATCACGTCGCGCGAACGCGACAAGGCGATGGAAGAGATCCGCGCCACTGTTCAGGACCGGGTCAAGGATCTGGGAGTGACCATCGTCGACGTGCGCCTGAAACGGGTCGATTTCATACCGGAGGCCAGCGAATCGGTGTTCCACCGGATGGAGTCCGAGCGCAAGCGGGTCGCCAACGAGCAGCGCTCGAACGGCGCCGCCGACGCCGAGAAGATCCGGGCCGACGCCGAGCGGCAGCGCGAAGTCCTGCTGGCCGAGGCCTACCGGGATGCACAGCGCATCAAGGGAGACGGCGATGCGAAAGCCTCCGCGACCTATGCGCAGGCATTCGGCAGCAACCCCGAGTTCTATGCCTTCTACCGCAGCCTGGAGGCCTACAAGCAGAGCTTCCGCAGCCGGGCGGATGTCCTGATGGTCGACCCGTCCTCGGAGTTCTTCAGGTACATGAAGGGCCAGGGCGGCGTGCGGTAGGGATGACGCTGGAAACGAACGAACTCGTCGGAACGGGCATGTTGGAGCCACTGGGCCCCGCGTTCGCGCTGATGCTGGTGCTCGAAGGCCTTGTGCCGCTGTTCTCACCCCGCACCTGGCGCGGGGCGATCCGTCGCATCGCCGATCTGGCCGACGGCCAGATCCGCTTCTTCGGACTGGCTTCGATCGTGCTTGGCGCGCTCCTGTTCTGGCTGTTGAGCTGACCGGAAACGCCCGACCGGATGCGGCACGCTGGCACCCTCACCCCTTCCCCCTCTCCCTCGAGGGAGAGGGGGAAGTTCGTGCGGTAAACGTCTTCGACGCTTACCGCAAGATCGGTAGCCCGATGTCGAACTGGCTGCTTCCCGAGAACATCTCGGATGTGCTGCCGCGCGAGGCTCGCCGCGTCGAGGACCTGCGCCGCGCCTTGCTCGACCTGTATCGAAGCTTCGGCTACGAGTACGTGATTCCACCGCTGATCGAGCACCTGGACTCGCTGCTGTCGGGCACCGACCGGGACCTGGATCTGCGCACGTTCAAGCTGGTCGATCAGTCCAGCGGGCGCAGTCTTGGCGTGCGGGCTGATGCGACACCGCAGACGGCACGCATCGACGCCCACATCCTGAATCGTGACGGCGTGGTGCGCCTGTGCTACGCGGTACCCGCCTTGCATGCGCGGCCGCTGCATCCGATGGCGAGCCGGGAGCCGATTCAAGTCGGCGCCGAGCTGTATGGTGACGCCGCAACCGAGGCCGATGGCGAAGTGCTGCAACTGGCGGCCCGGTCGCTCGAGCTGGCCGGAGCGGCTCAGATCAGGATCGACCTGGGGCACAGCGGCGTGCTGCGAGCGATCCTGAGTGGCGAGCAGCTGGCGCCCGATCGGCTCGACGCCATTTTGGGCGCTCTGAATTCGAAGGACCTGGCCGCCTTGAAGTCAGCCACAACCGCCGTCAGCCGGCCTACGCGCGAAGCGTTGCTCAAGCTGGCCGACCTGCATGGTGGCGTGGCAGTCCTGGCACGGGCGCGACGTGAACTGCCGGCGAGCGGCGAGCTGACGGCGGCGCTGTCCCAGCTCGAGCAGTTGACGGCGCTCTGTGCGACCGGAACAGCCGGCGTGGATCTGGCTGATCTGCATGGCTATCGCTACTACACCGGAGCCACGTTTGCTGCTTACGTGGCAGGCAGCCAGGGGCCGATCTTGCGGGGCGGGCGCTATGACGAGGTCGGACGCATTTTTGGCCGCGCCCGGCCGGCTACCGGCTTCTCGATCATGGACCTGCGCGAAGCGGCCCAACTGGGCGGCCCGACAGCGCTGCCCAAGGCGATCGTCGCTCCGCATGACGCCGACCGGGAGCTGGAAGCGCTGGTCGCCGCGCTCAGGTCCCAAGGGCAGATCGTGGTGCGCGCCGGCAACGGGCGAACGGCCGAAGGGGCATTCGAGTTCGACCGCGACATTCGGCGCGTCGGGACGCAATGGCAGGTGGTCGCGCGTGCGCCCAAGTCCGGCGGCGACTGATCCAGGAGGATCGATGGCAGGCAACGTGGTTGTGGTCGGCACCCAGTGGGGTGATGAAGGCAAGGGCAAGATCGTCGACTGGCTGACCGATCGCGCCGATGCGGTCGTGCGCTTTCAAGGGGGCCACAACGCCGGCCATACGCTGGTGATCGGAGCACACAAGACGATCCTGCGCCTGATTCCTTCGGGCATCCTGAGGCCGGCGGTTGCCTGCTACATCGGCAACGGCGTCGTGCTGTCACCCCCGGACCTGCTGGCGGAAATCGATGAGCTCAAGCAGGCCGGCGTCGACACCAGCGGGCGCCTGGCGGTCAGCGGTAACTGTGTCCTGATCCTCGACTATCACGTCGCGCTGGATCGGGCGCGCGAGGCGCGCCGCGGCAACGATCCGATCGGAACAACCGGACGCGGAATCGGCCCCGCGTACGAGGACAAGGTGGGGCGGCGTGCGGTGCGCGCCCAGGACCTGTTCGACCCGAAGCGTTTCACGGACCGCGTGCACGAGGCGCTCGAATACCACAACTTCGTTCTGACGCGCTATCTGAATGCGGAGGGCATCGACGCGCAGCGCGTCATCGATTCCACGCTGAAGCTGGGCGACCGGATCCGGCCGATGGTGGCCGACGTTTCGTACCTGCTGGACCAGGCCATGAAGGGCGGCCAGCGCCTGCTGTTCGAGGGAGCGCAAGGATCGCTGCTCGACGTCGATCACGGCACCTATCCGTACGTCACCTCCAGCAACACGGTAGCGGCTGCCGCCGCGGTCGGAGCCGGGGTGGGGCCGCAGCGGCTGAACTACGTGCTCGGAATCACCAAAGCGTATGCAACCCGCGTCGGATCCGGTCCGTTTCCGACCGAGCTGCTGGAAGACACCGGCGAGCGACTGCGGCAACGCGGCCAGGAGTTCGGCTCCGTCACGGGGCGCCCGCGGCGCTGCGGCTGGTTCGATGCGGCCGCCCTGCGGCGCGCGGTGCAATTGAACGGCGTGACCGGCCTGTGCATTACGAAACTGGATGTGCTGGATGGATTGACCACGGTGCGGCTTTGCACCGGCTATCGCTACGAGGGAAGGGCGGTCGACATTCTTCCGTTCGGTGCGGACGCTGTGTCGCGTTGTGAGCCGGTTTATCAGGAATTCGCCGGCTGGAATGAATCGACCTTCGGGGTGCGCACGTGGTCCGACCTTCCAGGCCGCGCGCAGGCGTACCTGAACCGCCTGTCCGAGCTGGCCGAAGTTCCGATCGATCTGATTTCAACCGGCCCCGAGCGCGACCAGACGATCGTGCTGCGCCACCCGTTTTCCGGAGCGGATCCGCGATGAGTCCACCCGAGCAGGCCGGGCCCGCGCACCAACTGCGGGTCGACTGGCCGCAGTACTACCACCTGATCGAGGTCCTGGCGCTGAAGGTCCATCAGTCGGGTTACGCGTTCGATTCGCTGCTGTGCCTGGCGCGCGGGGGGTTGCGTGTGGGCGACGTGATGTCGCGCATCTTCGAGCGGCCGCTGGCCGTGCTGACCGTCAGCTCGTATCGCGAGGAGGCGGGCACGCGGCGCGGCGCCCTGCGCATCGCTGCGGCGGTCTCATCGGTCGAGCCGGACCTGCACGGTCGCGTGCTGCTGGTGGACGATCTGGCTGACTCCGGCACCACCCTGGCCGGCGTGGTTCAGCACCTCAAGCAGCGTTTTGCCCACATGAGCGAGTTGCGCACCGGGGTGATCTGGGTGAAAGGCTGCTCGCAGTTCCGCCCGGACTACTTCGCCTCCTACCTGCCGGACAGCCCCTGGATCGTCCAGCCGTTCGAGGTGTACGACCGCTTGCGGCCGCCGGACCTTGCGCAACGCACCGCACAGACCCTGCGAAACCGGGGTCAACAGGAATAAGGAACAGGATTGAAGCCTTGGTGCCCAGGAAAGGACTCGAACCTTCACACCCTTGCGGGCGCCAGGACCTGAACCTGGTGCGTCTACCAATTCCGCCACCTGGGCAGCAGCGAGGCGCGGATTTTAGATCGAGGCACCCATTGTCACAAGTTCAACGAGATCATCTCGCAGGAGCCGCGCTTGCGCGGGATAAGAAAAGCATAACGTGAGACGCATAGAGTGAGTCAGGAAAAACATTTTGCAGCCCCGATCGAGCGGCAGGCGATCGTCGATGCGCTGACCGGTTCCGGCTCGCCGCTGACCGATGAGGAGCTGGCTGAACGGCTGGGCCTCGACGAACCAGGGCGCAGCGTGCTGGCCATGGCGCTGGCCGAGCTCGAACGCGATGGCCGCATCGTTCGCAACCGCGCCGGACTGCTGCTGGTGACCGCGCGAGCGGATCTGTGGTCCGGCCAGGTGCAGGGCCACCGGGAAGGACATGGTCTGCTGGTGCGCGACGACGGTGGAACCGACCTCGTGCTGGACGACCATGAAATGAGCAAGGTCCTGCACGGGGACCGGGTACTGGCGCGAATGACCGGCTCCGACCGCCGCGGCCGGCCGCTGGGCGAAATCGTCGAAGTGATCGAGCGCCGCACCAACCGGCTGGTCGGGCGCCTGCTGAACGAGCGCGGCGTCACGATCGTGGTCCCCGAAGATCAGCGCATCCAGCACGACATCCTGGTGCCGCCGCAGGCCGCCGCGCAGGCGCGGCACGGGCAGGTGGTCGTGGTCGAAATCATCCAGCAGCCCCAGCGTTATGTTCAGCCGATCGGGCGGGTGATCGAAGTGCTGGGGCAGATCGAGGATCCCGGTATGGAGATCGAGATCGCGGTGCGCAAGTTCGCAGTGCCGCATCAGTTCTCCGACGCCGCCCAGCAGCAGGCGCAGGCGCTGCCGTCCGAGGTGGGCGCGCCGGATCGCAAGGGCCGCATCGACCTGCGCGACATCGCGCTGGTCACGATCGACGGCGAGGACGCGCGCGACTTCGACGACGCGGTGTACTGCGAGCCGATCGGACGCAAGGGCTGGCGCCTGGTCGTTGCGATCGCCGATGTAAGCCACTACGTCGAGCCGGGCAGCGTCCTGGACCAGGAAGCGCAGGCGCGCTCGACCTCCGTGTATTTCCCGCGCCGGGTGATCCCGATGCTGCCCGAACGCCTGTCGAACGGGCTGTGTTCGCTGAACCCGGGGGTCGAGCGGGTGGTGATGGTGTGCGATATGGTGATCGGGTCCAAGGGCGCTCTGAAGGCCTACCAGTTCTATCCGGCGCTGATCCGGTCGAATGCCCGTCTCACCTATACGGAGGTGTGGGAAGCGCTGGGCGTTCCCGATTCGCCGGCGCAGCGCCGCCTCGAGGCGCTGCTGCCGCACCTGCGCAACTTGTACCGCCTGTACGAAGTGCTGGCGTCGGATCGCAAGCAGCGCGGCGCGCTGGACCTGGACACGGTTGAGACGCAGATCGTGTGCAACGCCAACGGACGCATCGAGCGCATCGTTCCGCGCGTACGAAACGATGCGCACCGGTTGATCGAAGAATGCATGCTCGCCGCCAACGTGTGCGCCGCCGATTTTCTGCGGCGCGGACGGCAGGCCGGCCTGTATCGGGTGCACGAAGGTCCGACACCCACCAAGCTCGAAGCGCTGCGCGTTTCGCTGCGGGCGTTCGGATTGCAGCTCGACGGCGGTGCAGCGCCGGAGCCGTCCCACTACGCCAAGCTGTTACGCGCCATTCGGTCCCGGCCGGACGCGCAATTGCTGCAGACGATGGTTTTGCGCTCGATGCAGCAGGCCATCTACACCCCCCACAACAGCGGCCACTTCGGCCTGGCGTACCAGGCCTATACGCATTTCACCTCACCGATCCGTCGTTACCCGGATCTGCTGGTGCACCGTGCCCTGAGGGCGCTGCTGGCCGGACGCCGCTTCGAGCCGACGCTGTACGCCGAAGGCGGCTCGGCCGTCGACTGCGGCACGGCGGCCGCCGCCTGGGAAAAGCTCGGTGCGATGTGCTCGGCCAACGAACGGCGCGCCGACGAGGCCTCGCGCGATGTCGAAGCGTGGCTGAAGAGCTACTACGTGCGTGAGCGCACCGGCGAGACCTTCTCGGGGTCGATCTCGGCCGTGGTGCCGTTCGGCGTGTTCGTGATCCTGGATGACCTGTACGTCGAAGGGCTGGTTCACGTGTCCGAGCTGGGCTCGGAGTACTTCCATTTCAACGAGGCGCTGCACGAGTTGCGCGGAGAGCGCACGGGTCTGCGCTTTCGCCTGGCTGACCGGCTCACGGTGCAGGTAGCGCGGGTCGACCTGGAGGCGCGCCGGATCGACTTTCGGCTCGTCCGGGGCACGGCCCCGGCGGCCGGCGCCGTCAGGACTCAGGGACGCCAGGCCGCGGCTCGCGAGCGGCCTTCCGCTGTCGATCGGGCCACAGCGCGCAACGCGCGGCAGACGCGACGCGCCGAGCGGATGGCGGCGCGGGCGGCGACCGAGCGGGCACCGGCGGGCCGGCGCGGCAAGGTGGGGGTGGGCGGCCGCAAGCGGCGGCGTGGACGCACCGCCCGATGAGCCAACGAACCGCCCTGGCGGGCTTCCACGCAGTCACGGCACGACTGCGCAATGCACCGCAGACCATCGAGTTCCTGTACTACGACCCGAGCCGGCGCGACGCACGGATGCGCGAGCTGCTGCAACGGGCGCAACAGGCCGCGGTGCGGCCCATCGCAGTGGAGCCGGAGCGGCTGCGAGCCCTGGTCGGCCAAACCCCGCATCAGGGCGTGGTGGCGCTGTGCGTCCGCCTGGAAAGCGCGCTTTCGCTGCAGCAGGTGCTGGACCGGATCTCGGACGACTCGTTGCTGTTGCTGCTCGATGGCATCACCGATCCACGCAACCTGGGCGCTTGCCTGCGAACCGCCGAAGCCGCGGCGGTAGCGGCGGTCGTGCTGCCGCGCGACCGGTCGGCT
>DATBCI010000023.1:0-10724 GCA_036270555.1 Burkholderiaceae bacterium
TCGCGAAACCGGCAAATCGCTGCGCGGCGACGTGACGATCGCGTGCGTGCCGACCGTCGGCGTGCACTACCTGCCCCGCATCGTGCAGCGCTACGCGGCGCTGCACCCCGACAATCGCATCAAGATCCTGGACCATGCCTCTTCGGACGTCGCCGCCGCGGTGTTGCGGCGCGAGGCCGAGTTCGGCATCAACATGCAGGCTCCGGAACAGTCGGAGCTGACCAGCATTGCTCTGCTGACGGATCGGTTTGTGCTGGTCTGCCGGGATGACCACGCCCTGGCGGACCGCAAGCGACTGTCGTGGAAGCAGCTCGGGCAGCATGCACTCGTGCTGGCTGGAGCCGACAGCGGCAACCGGCCCTTGCTGGACCTGACGCTGGAAAGGGAGCAGATCCAGCTCAAGCCGTTCTACGAGGTTCAGCGCAGCTCCACCGCGGTCGGCATGGTGGCCGAAGGCGTGGCCGCCGCGGTCGTCCCGGCGCTGGCACTGCAGAAAGGCGCATACCCTCGGCTCCGCATGATTCCGCTGGTCGACCCGGTCGTGTCGAGGACCCTGGTGTTGCTGTCGCGTACCAAGGCGCAACTCACGCCCGCCGCCCAGGCGCTGTATGACCTGATTCTGAAGCGGACGGTCCGTCCGAATTGAACCTCGGGAGGTCGACTGATGAGGGAACTCGGGAACACTGCGGCCGTTCAGCTCACGCGAGGTCTGCCCGGCATTCCGTCGTCAGAATATTTCGCTCGTAACAATCGATTCGACGAAAGTCGAATGCGCGAGCTTGTGTGCGAGCGCTGGAGCCGCTGTTAGCCCGGATCGCGGCGCAGGTTCTCCAATCGAGGGATTGACCTCCCGCTTTGGCCCACCCACGATGCGCCGCGCAACGTCGGTGCAAAGCGCGGGTTCGCCCTTCGCGGGTGAACGCAGGTGGTCGCAAAGAGGGCATCAAATCCAAAGGAGACTGCCATGTCGAAGTGTGATGTTTCTGCAAGAGTGGGCGAAAGCCGCCGGTCGTGGGCACGAGCGGCGGCATGGGCCTGGACGTTCAGTGCCCTGGGGGCGACGGCCGCGTATGCCGATGACGGTCATCGAATCCACGCGCTTTCGTCGAGGGCGCACCTGGTGAGCGGCGGAGATGCTCTGATCGCGGTCGATGTCTCGCGCAATGACAACTCGGCGCAGATTGAATTGAACGGACAGGACATCACCGCCTCATTCCAACGGGATGCACGCAGCGGCGGATTGGTCGGGCTGGTCGGGAACCTGAGAGTGGGTTCCAACACCCTGACCCTGCTGGATCACGGAGAGGTCGCAGACAGCCTGGCGGTGACCAACTACCCGCTCAGCGGTCCGATCACGTCGGGGCCGCACATCACGCCTTTTATCTGCCAGACGCAGGAGTTCGCGCTGCCCGACGGCACCAAGCTCGGGCCCTCGCTTGACGCCGATTGCGGCGCCCCGACCGTCATCCAGTATCTGTATCGGCCGACCGGGGCCAGCGCGTTGATCCCGCTGCCCAGTACGAGCGGCCTGCCGAGCGACGTCGCCAGCACGACGACGCTGAACGGAGCGACGGTGCCCTTCGTGGTGCGGGTCGAAACGAGCACAGTCAATCGCGGCATCTATCAAAGCGCCATCCTGCACGACCCGACTTCCGAGGCCACGCCGAGTCCCTTCGCGCCGCCCAGGGGCTGGAATGGAAGATTGCTCGCGGTCGAGGGCTTTGGTTGTCCGGGCGGGTGGTACATACAGGGACCGGTCGAGGGCAATCTGCCAGGGGCCGCAGTCCTGCTGGACGTAACGCGACTCGGCGAAGGCTATGCGACCTTCGAAAACACGCTGCAGCACCCTTCGAACAACTGCAACGCGGTGCTGCAGGACGAGACCGCGATGATGAGCAAGGAGCATTTCATCAAGACCTATGGCGTACCCCGCTACACGGTGAGCGCCGGATGTTCCGGCGGCTCCTACACCAGCTTGCAGATCGCCGACAACCTGCCCGGCATGTTCCAGGGGGTGTTCATTTCCTGCACCTTCCCCGATCCCGACGCCATTGCGTTTTCCGCGCTGGACGGGCACCTGCTCACGCACTATTTCACGGTCACCAATCCGACCGGATTCAGCGCCGATCAGCAGGTCGCGGTGGCCGGGTATCAAGGCGTCCAGGCCTGGTACGACGCGGCCAACCAGGCGCAGAGAACCGACCCGGTCCCGGGGCGCGTCGACGTCGCAGGTTACGCGTCGGCCGTGTGGAGTCCTGACGTTCCGACGGCGCAGCGCTACGACCCGGTCAGCAACCCGACCGGCGCTCGGCCGACCGTGTTCGACTGGCAGCGCAACGCCTACGGCCTTGACCCCGCGACCGGATTCGCGCGGCGCCCGGTCGACAACGTCGGCGTGCAGTACGGTCTGCAGGCGCTGAACTCGGGCGCCATCACGCCCACGCAGTTTCTCGACCTGAATCAGAGAATCGGCGGCTACGATCATGACGACAACTACGTCGCCACCCGCACGGTCGGAGATCAGCAGGCGATCCGGCGCACGTACGAAAGCGGCCTGCAGCTCTATGGCGGCGCCGGACTGGCATCGATTCCCGTGTTCGATCTGAGTGGCCTGGTTGGCGTCAGGGACACGGCCGGCTATCACTACCAGTGGTTCCACTTCGCCACCCGCCAGCGGATGATTGAAGCGAACGGGAACTCCGACAACCATGTGATGTGGCGCGGCAATGCGATTCCCACCGAGCAGGCGTGGCAGGTATTCATCCAGTGGGTCGAAAACGTACATAACGACCGCGCGGAAGCCGGCCAGCGGGCCAAAGTGATCCGGGACAAGCCGATGGCGGCCGTCGATGGTTGCTGGCCCACGTCGACCCAGTTCATCGCCGAGCGGCAGGTCTTCGGCCGGCTGCCCGATACCCAGTGCAACGCGGTGTACCCGTCCTATGCGTTTCCGCGCCACATCGCCGGCGGCCCGCTTGCGGCCGACATCATGAAATGCGAGCTCAAGCCGCTGAACCCGGGCGACTACACGGTGACCTTCAGTGCCGCTGAATGGGCACGGCTTTCGAGCATTTTCCCGAGCGGCGTGTGCGACTGGTCCAAGCCAGGCGTGCAGCAGCGCCCCGTGGTACCTTGGGCCTCCTTCGGTCCGTCACCCGAGAACCTCGTGTTCGACATCGAGGGGGGAGACGACTAATCGGCTGCACGAGCCAGGACAGGACATGGCCCAGATCGAATCAAGACTTAGTGACCTGGGCCTTGTTCTGCCGGCGCCGTTGCTGTTACCTCCCGGCGTCACGCTGCCATTTCCGTGGGTGCGCGTTCACGGCAACCGCGCCTTCATTTCAGGTCACGGACCCCAGAACGCGGACGGCTCGCTCGCGACTCCGCTCGGCAAGGTCGGGGCGGAGGTGTCGCTGGAGCAGGCGCAGGTCGCGGCGCGCCAGGTGGGTTTGTCGATCCTGGCCAGCCTGAAGCGCGAGCTGGGCGATCTGGATCGGGTGACCGCCTGGCTGAAGGTTCTTGGCATGGTCAACTCGGCGCCCGGATTCAACCGGCAGCCCAACGTGATCAATGGATTTACCGACCTGATCGTCACGCTGTACGGGCCGGAGCGCGGCCGCCACGCGCGCTCCGCGGTCGGAATGGCGCAACTGCCCTTTGACATCCCGGTCGAGATCGAGGCAGAAGTCGAGATTCAAACGTAATGGGGACCCTCTCCCAGCAGTGGGAGAGGGGAAGTGTTCCGGGCGGAAACAACGTACTGCAAGTTCACAGCTGGCGCACGGTTGCGGCGGTTCGTGACCGGATGTCTGCTGCCGCTCCCCTTATGCAGCACGCTCGGACAAACGATCGGCCGTTTCGCGACCCACCACCTGGCCGCCCGGTGTGACCTTGACCGCGCAATACTTGAACTCCGGGATCTTTCCGAACGGATCGAGCGCCGGGTTGGTCAGCATATTGGCTGCCGCCTCGTAGTAGCAGAAGGGGATGAACAGCGCGCCCGTCGGCGTACCCTCATCGGCACGCGCGTACAGGGAAATGCTTCCCCGCCGCGACGTCACCGTGATGACATCGCCCGGCTTGGCTCCCACCGCCCTCAGGTCGGCCGAGTTCATCGAAGCGACGGGTTCCGGCTCGATCGCATCGAGCACGGTCGCGCGCCGCGTCATCGCTCCGGTGTGCCAGTGCTCGAGCTGGCGGCCCGTGATCAGCACCATCGGGTACTCCAGGTCCGGCATCTCGTCCGCGGTGATGAGCTTGGCCGGAACGAATTTGCCGCGCCCGCTGGGGGTCGGAAAGTCACGGATGAAGACAACCGGCTCGCCGGGATCTCCCTCGTTTTCGCACGGATAGGTGACCGAGCTTTCCTCTTCCAGGCGATCCCACGTAATGCCCGCGATCGAATCCATTCCTGCGCGCATCTCGTTGAACACATCCGAGACATCGCGATAGTTCCAATCCAGGCCCAGGCGGCGAGCGATCTGTTCGATGATCCACAGATCCGGGCGGGCGTCGCCCGGCGCGTCCAGCGCCTGGCGCCCGAGCTGCACCATGCGGTCGGTGTTCGTGAAGGTGCCGCTCTTCTCGGGAAACGCGGTCGCGGGCAGCACCACGTCCGCGAGATAGCAGGTCTCGGTCAGGAAAATGTCCTGCACCACCAGGTGGTCGAGCTCCGCCAGCGCCTGGCGCGCGTGCTGCACATCCGGATCAGACATCGCCGGGTTCTCACCCATGACGTACATGCCCCGGATCGTGCCCGCATGAACCGCATCCATGATCTCGACCACGGTCAGGCCCGGCTTCGGATCGAGCTTCGCATTCCACAGCTTCTCGAAGCGCATGCGGGCCGCCTCGCTGGCGACCCGCTGGTAGTCCGGGTACATCATCGGAATCAGTCCGGCGTCGGACGCGCCTTGCACGTTGTTCTGTCCTCGCAGCGGATGCAGCCCGGTGCCCGGGCGGCCGATCTGCCCGGTCATCATCGCCAGCGCGATCAGGCAGCGCGCGTTGTCCGTGCCGTGCACGTGCTGGGAAATTCCCATTCCCCACAGGATCATCGAGGCCTTCGACGTGGCGTACAGGCGCGCGACCTCCTTCAGCGTTTCGGCCGGGATGCCGCAGATCGGCGCCATCGCTTCCGGGCTGAATGCTTCGACGTTCTTCTTCAGCTCTTCGTAGCCGCTGGTCCGATCCTCGATGAAGGACTGGTCGACCAGGCCTTCGCGGATGATGGTGTGCATCAGCGCGTTCAGCATCGCCACGTCGCTGTCCGGATTGTGTTGCAGGAAATACGCCGCGTGCCGCGACAGGTCAGAGCCGCGCGGATCCGCCACGATCAGCTTGGCGCCGCCTTTGGCCGCGTTCTTGATCCAGGTCGCCGCGACCGGGTGATTGCCGGTGGGATTGGCACCGATCACGAACACAACCTCCGAATTCGTTGTATCCATCACCGGGTTGGAGACCGCGCCGGAGCCGATGCCCTCGAGCAGCGCGGCCACGCTGGAGGCGTGGCACAGCCGGGTGCAGTGGTCCACGTTGTTGGTGCCGAACCCCGTGCGCACCAGCTTCTGGAACAGGTACGCCTCCTCGTTCGAGCCCTTGGCCGAGCCGAAGCCGGCCAGCGCCTGCGGCCCGCGCGTGTCGCGGATCTCGCGCAGCTTGCCGGCCGCCAGATCGAGCGCCTCTTCCCAGGTCGCCTCGCGAAACACCGACAACGGGTTGTCCGGGTCGACCACGAAATCGGCCGACTTCGGGAATCCGGGCTTGCGGATCAGCGGCTTGGTCAGGCGCTCCTTGTGGTGAACGTAATCGAAGCCATAACGGCCTTTGACGCACAAGCGCCCGCGGTTCGCAGGCCCGTCGCGCCCCTCGACCCACAGGATCCGGTTGTCCTTCACGTGATAGGTGAGCTGGCAGCCGACGCCGCAATACGGGCACAGCGAATCGACCGTCTTGTCCGCCACCACCATGCCCACGCCTTTGGCCGGCATCAGCGCGCCGGTCGGGCAGGCTTGTACGCATTCGCCGCATGCCACGCAGGTGGAACGGCCCATCGGGTCGTCCAGATCGAACACGATCTTCGAGTGATGGCCGCGAAACGCGTAGCCGATCACGTCATTGACTTGCTCCTCCCGGCACGCGCGCACGCAGCGGGTGCACTGGATGCAGGCGTCCAGGTTGACGGCCATCGCCGGATGCGAGAGGTCGGGGCCCGGCGACATGCGCGGCTCGAAGCGCGCTTGTGTCACGCCGAGCTTGTCGGCCCAGTAGTCGAACTCGGAGTCGAGCTTGTAACTGCGCTCCGGCATATCGGACTTCAGCAGTTCCAGGATCATCTTCTGCGAGTGCACGGCGCGCGCGCTCTCGCTCGTGACCTCCATGCCCGCCTGCGGGGTGCGGCAGCACGAAGGCGCCAGCACCCGCTCGCCCTTGATCTCGACCATGCACGCACGGCAGTTGCCGTCCGGCCGCATGCCGTCCGTGTAGCAAAGGTGCGGAATCTCGATGCCCAGGCGCTCGGCGGTCTGCAGGATCGTCTCGTCCGGTGGAGCCGAGACGGGGCGTCCATTCAACATGAACTCCACCAGCTCGGGGGCGGTTTCCTTCTCGCGCAGTACGTTCATGGCTGCAGATTCCTGGGGTGTGCTTTCGACGCTCTCAAGCGATCTCGCTCGGGAAGTACTTGATCACGCAACGGATCGGGTTGGGCGCCGCCTGGCCCAGCCCGCAGATCGACGCGTCGGCCATCGCCTGTGACAGCTCCTCCAGCAGAGCCTGGTTCCAGCTCGGCGCCTGCAGCAGGTGAACCGCCTTCTCGGTGCCTACGCGGCACGGCGTGCATTGCCCGCACGACTCTTCAGCGAAGAAACGCATGATGTTCAACGCCGCGCCGCGCGCCGAATCGTGCTGCGACAGCACGACGATGGCGGCCGATCCGATGAAACACCCGTATTGATTCAGGGTGTCGAAGTCCAGCGGAATATCACCCATCGCCGCCGGCAGGATTCCGCCCGATGCGCCTCCGGGCAGATACGCGTAGAACTGGTGGCCTGGCAGCATCCCGCCACAGTATTCATCGATCAGTTCGCGCACCGTGATGCCGGCCGGCGCCAGGTGAACCCCGGGCTTGCGCACCCGCCCCGACACCGAAAAGGAGCGCAGCCCCTTGCGTCCGTGGCGGCCGTGCGAAGCGAACCAGTCCGCCCCTTTCTCCAGGATGTCACGAACCCAGTACACGGTCTCCAGGTTGTGCTCGAGCGTCGGATAGCCGAACAAGCCCACCTGCGCCACGTACGGTGGACGCAGGCGCGGCATGCCGCGCTTGCCCTCGATCGATTCGATCATCGCCGACTCTTCGCCGCAGATGTAGGCGCCGGCGCCACGCCGCAAATGCATCGGCGGCAGAGCGCACGGCGGATCGGCTTGCAGCGCCTCCAGCTCACGCGCCAGGATCTGCCGGCACCCCGCATATTCATCGCGCAGGTAGATGTAGATCTCGCCGACGCCAGCCGCCCAGGCCGCGATCAGCATGCCTTCCAGGAAGCGGTGCGGGTCGCGCTCCAGATAAAACCGGTCCTTGAACGTGCCGGGCTCGCCTTCGTCGATGTTGACGGCCATCAGGCGCGGCGCGCTCTCGGCGCGGACAATGCGCCACTTGCGTCCGGCCGGAAATCCCGCGCCGCCCAGTCCTCGCAGCCCGGAGCCCTCCATCGCGCGGATCACCGCTTCGGCATCGCGCGCGCCGCTCAGGCACTCGCCCAGGATCTGGTAACCGCCGGCGGCGCGGTATTGCGCATACGTGACGTACTCGTGTTCCGGAGCCGACGTGTGTTGGTCGCCGATGGCGGAGGTGACCGTCTGCGCCGAAGCACGCTCCAGCGGGTTCCTGCCGACGACCGCCACCGGCGCGGATTCGCAACGACCCACGCAGGGCGCCCCGACGACACGGACCCCGGCCCCGACGCAGCCGGCAAGCTCCCTTATCAACTCCTGCGCTCCGGCCATCTCGCAGGCGAGCGACTCGCACACGCGCACCGTCAGCGCAGGCGGCCGCGGCTCGCTGTCCTTGATCACATCGAAGTGGTGATAGAAGGTCGCCACTTCGTACACCTCGGTCATCGCCAGCTTCATTTCCGCCGCCAGCGCGACCACATGCGCCGAAGACAGGCACCCGAAGCAGTCCTGGATCCGGTGCAGATATTCGATCAGCAGATCGGCGCGACGCGGATCGTCGCCCAGCAGCGCCTGCACTTCGCTCAGGGCCTGCGGATCGACGCTGCGCCCCTTAGGGGTCGAGCGCACTTTCCGGCCCATCCGGTTCGCGTCCGCAATCGGGATCACGTCCGCCTGTAGAGTCGCCTTACTCATCCGACATTCCGTTCCCGCTGTTCGACATCGCGATTCGATAGCGCACGCTGCACCCGTCAACGTGGCGCGCCTGCTCAGTGCTCGAAGTGGGCCAGCTCCTCGGGCGTGTTGATATTGCTGAAGGCTTCGATCTGGTCATCGAAGCTCACTTCGACCGCGGCCAGGGTTGCGTGCCACTGCTCGAGCTTGCGTCCGCCGGCGGTCAGGAACTCGGCAAGCTGCGGCAGCACGCTGCGCCGGCAAATGCTGAACACCGGATGAAGCTGGGTCAGGGTGCGCGCGGCCGCCAGATCGGCGCCGCGCTCCAGCAGCGCCTCCTTCAGGCGTGCCACCAGGTCAACCGGCAGGAAAGGCGAATCGCACGGCACCGTCGCCACCAGCGGCAGCGAAGTCGCCGACAGCGCTGCATGCAATCCAGCCAGCGGGCCGGCGAATCCTGCAATCCGGTCGGAGATCACCGGGCAGCCGAGCTGCGCGTACTCGTCGATGTGTTGGTTCGCGTTGATCAGCACCTCGTCGACCTGTCGCTGAAAGCGCTCCAGCACCCAGGTCACCATCGGCTTGCCACGCAACGGTCGCAGGCCCTTGTCCACGCCGCCCATACGGCGGCCCAATCCGCCGGCGAGAATCACGCCAGCGACCCGCACGTCTTCGGTCATCGCGAGAAGCGCTCCGCCCCCGTGTAAACGAGGTAATGGCGCCCCTGGGCCCGGCCAATCAGGGTGATGCCCGTCTGCCGCGCGATTTCCCAACCCATCTGCGTCACGCCGTTGCGCGAAATCAGGAACGGGATCCCCATCTGGGCCGTC
This sequence comes from Burkholderiaceae bacterium, assembly GCA_036270555.1. Classification (GTDB taxonomy): domain Bacteria; phylum Pseudomonadota; class Gammaproteobacteria; order Burkholderiales; family Burkholderiaceae_F; genus VBCK01. The sequence goes on from DATBCI010000023.1 coordinate 9,180, forward strand.
TTGATCACCATTTCCGATGTCAGGCGGCCAGTCGTGAAAAAGATCTTGTCGCCTCCCTCGAGCCCCTCGAGCCACATGCGCCCTGCGATGGCGTCGACCGCGTTGTGGCGACCGACGTCCTCGATGAACATCAGCACCTTGACCCCGTCCGGCCGGTTGCCGGCGAGCGCGCAGCCATGCACCGCGCCGGCCTGCTTGTGAATCGTCTGGAGCTGCCTGACTTCCTGCGTCAGCTCGAGAAGCCGCTCGTGGTTCAGCCAGGCGTCCGCGGGCAGCCGGATATTTTCAATGTCCTGCATCAGGTCGCCAAACATCGTTCCCTGGCCGCAGCCGGTGGTGACGGTGCGCTTCTGCATTCGCTGCGTCACATCGCCCAGCCCGTGCCGGGTCGTTACCGCGACCGCGTTGACGTCCCAATCGACCTGGACCGAGACGATGTCCTGCAGGCTTTCCACCAGCCGCTGGTTGCGCAGGTATCCGATCGCCAGCGCTTCCGGCCACACCCCGAGCGTCATCAGCGTGACGATCTCGCGCTTGTCGACGTACAGCGTCAGCGGGTTCTCACCCGCGATCGAGATCGGCAGCACCTCGCCTTTCTCGTTCACTGCGGTGATTTCGAACGTCAGCGGCCGACTGGCCCGCGTCAACAGCGGAAGGGATGGCGGGGCGCCCATGAGGTCAGCGTGACACCTGATATATCAGATGATAGAAGGTTTTCGCCTCCTCGCAGAATCCAATGCGACTAAGAAAAGATATGTTCGGCCGAACATATTTAAGCGAACGCCGCGCGCCCAGCCCGCCGCAAAGCGGCGGGTGACGGTCGGACCGGCACTAGCGAGTGGCGACTTCGAGCGTTGGCTCTCCGACGCCGGCGAGCACTTCGCCGATTTCGGCTGCCTGTTCGAATCCGTGTATCGAGAAGAGCTCGAGCACCCGGCCCACGGCCCGCGGTTCGCAGCTCACCAGCAGGCCGCCGCTGGTTTGAGGGTCGGTCAACAGCGCGCGTTCGACCTCTGAAAAGTCACGCGGCAGCTGCACCTGGCTGCCGTAACCCGCCCAATTGCGCCCGGAAGCACCCGTTATTAAGCCGGCGGACGCCAGTTCGCGCACGGCCGGCAGGGTTGGCACGCGCTGCCAGTCGACTCGAACCCGGCAGCCGGAACCGCGCGCGATTTCGAGCAGGTGCCCGGCCAGGCCGAACCCGGTGACATCGGACAGCGCGTGCACGCCGTCGATCGTCGCCAGCTCGGTGCCCGGCGTATTCAGTCGCGTGGTGGTCGCGATCATGTTCGAATAGCCGGCTGCGTCGAGCCGCTCCTTTTTCAGTGCCGCCGAATAGATGCCGACGCCGAGCGCCTTACCCAATATCACGCGGTCGCCCGCGCGCGCGTCGCTGTTGCGCTTGACGCGCTCGGGGTGCACCAGGCCGAGCACGACCAGTCCATAAATCGGTTCGACCGAATCGATGCTATGGCCCCCGGCAACCGGAATGCCGGCGGCAGCGCATACGGCCTCTCCCCCTTCGAGGATGCGACGTATCGTCTG
>DATBCI010000024.1:0-1513 GCA_036270555.1 Burkholderiaceae bacterium
TTCCTTGCAGGTCTGCACCGGCGCCGCCAGGATGTTCTGCTGGGCGCACCAGCCGAGTGCCTCCGCGCGGGTGCGCTTGCCCAGATCGGCCGTGATGTCGTGCGGTGCCTGCGCGAAGATCCAGCCGTCGCTGAGCTGATAGACGCGCGCGCTCTCGTTCATCCCGGTCGCGAGTTGGCCGCGCGCACTCGCCGGCGGTTCGGTGCCCGGACGCTGGAACAGCAACTGGATCAGCGTCGCCGCGTTACAAAGCGATGTCTCTGCCCAGTCGCCCACGCCGTCACCGCGCCGTTCCCGCGCGTACAGCGCCAGCAGGCCGGAATAAGCGGCAAGATAGCCGCACAAATAATCCACCGCGGAGGCGATACCGTGGAAGGTCGGCGAGTCGGCTCCGCCGAAGCGCATCATGATGCCGGTCGTGCCCTGGATGGACGGGTCCCAGCCCTTGTCGTGATGTCGCGGGCCGTGCCTCTCGCCGCGTGTCGCGGTGATCTGCAGGCCGATCGCGCGCCGGTTGCGCTGTGCGAGTGACGCGGCGTCGGTGCCCAGACGCCCCATCTGGTCGTCCATCATGTTGGCCACCAGGATGTCGGTGCGCCCGGTGATCTGGTGAATGATCGCAAGCCCTTCGGTCTTTCTCCGGTCGAGGATGATGCTGCGCTTGCCGACCGAATTCTCGCCCGACCACAACACGTGAATGGTCGGCGGCGGCTGCGGGTCCATCACGTCGACGCGGATCACATCAGCACCGAGTTCGCCGAGCATGCGGGTGCAGCTCGGCCCCGCGAGGACGTTGGTCATGTCGACGACCTTGTAGCCTTCCAGCGGCAGGCGCGCTTTGGCGCGGCCGGTAGCTGCCGGCGGCGCAGGGGCACTGCCCGTAAACGCCTGAGCGGTGCGGCGTATTGCGAGAGGCGCATACGGCAGCGCGCTGCGCATCCATACTGCCCGCCCGATCTGCAAGTTGTCCGTTCCGGGGACCTCGACGAATACGCCGGCAGCTCGGGCATCCGCGTCGCGCTGCCACTCCTCCCACGTCATGATGATGGTCGCGCACGATCCGTTGGCGGCCAGCAGCCGCTCCCACTCCGCGGCGGTGCGTTTGGCGAAGGCCGCCTCCAGCAGATCGGCAAGCGGTGAGGTGTAGCTGAAGCCAAGCGAAAGGCTGTCGGCAAGATTGCGGCGCATATCGGAGACATTGGCCGGATCATACGGATTGACGAACACCGCGCCGGTGGCGAGCGCCTGCTGCCACACGCCCATGGTCTCCAGCATCCGCCGCGACAGCCGCGCGTTCGGGCCTGCCATGGGCAGAATCCACCGTCCGTCGCGTGCGCGGTACGGTGTTGAGAACGGCGCGAAGCGCCGCTCAAGCCACATCTGCCGCTCCGGGTCGCGGATCGCGTCGGCCACGGACGCGCGGAACAGCTCGGGCGTCATGCCCGGCGGCAACCCGCCAATCACAATGGGCGCCAGATGCTCCGGAAGTCCCTTCGAAGTAATGCTGAGGGCG
>DATBCI010000025.1:0-25725 GCA_036270555.1 Burkholderiaceae bacterium
GGAGCGGCTCAGAAATCTCCGAGGCGGGATGGGCTGCCCCCGCGCACTCGGACCGCTTCACACGGAGAAGGCCGCCAAACCTACGAACGGTCGGTCTGGAAGGTCTATTTTCGAGGGGGTGACTCGCTGGAAACCCGCATGAATGCTGGCTCTCCAGGGAATGTGGGGCCACCAACGTAGTAAACCCCGGCAGAAAAGCAAAGCCCGCCTGTACGCCGGATTCTGTGCGGCACGTTGCCGTGCCGTAGCGGTCATTCCTCTAGGCCGCCGCTCGCGCGGCGGCTCAAGCCACCTACCCGCAGCCTCCCCGAGCCGGATCGTAAGCTGCCTATTCGGTGTTGCTCCGCGTAGAGATTGCCCGTTTCACCCGCCCGCCTTCGCGCTGACGCGCTTCGGCGGGCGACTCGTCTCTGTTGCTCTGATCCTCACCTCACGGTGGACAGGTGTTACCTGCTACGCCGCTCTATGGAGTCCGGACGTTCCTCCCGCAGGCGAACCTGCCGGCGACCGCCCGGCGGACTTTGCAGGTCCCATTTTAGGGGACTCGGGCCGAGGATCAGATGCGGTGGGCGGCGCCCATTTCGGCCAGGCGCGACCGCAGCCGCTCGGCGATGCCGGTGATCGGCAGCACCTCGTCGACCCCACCGGCCGAAATCGCCTCGCGCGGCATCCCGAACACGACGCAGGTCGCTTCGTCCTGCGCGATATTGAAGGCGCCGGCCTGCTTCATCTCGAGCATGGCAGCGGCTCCGTCGCGACCCATCCCGGTCAGCATCACGCCGAGCGCGTTTTGCCCCGCCACCTCGGCCACGGAACTGAACAGCACGTCGACCGACGGCCGGTGCCGGTTCACGGGTGGTCCGTCGTCCAGGGCAATCACGTAGTTGGCGCCGCTGCGAATCAGCTTCATGTGCCGGTCGCCAGGTGCGATATAGACGTGCCCGGGCAGAACCCGGTCACCATCCTTGGCCTCGCTCACGGTCATCTTGCACAGGCTGTCCAGGCGTGCGGCGAAACTGCGCGTGAAGCCGGGCGGCATATGCTGGGTGATCAGCACCGCCGGCGAATCGGCGGGCAGAGCGGTGATCAGCTCGCGGATCGCTTCGGTTCCGCCGGTAGAGGCGCCGATCGCGATCAATTTCTCGGTCGACACGCGCGAGTACTTCTCCGGCGCGCGCTTCACCGGGGGGTTCACGCCGTTGTCGCGCGCAGCGCCGGGCTGGACATGCCGGTGCATCCGGACTTTCGATGCGACACGGATCTTTTCGCAGATGTCGTGGGCCAGCTCGTTCAGGCCGGCGGCAATACCCAGGCGCGGCTTCGAGACGAAGTCGATCGCCCCGAGCTCCAGGGCCTTGAGCGTGGCCTCCGCGCCGCGGTCGGTCAGCGTGGAGACCATCACGACCGGCGTCGGCCGCAGGCGCATCAGGCGCTCCAGGAAATCCAGCCCGTCCATCCTGGGCATCTCGATATCGAGCGTCAGCACATCCGGGTTCATGGCCCGGATCATCTCGCGCGCGACCAGCGGATCGGGCGCCGCCCCGATCGCCTCCAGGTCCGGCTCCCGGTTGACGATCTCGGTGAGCAGGCTGCGGACGAGCGCCGAATCGTCGATGATCAGGACGCGGGTTCTGGACATGTCGATAATCCTTCAGAACAGCTCGACGTCGCCGCCGGCCTTTGCAGTGTTGTTGATGCGAGCGTCGTACTGCTCCTCGGCACGGACCACCGAAGCGTCCACCTGCGGCAGTTTGCGGCATAGCGCGCGCCCGCTGACCGGAAAGAAGGCCACGCGGCGCGCGAACACATCCATCAGGTCCCGAGATGCGACGCGAATACCTTCCGTTCGCAGGAAGTCGAGGACGAAATCCGCGTTGTGCTGGCCGACATTGAGCGCAGTGAAGCTCTTGATCACCGCTCCGCCGCCGAATACCTTCGCCTCCAGGTTCGTCTTGCGAGCGCCACGCTTGATCAGCTCGTTGATCAGCTGCTCCATCGCGAACACGCCGTAGCGGCCGGCCAATCCGATCGGATCCTTGCCCGGGGTGGCGCCTGCGCTTTCTCCCGGCAGCATGAAGTGGTTCATGCCGCCGACCTTGGCGGCGCGGTCCCAGATGCAGGCCGCCACGCACGACCCGAGGACAGTCGACAGCACGATGTCCTCGCCCGAAACGAAGAACTCGCCCGGCAGCAGCTTGACCGCATTGCGGTCGAACTCGCGCTCGAAGTAGACGGTGCGAGCTTCGCCGACCGCGCCCGACAGTTTCGGCGCCGGCAAGGATTTCGCCGCTTTACCGATCACGTCATAGCCTCTCGTAGACGGTCTTGCCACGCAGCACGAACCATTCGCGGCAGTCGGTGAAATTCTCCGAGTGCCCGGCGAACAGCAAGCCGCCCGGCCTGAGTACACCGGCGATCCGTTCCAGCACCTCGCGCTGCGTGGCCCGATTGAAATAGATCATCACATTGCGGCAGAACACCGCGTCGAGCGGCTGGCCGAAGCGCTTCACCAGCGGCCAATTCGCCTCGAGCAGGTTCAGCTGCCCGAATTCGATCATGCTCGCGACCTCAGCGCGCACTCTGACCATCCCGGCATTGGATCCGGTTCCGCGCAGGAAGAAGCGGCGCATCCGCTGCGGACCGCACACCTGGACCGCCTGGTCGCGATAGACGCCGCGGCTGGCGCAGGCCAGCACCTGCGTGTCGATGTCGGTTGCCAGTACCCGGGCCGGCGCGCGCTCTCCGAGCGCCTCGACCACCGTCATCGCAATCGAGTACGGCTCTTCGCCGGTGGAAGCGGCCGCGCACCAGATGCGGGGCGGGCTGGCGCCAAGACCGCGCGCGAGGAAATCCGCGAACACCGGAAAGTGGTGCTGCTCCCGGAAAAACGAGGTCAGATTGGTGGTCAGCGAGTTGACGAATTCCTGGCGTTCCGCCCGCGTGAACTGCGGGTCGCCTTCCAGCCGGTCCAGATACTGCTCGAACGAATCGATGCCGAGCGCGCGCAAGCGCCGCGACAGGCGGCTGTACACCATGTTCTGCTTGCTCGGATTCAGGTCGATACCGGCCAGCCCGTAGATGATGCGGCGTACGCGGTCGAAATCGCGCGCGCTCAAATCGGACAGGCGTGCGTCGTTGCTGACCGCCAACGCGGTCGTCGTATCCGGGGAGTCGTCGCGCGCGCCCATCGCAGGTCTGGCCTTCGGGGTGCTCCGGCCAAGCGCCGGCGCACCGGCGGTCAGGCGGCGGCGCGCTCCAGCAGGCCCATGTCGGGGCTGCTCATCAGGCGCTCGATGTCGACCAGGATCAGCAGGCGCTCGCCTTCGCCGGACTCCACGCTGCCCAAGCCCGTGATGTAGCCCGCGTCCAGCAGCGAATTGAACTCCGGCGCCGGCTTGATCTGCTTCTCGTCGAGCTCCAGTACGTCGCTCACCGAATCCACGACGGCGCCGACGACCCTGCCTGCCACGTTCAGGATGATCACCACCGTGAAGGCATCGTAGCGGGCGTCGCCCAGCTCGAATTTCACGCGCAGGTCGACAATGGGAACGATGACCCCGCGCAGGTTGACCACGCCCTTGATGAAGGCGGGCGAGTTCGCAATTCGCGTCACCGACTCATAGCCGCGGATCTCCTGCACCTTCAGGATATCGATCCCGTACTCTTCGCCTCCCAGCTTGAAGGTCAGAAACTCATTGACCCGCACCGCGGAGGCGGTTCCGGTTCCGAGTCGTTCCATCATTCCCATTGCAAGCTCCTGCTCATTTGTCCGTATCCTGCCCTCTCCCTTGGCCTCGCATCGGCTGGGGGAAGGACCCGAGGAGGCCGGCCGAGGCCCCGTCGTTCAATTTTCCTCAATGGCGGGCCCGCTTCACCAGGCTTGCCGTATCGACGATCAAGGCAACCCGCCCGTCGCCGAGAATGGTCGCCCCGGAGATGTCCGACACGCGCCGGTAGTTCGTCTCCAGATTCTTCACCACGACCTGGTGCTGGCCGAGCAGCTCGTCGACCAGCACGGCGGCACGCCGGCCCTCGGCTTCCACGATCATCATGATCTCGGCCGCGCGATCGCCGTCCTGGCGTGGAACGCGGAACACGTCATCCAGCGAGATCACCGGCATGAACTCCTCGCGCACCTTGACGACGCGGCCCGTGGCGCCCACGGTTTGCACCATGCCGGCTGTCACCTGGAACGACTCGACCACCGAGCCCAGCGGCAGGATGTAGGTCTCGCCACCGACCCCGATCGACATGCCGTCCATGATGGCCAGCGTCAACGGCAGCCGCACCGTCACGCGCGTGCCATAGCCCTCGGCCGCATCCAGCTCGACCGAGCCATTGAGCGCCGTGATGTTCCTGCGCACCACGTCCATGCCGACGCCGCGTCCGGACACGTCGCTGATCTGATCGGCCGTGGAAAACCCCGGCTCCCAGATCAAAGCCCAGACCTCCTGGTCGGTCATGTCGTCGCGCACCGCCAGGCCGCGCTCGCGCGCCTTGGTCAGAATCCGCTCGCGCCGCAGCCCTTGACCGTCGTCGCGCACTTCGATCAGGATCGATCCGCCCTGATGCGCCGCCGACAGCGTGATCGTGCCGTGCGGCAGCTTGCCCGCGGCCAACCGCCTGGCAGGTGTCTCGATACCGTGGTCGGCGCTGTTGCGAACCAGGTGCGTGAGCGGATCGATGATCTTCTCGATCAGTCCCTTGTCGAGCTCGGTGGCTTCCCCCACCATCTTCAGTTCGATCTGCTTGTCCAGCTTTGAGGCCAGATCGCGGATCATGCGCGGGAAGCGGTTGAACACGAACGACATCGGGATCATCCGGATCGACATCACCGTCTCTTGCAGATGTCGCGAACTGCGCTCCAGATCCGAGATGCCACCGAGCAGCGAGCTGAAATGGACTGGGTCCAGATCCTTGGCACGCTGGGTGAGCATCGCCTGCGTGATGACCAGCTCACCGACCAGGTTGATCAGCTGGTCGACTTTTTCGACCGCCACGCGCAGGGTGGTCGACTCCAGCCCGGTGGCGGCGGGCTTGTCGGTCGTTCTGCGGCCCTCCTGGCGACGCTCGCCGTCGCCCTCAGCCGCCGACGCGGCATCCTTGGAGGCGGATTGGGCGGCGAGCGTCTTCGGATCGACGAAGAAACCGTAGCCCTCGCCATCGGCTGCCGGTTTTTGCGGGCTGGCTCCCTGAGACGCGGCCGCAGCCTGCGCGGATGCCACGCCGGCCGGCGCGCCGAAGGGCGCGATCCGCACCTGTTCGCGCGCAACGTGAAAGGAGAACAGTTCCAGCAGCTCCGAGTCCGGCGAGGGTGTGGTCACCTTGAAGCGCCGCAGACCATCGGCCGACAGCTGCCCCTGGTCGAGCGCTTCGATCGCGCCGAGCGAGGGAATATCGCGAAAAAGCTCCACCAGTCCGTCGGCCGCCGCGACATCGGTCAGCGGCCCGATCCGGATATCCAGGCAACGTGCGCCGTCGCCGGCAGCCGCCACGGCCTCTTCGCCGGCAGCCATCGCGCGGATGCGCTGGATCAGCGCATCGCTCGGCGGGCTTTCGTCCGCGCTGCCCTGATGGCGCGCCAGCTGACCCTTGACCACGTCGCCGGCCTCGAGCAGCAGATCGACCATCGCGCGCTTCAGCGACAGCTCGTGCCGGCGCAAGCGGTCCAGCAGCGTCTCCAGCTCGTGCGTCAGCGCAGACACATCGGCGAATCCGAACGTGGCGGCGCCGCCCTTGATCGAATGCGCGACCCGGAAGATCGCGTTCAGCTCCTCGTCGGTCGGATGCGCGATATCGATGTCCAGCAGCATCGACTCCATGTTGGCGAGGTTCTCGCGGGCCTCCTCGAAGAAGACCGTGTAGAACTGTGTCAGGTCGAAGCCGTCCTGTTGCAGACCCGGATTGCTGATCTCACCCATGTTCGATGTCTCCGCCGCCTGGCGTTTTTGTGGCTTTTGTGGGTCGCCGGATCAGCGAATGACCTTGCGGATGACTTCCAGCAGCTTGCTCGGATCGAAAGGCTTCACGAGCCACCCGGTCGCGCCGGCGGCGCGGCCCTTGGTTTTCATCTCGTCGCCGGATTCCGTCGTCAGGATCAGGATCGGTGTCGATGCGTAGCTCGGCAGGCCCCGCAGGTTCTTCACCAGCGTCACCCCATCCATGCGCGGCATGTTCTGATCGGTCAGCACCAGGTCGACACTCTGTGTCATGGCCTTCTCGTAGGCCTCCTGGCCGTCGGCCGCCTCAATCACGTGATAGCCCGCTCCCTTCAGCGTGAAGGAGACCATCTGGCGCATCGAGGCCGAATCGTCCACCGCGAGAATCGATTGCATGTACATCTCCCCTGCCGAGCCGGGCGTGACTCGGGGTTTCCTAAAAAAGATCGACCGAACCGGCGGTCATCTCGACCTGTCTGACCGGATGCGGATGAACGATTTGCAGGCCCTGCGGGGCCTGCTCAAAACGCAGCCGCTCTTCGAGCACCGACAAACGCCGCTGCGCGTGCGCCGTCAACTGGGTCGCCATGTCCTGAAACTGCAGGGCGGTCACGGCCGCGTGCACCGCATCGCTGACCTGCTGCCGCTGCAGTTCGGCACTGGCCAGCGCAGGCAGCACCGCGGCGATCTGGTTGAAGCTGATCAGAAGGCGATCACCGGCGTCGTTGATCAGCGACTTCAGCCGCTCCAGGTCAGCCTCGATCCGCGCGCACTCCTGCGCGGCGTCGAGGCCGCCCTGGTCGCGCGTTGTTAGGTTGACTGCGTCAGATGTCATTCGTCACCACGTCCGGAAGCAAGGACCCTGCCCGGCTAAGTGTCGACGAGGCTCGCCGACCCTGATTCCGGGAAAAGGAACCCGAAATGCGCCAAAATCCCCCCACATGAACGTGCCCATAGTCGCGGCTGAGGGCGCCTCGGTCCGCCTGCTGGTCGTCGAGGACTCCGAGCTCGATTTCGAGCTTCTGATCGCCATGCTGGCCCGCGACGGCCCCCCCCTGCGTGCCGAGCGCGTCGAGGACGAAGACGGCATGCGGGCGGCGCTGGCACGGGGGGCGGTCGACGCGGTGCTGACCGACCACAACATGCCGCGTTTCGACTCGTTCGCGGCGCTGAAGCTGGCCAAGGCGGCCGACCCCGACCTGCCGGTTCTGGTGGTGTCGGGGGAAATGTCGGAGGATCTGGCGGTGGCTGCGCTGCATGCCGGCGCGGACGACTTCATCCTTAAGTCGCGCCTGTTCCGGGTCGGGCCCGCCCTGATGCGCAGCCTGGGGGCGGCCGCGCAGCGACGCGCTGGGCGGGCCGCCGCGGCGGCCCTGGCCGACAGCGAAGCGCGCCTGCGGGAGCTGACGCGGCACCTGGAATCGGCCAAGGAAGAGGAACGGCGCCGGATCGCCGGCGAGATTCACGACGACATCGGTTCGATGCTGACCGCGTTGCGCTTCGAAGCGGTGGCCCTGGGCCGCCAATTGCAGCACCAGAGTGTCGATGCGCCGCGCGTGCCGGTGATGCTGGATCTGATCGGTCAGCTGGTTGCAGCCAGCCATCGCATCCAGCACAAGCTGCGCCCTCCGGTGCTCGATGCCGGGTTGGTGGCGGCGCTGCAGTGGCTGGTGCGCTCGTTCGCCGACCGCACCGGGGTGCAAGCCCGCTTCGAGTCCAACCGGGAAGACATACCGCTATCGGCCGACGGCTCCGCGGCGCTGTACCGTGCGGCGCAGGAAGCGCTGGCCAACGTGTCCAAGCATGCCCAGGCGAAGCACGTCACGGTGCAGCTGTTCACTTCGGCCGCGGAGGTCTCGCTGGAGGTGAGCGACGATGGGGTCGGATTCGATTCCGCAGTGCTGCGGTCGACCCCGGGCTTCGGCTTGCGCGCGCTGCTGGAGCGCGCGCGCGGGCTGGACGGCTGGGCCGAGGTGAGCTCGATTCCCGAGCGCGGCGCAACCCTGATGTTTTCGATTCCAGCGGCCCCCATCACCCCTTCCCCCTCTCCCCGCGGGGGAGAGGGGAAAAGTACTGCGGGAAGTGGCTCGCCGCCACTTCCCGGAGACTCTGAATGACGCTGCGCGTGATCGTGGTCGACGACCACGCGATCGTTCGGCGCGGCATCGTCGAAATCCTGACCGAGCGGCCCGACCTGACGGTCGTATCGGAGGCGGCCGACTATGGCCAACTCAGGGCGCAGATGCGCCAGCACGGCGAGGTCGACCTGCTGGTGATGGATCTGTCGCTGCCCGGCAAGGACGGTATCGAGATACTGAAGACCTTGCACGGCGAGTGTCCGCGCCTGAAGGTGCTGATCGTCAGCATGCATCCGGAAGAGCAGTACGCGGTGCGTGCGTTCAAGGCCGGCGCGAGCGGTTATCTGAACAAGGCGAGCGCACCCGAAAAGCTGCTCGAAGCGGTCGAACAGATTGTCAGTGGCCGCAAGTACGTGACGCCGGCGATCGCCCAGGCGCTGATCGACCAGCTGGCGGCGCCCGAGGATGGTCTGCCGCATGAGAAATTGTCGGATCGCGAATTCCAGGTCCTGAAGCTGATGGCCTCCGGCCATCGGCTGTCCGACATTGCCGACGCGCTGGCCTTGAGTCCGAAGACGGTCAGCGTCTATCGGGCGCGGATCCTGGAAAAGATGAACATGGCCAACAATTCGGAGCTCGTCCACTACGCCGTCAAGAACGGCCTGGCCTGACGCAGGGTGGTTCGCCCTCAAGCGGCCTTCAGCACGCGGTTCTTGCCCGTGTTCTTGGCTTCGTACAGGCTGGTGTCGGAGCGCCCCATCAGCTCCTCGAGGGTCTCGCCGTTGCGCCACTGAGCAACTCCCGCCGAGAATGTCAGAATCAGCCGCTCCCGATCGAGCTGGAAGGGGCGGCGCGTCAGCTCCCGCTGCAGGCGCTCCACCGCGTCGATCCCCTCCTGAACCGAGCAGGCCGGGAACAACACGCAGAACTCTTCGCCCCCTGAACGCACCGTCAGGTCGGTCGGGCGCAGCGTCGCGTGCACCGTGGTCACGAAATGGATCAGGGCCCGGTCGCCCGCCACGTGTCCGAACCGGTCGTTGATCTGCTTGAAATTGTCCAGATCGATCATCGCCAGAGTCAGCGGCGACCCGTAACGCCCCGCGCGCGCCCTCTCGATACGGAAGGCCTGCTCCATTCCGCGCCGATTCAACGCGTTGGTCAGCGGATCGCGTTGTGCCAGCGCCGAAGCCTCGAGCAACTGGTGCTCGAGCTGGGAAACGCGGGCCTCATAGACGTCGACTTTCTTGCGCGCTTCGCTCAGCTCGGAGCGTGAGGACTCGATCTGCGCGCGCACCGTCTGCGTCTCGGTGAGCAGCCCCTTCACGATGCGCGACAGCGTCGCCACATCCGGCGCCTGCTGCAGCTGCTTCTGGTAACCACCGACCTGTTCATGAAAGCGTTCGGTGCTGCCTCCGATGGTGCCGATGCTTTCGATCAGGGTCGTCAGCAATTCGGTCAGCGCAACCTTGGCTTCCTGCAGTCCGCGCTTTGCAACGGTCTGTTGCGCAACCAGCGCGGTCAATCGCCGCTCGGCAGCAGCGATCTGCCCCGGCCGGATCGGCCCCGCCAGCAGGTTTCGCACCGGTTCCAACTGGCCCGTCAACCAGGCCTCATCCGGAGCCAGTTGTCCGAGGTTGTCGCACAGCAGCGCGAGCAGCCGCTGCAGTCCCTCGCGAATGCGACGCTCCTCCGCCATCTCGCGTTCGAGGGCCGGGGCCCGATCGGCCGCAGGCGACACGTCATGCGCGGCCGGCTCGCCTTGCTGCGGCATCGGCTCGGACGCTGTGTTCGCGGCAGCGGCGGCGGCCGCGGCGCCCGCCCCATTCGGCAGTTGCATCAGCGCGGGCCCCCAGGAGTCGATCAGACGCCGCAGCCGCTCCAGCGCGATCGACGGATCAGCCGCCGCCGCGTCGATCAAGCGGGCGATCGAATCGAGCTTGCGCGCTCGGGTCCAGTTGGCATGCGTCAGATCCGCCTGCTTCAGAACCGCCAGCAACATCGACGGCCAGCCCTCGGCGACGGCGCCGGGCCGGCGCGCCAGGGCACGGTCGAGCGTTTCGCGCACCGCGCTCCATTGCTGACGCTGCGCGGACTGCATCATGCTGGCGGCGTCCTGCTGCGTCATGCGGCTCTGACGCATCAGGTCCGCGACGACGTTCTTCAGTACGGTCGCCGAGCCGGCGCCGCGCGTGTCCATGCCCGCGCTCTCCCAGAACGCTTCGGCAAAGGTCTCCGGCGTCGGCACCATCTTGCGCTCGGCCAGCAGCTTGAGGGCACGGCGGGCGATTTCCGCGTCGTTCAGCGGCGCAATTGCGGGTTCGCCGGGCTTCACAACCCGCCCCCCTGCGCCAACAAGGGTCCGGACAGCGCGGGCTGCCTCGCACTGGCGCGCCAGTGGCTGCGTGCACTCTGGGCGAGCAGCTGGGCAAACTGGTCCGGCGACACCGGGCGCGAGAACAGGAACCCCTGCATCAAGCGGCATCCGTGGTCGGCCAGGCGCTGCAACTGAGCCGGCGTCTCGACACCCTCGGCCACGACATCCAGCCGCAGCCCGAGTCCCATTGCGACGATCGCCGCCACCAACGCAGCGCTCTCGCGGCTCGTCTCCAGCTCGCCCACAAAGCTGCGATCGATCTTCAGGGTATCGATCGGCAACCGCTTCAGGTACGCGAGAGACGAGTAGCCGGTCCCGAAGTCATCGATCGAAAGGGCCACACCCACCGCCTTGAGCGACTGAAGCTGAGGCAGCACGATGTCCAGGTTGCGCATCATCGCCGTCTCGGTGATTTCGAGCTCCAGCAACCCGGGCGGAATCCGGTAGGTATGCAGGCACTCCTTCACCGGCGCGCTCAGATTGCCGCGCTGCAGGTGGCGGCCCGAGATGTTCACGGACACGGGAATCCGGCGCAGGCCGGCACGGTCCCAGGCGTTGATCTGCCGGCACGCCTCATTGAGCGCCCACTCGGTGATCGGAACGATCAGTCCCGAGTCCTCGGCCGCCGGGATGAAATCGGAGGGCGATATCTGCTCGCCGTCACGCTGCCAGCGCATCAGCGCCTCGGCCCCGACGATCATGCCGGTCGCCACGTCGATCTTGGGCTGATACACCAGCCTGAGCTGGTTCAATCCGATCGCCCGATGCAGATCGGACTCGAGTTTCCAGTGGGCGTGCCGCACCACGTTCATGCGCTCGACGTAGCGCATGCAACCGTTGCCGCCCTGCTCTTCCAGGGCGCGCATCGCCAGGTCGGCCCGGCTCAGCAGGCCGTCGACCTCGTTGCCGTCGGCCGGAGCAACCACCGCGCCGATCGACGCCGTGACGAACAGCTCCTGGTCATCGACCGGGAAGGCCTGCTGGAATGCGTCCAGCGCCCGGCCGGCAAGCTGCTCGAGCGCGCTCTCGCTGTGCAGGTCCGGCAGCAGCAGGACAAACTCATCGCCGCCGACCCGCGCCACGCGGGGCCCGGCTGCCGCCTGGTCCAGCTGGGCGTCGTCGTCGTGCAGGTCAAGAACACGCTCGCAAGGCGAGGCTGGCCGGTTGTCGCTGCGTGCGACGGTGCTGAGCCGGCGCGCGATCTCCACCAGCAGCTGGTCGCCGGCGCTGATTCCGAGCGAGTCGTTGATGTGACGGAACCGGTTGACACCCAGCAGCAGCAATCCGGTGCGCAGGCCGCAAGCGCCCGCCCGTTCCAGTTCGGCGGTCAGGATCTCGTGGAAACGGCGCCGGTTGGGCAGACCGGTCAATACGTCGATCCGCTGCACCTTGAGCAGATCGGCCCTGCTGCGCGCCAGTTCCTCGCGCACGCGCGATGCCCGGGTCAGGTAACGCAGGCGCTGTGACAGCAGCGTCCATCGCCCCGGCGTCTTGACGAAAAAATCGGTCGCACCGGCATCGTAGGCTCGGCCGATCGACTGCTCGTCGTCCAGGCCCGTCAGCATCACGACCGGCACGTGTGCGCCGCCCGGCAGGCGGCGCAGCCGTTCGCACGTGGCGAAGCCATCCAGATCCGGCATGACGGCGTCCAGCGCGACCACCTGCGGTCGCTCCTGCTCGAACAGCTGCAGCGCGCGAGCGCCGCCGTCGGCCTCGATCACGCGCCAGCCGCGCTCGGCCAGCCCGGCCGCCGTGAGCATGCGCACGATCGCATCGTCGTCCACCAGCAGGACGGTGCCTTCGTCGGCCGCAGAAGGGTCCGCCTCCGCCGCGGCGGCCGCGGCGGCCAGTTCGATGATGGCAGGCTCGACCGGCTTCATCGGTTCGCGACCCCGGCCGCTTGCAAGGCCGCCGGTGCCTCGGCGGCCTCCTTGGAAGCCCTCGCCTGGCCGCGTCGCACGCGGGCACGACGCCACTGGCTCGCCTGCCACAGTTCGGTGTGGATCGCCTCGATCAGTTCGATCATTTCGGGCGAGGCCTCGACGCGGTGGTCCGAGAAGAATTCGAGGAACGCGTGGTTCGAGCCGTCGCCGGCGATGGGGATCACGAAGCCGCTGCGCAGACCGCTTTGAACGGCGACGCCATGGCGCCGCCACTGCCGAAGGCGATCGAGGTCCGTCACCCAGTGCGGCATGCCCGTGGCGCCTGCCAATCCGATCGGGCTTTGAGCGTCGTACTCGGCGGCCAGTGTCTCACTGGCCGCCATGAAGTCGGCGAAGCGCTCGGGCTCGGAGACAAACCAGGCGGAGCGCTCGGCCGGATCGCGCTCTTCAGCCGGCTCACCGACGATCAGCACGCGCCCGATCGGCCAATCCAGGTAGCCGCCCAGTTCCTCGACCGCGCGCTCCAGCACCTGCTCCAGCTGGTCGCACTCCAGGGCCGCGGTCGAGACATTGCGCAGCACGCGCATCAGCGCGTAGCGGCGCTGCAGCTCCAGGCTGTTCTGCATCTCTTCCAGATGCAGGCCTTTGACCCGCTCGAGTTGCGCCAGCAAGGCGCTGGTCATCGCCTCGAACGACGCCACCAGGTTCTGAACATCGTTGCGGCCGCGGACCACCCCGCAGCCCGTATAGCGGACCGACAGCTGTTCGGCGCGCCTCGCCAGCGCGCGCAGCGGGCGGTTCAGGCGGCGCGCCAGCAGCAGGCCGATCGGCGCGGCGATCGCCAGTGTCAGGGCGGCGACCCATCCGGCGCGCAGGCCCAGGCCGTCGTGCAGCGCAATGCAGAGCGCGGCAACGCAACCCAGCGCGCTGATCAAGACAGGGGTGATCGGCCACGGGCGTGCCCCGCGAGGTGGCAGGCCCGGTTCGGAAGGCACGATGGATGATGCGAGGGGCGCACCCGGGCCGTCGGCGCTCGGGAAAGGCAGCGGCGCGCCCATGATCGACGTTGCGGACGCTGCCGCTTCCATCAGCTTGCCCTCTAGGCATGAATTTCGGATCATCGCTTCTGCTGCGCGCACGCCCACCCGAAGCGTGCCCCCTTGACCTTTTTTTTCGACGGCAGCCGACCGAACTTGATCAGCCGGGGCGCCGGAAAGGGGGTCAATTCCAGGGATTAGCGCGGACCCGTGCGGCCTGCGCCGGCAGCAAACACCCCTGCGCGATTGGCGTTGTCACTGGCACAATCGGGTGCGAAGACTCCCTGCCACAGGACCTGTCGTCGCATCGGTCGCTATTCCGCACCTGTCGTTATCCTCCCGGTTATTCCCTTGTGACCCCCAATTCCGTCCTGATGATGCTGCTCGGCGCACTGGCGCTTGGTGCAGCGGTCGGCATCTTCAGCGTGATTGGAGCTCGCACGCGGCGGGCGGACTCAGAGCGCGCAGCACTTCGGCGCGCACTGGCCTCGGCGAGCGACTGGTGGTGGCGCACCGATGCCGACTTGCGGATGATCGAGATCGAGTCGGGTCGCGGCGGCCCGTCGCAAGCGGAGCTCGATTCGCTGCGGGGCCGCGCTCCGTGGCAGCTCGAGGCAGGCTCCAGCTCCGCGCCACCGCCGCCGCGCATCGCCGAGGCAGTCGCACAGCGATTGCCGTTCCACGATGTCGAGCTCGAGCTGCGGGCGGCCGGGGGCCGCACGCAGTCGATACGGCTGAGCGGTGTCCCGGTGTACACGGCCATCGGCAAGTACGGCGGATACGCCGGGGTCGGCGGCCTGGTAGCCGAGCGTGCGGTCAGCCCTGACCGCGCGGAGGCGCTGCAGACGCGCATCCGACAGCTCGAGACCGACAACCAGGCCCGGATGCAGCGTCATGAGCTGGCAGTGCGCGAGCTGGAAAGCTTTGCATACTCGGTCTCGCACGATCTGCGCTCCCCGCTGCGCGTGATCGACGGCTTCGCCCAGATCATGCTGGAGGACTATGGCGAGCGTCTGGATTCGCTGGGCCGCGAGCACCTGAAGCGCATCGTGGGGGCGGCCGGCCGCATGAACTCGATGATCGACACGCTGTTGTCGATGTCACGCATGACGAGCCGCGAACTGCAGTTCGAACGCGTTGATCTGTCCGAGACCGCCCGTCAGCTGACCGAGGAGCTGAAGGCGGCCGAACCGGGGCGAACCGTCGAAGTGGCGGTTCAGCCGGGCCTGAGCGTCCAGGGCGACCGCACTTTGCTACGCCTGGTGCTGCAGAATCTGCTCGGCAATGCGTTCAAGTTCTCCGCAAAAACGCGGGACGCACGGATCGAATTCGGGCGGCGGGCCGACGGCGATCACGCCTTCTTCGTGCGCGACAACGGCGCCGGCTTCGACATGCGCTTCGCCGATCGCCTGTTCGGCGTGTTCCAGCGATTGCACTCGCAGAGCGAATTCGCCGGCACCGGTGTCGGCCTGGCGACCGTTCAACGCATCGTGCGCCGGCACAGCGGACGCATCTGGGCCGAGTCCGAGCCTGGCAAAGGCGCCACGTTCTTCTTCACGATGTGGGATCAGGCAGCTAGCGCGGAACCGAGTTGAGGCGGTTGGCCGCTTCCACCATGCTGGACGCCAGCGATTCGACGGTTCGGCCTTCGACGCGCGCCTGCTCTCGCAACGCGTGCAGTGCCCGGTTCTGGTCGATACGCAGCCGCTCCATCAGGATCCCGACGGCGATCGCTTCGTCACGACCGGCAGCTGCGGTGGCCGCGGCCGCGGCCACCTTGGGCGCGGCCGCCGGCTCGGCGTCGAGCTTGGCCAGTGCCGCGTTCACGGCCGGCACGA
The DNA here is from genome assembly GCA_036270555.1 of Burkholderiaceae bacterium. Lineage (GTDB taxonomy): Bacteria > Pseudomonadota > Gammaproteobacteria > Burkholderiales > Burkholderiaceae_F > VBCK01. Next base: position 15,150 of record DATBCI010000025.1, read on the forward strand.
TCTGGCGAATGTCGATCGGCTTGACCAGGTAACCGAGGGCGCCGAGCCGCGCCGACTCGTCCACGATCGACGGATCGCCAAAAGCGGACAGGAAAATGAATCCGGTCGATGTGTTGGACGCGAGGTAGCGCGCCACGTCCATGCCGGACTTGCCCTGCATCCGCATGTCGAGGATCGCCAGGCGGGGCCGGTGATTGCGGGCGAGCAGGATCGCATCGTCCCCGTTGTCGGCCTCGAGCACCTCGAATCCGGCCTGTCGCAAGCCGGCCACCACCGTCGCCAGCACGAGCCGGTCGTCGTCAACGACCAGAATCCGGGTCGGTCGAGCTCCAATCGTCCGATCGTTAGCGGCGCCTTGCACGGTGTCGGTCCTCGGTTCGTTCGCCTAGGCCAGGTCTTCGCGCACGGCGGGCGCCGACAGATCCAGCATGGCCGTGACCCGATCGTCTTCCTGCTCCAACCTCAGTTGCGCGCCGCGGCGCGGCAGCAGCGCCTTGATCAACCCGAGACCGGAAACGCCGGAGGAGATGCGTCCCAGGTCGAAGCCGGCCGGCAGCCGGCCGGCGTTCTGGATCCGCACCGCCAAGCCCTCGGGACGCGACAGCACCTGCACATCGAGCGTCAGATCGCGGCTCTCGCGGTATTTGATCGCGTTGGTTCCGAGCTCGTTGATCACCAGAGCCAGAGGGACCGCCTCGCCCTCGGGCAGGCCCCAGCGCCACAGCGCCGAGGCCGACGGCGTGAGCCGCACCTCGACCCCGAACATGGCGGCCAGGTTGTTGAAAATCCCCTGTACGACCCCCAGTACCGGCAGCGTCCCGGCGGCTCCGATCTGCAGCCCGTGGACCTGGGCGATGGCCTGGATCTGCCCGGCGATCTCGTTCAACTGAGGCGCCACTTCGGGCTTTCCGCTCGCCATGTGCTGAAGCAGCCCCGCGACGCCCTGCAGATTGTTCTTGATCCGGTGGTGAACTTCGCGCACCAGGATGTCGCGCTGGCGGACCGCATCCTCCAGCCTTTGCTGCTCGGCCGCCATGCGCGCCGTCACGTCCTCGGCGACGCCAAACACGCGCAGCAGGCCGTCGTGCATCCTGGCAGGATTGAGCCGGACGCTGATCGAGCGCACGCCACCGCCGCGGTGCTCGACCTGCACCGACAGCTCGGCGCGCTTCAGGTGCCGCAGGCCGACGATGACGCGGGGCAGCAGGTGCGCCACCCGGGCCGCATCGTCGACCTGAACGTGCCGCAACGCGCTGCGCGGATCGTCCATCAGCTCCGACAGCGGCGCCCCGAACAGCTGCGTGTAACGCGAATTGACGTACAGCACCTGCGTCAGATCGGCATTGGCGACGAACACCAGCTGATCGATGTTCTCGGCCAGCTGGCGGAAGCGCGTCTCGGTCTCGCGCAAGGCGGACTCGGCGCGCACTTCATCGGTCAGATCGTCGACGATCGACATCACGTAGCTCGCCGACGGCTGCTCCCCCGGCGCGTTGTCGAACACGGGGACAACGCGCTGATTGACGATCAGCGTGCGTCCGTCGGCGCGCAGCATCACGTCACGCGGCCGCTCGATCTGCTCGCCCTCGGCGATCGCTTTGCGATCCATCTCGCGATACAGGTCGGCGAACTGGCGCCCATAGACCTCGTGCCAGGTGCGCCCGATCACCTGGGACCGCTCGAGCCCGGTCATCACCTCGCCGGCCCGGTTCAGGCTGATGAAGCGGCCGCTCTTCACATCGCGCACCGACACCAGCACCGGCAGGTTCTCGATCACGAGGTCCAGGTAGTTGCGCATCGTGCGCAGCTCGTCCTCGGAGCGGTGCCGTGCGTCGACATCCATCAGCGTCACGATCACGCCGCGCTCGGGCGCCTCTTCCTCGAGCGGCCGCACGTTGCCGCCACACCAGAACTGCGAGCCGTCGGCGCGCCGCATCTGGTGTTCGAAGGTCGCCGAGCCGGCTGCACCGATCCAGTCCGCCTGCACCCCGCGCCAGTCGTTCGGATCGGCGAACAGGGCGCCGAATTGCAGCTCCTGCAGGTCGGGCGCCGAGAACCCGAACATGCGCTCGGCCGCGGCGTTGGCCTTGACGACCAGGTCGTTGGCGACGTACAGGATCGCCACCAGCGCATTGTCGAAGATCAGCTGCAGCTCGTTCAGCGCCAGACGCAATTCGCGCTCGGATCGCTTGCGCTCATCGATGTTGACGAAGGCGAAGATGTAGCCGAGCTCGGGCCTTTCGGGATTGACCGCACGTCCCTGCACCGCCACCCAGATCGGGTCCGAGCGGCGCCGGTACAGCAGCAGCTCGAATTCGCACGCCCCCGAGCTGCGGATCGTCTCGTAACGCTCCTCCAGGCTGCCGAGCAGCATCCGATCCGAAGGATGCGCGAACAGCTGGATCTGATCGACCAGCGTCCCGGGCTCGCAACCGAGCAGGTCCTCCATGGCCGCATTGGCGCGCGCCAGGCGCCCGTCCCGCACGAACAGCAGCCCGACCAATGCGGTGTCGAAGATCAGGCGGCTCTCGGCCAGCAGGGTCTGCAGCTCGGCGGCGGCACGCGCGGCCGCTTCACGCTGCTGCCGCAACTCGGTGAAGTCCTGGAACGTGAAGATCGCCTCGGCCGGCGCCATGTCGGTCTCGCCGCCATCGAGCGGACGGGCCTGAACCAGGCACCAGCGCGGCTGGCCATCGCGGCCGTACAGCACGACCTCGGCGCTGGTCGTCAGCCCGGGGCGCACCGCCGGCAGGCCCGGAACGTCCTCCGGCGCCTGGCCATCCCGATGCAGGCACAGCTGCCACAGCGACATGCCGATCGTCTCGGCGTCGGAATATCCGAACATCCGCCCGAATTCGCGGTTGGCGAGCACGATCTGTCCATCGCGCGTCTTCACGACGCCCGTGCTCATCGTCTCCAGCAGGGACTGCTGTTCGCGCAGCGCCGACCTCAGCTGGCCTTCGAACAGCTTCTGGTCGGTGAAGTTCTCCATCACCAGCAGGTAGCGGCGCGAGGTGTCGCCGCTGCCGAGCGCGCGCCAGCCCAGCTTCACCCACACGGTGCGCCCTTCGCGATCGAGCAGGCGCCGATCCGGCTCCGACACCAGCGCGGCGCCGGCCGGCAGGTACTCCATCAGCCGCTCGCGCTGCTTAAGGCTGGCCACCACATCGTCGGGATGCATCAGTCGTACCGGATCGCGCCCGAGCAGGTCGTGCTCCCGATAGCCCAGCAGCGCGCAGGCGGCGCGGTTGGCGCGCCGGATCCGGAAACTCGAGTCCAGCTGCAGGATCCCGACCGGACTCTCGTTGAAGATGGTCGCCAGGCGCTCGGCATTCTCGGCCAGCTCAACCTCGATGCGCTTGCGATCCGAGATGTCGCGCACCAGCAGGAAAATGAACTCGCGCTCGCCGTGTTCGACCCGCTGCAGAACCAGGTCGACCTCGAACTCGGAGCCCAGGCGGGTACGATAGCGAGCTTCGCCATGGAAGGCGCCGCGCCCGAGCAGCGCCTCGATCATTTCGGCCAGGCGCTCCTCGGTCAGGCTGGCGTCGATCGCCCCCAGGCGCAGCCCGGTCAGCTGCTCGCGCGTGTAACCCAGCCAGGCCAGGGCCGTTTCATTGGCGTCCAGGATCGCGCCATCGCGGCCGATCTCCAGCACCATCTCGCCGGCCGAATCGAGCGCCTGTCGCAAGGCCGCGAGCGAAGTCTCGGCGAAGCGCTCCCGATCCAGGCGCTCCACGGTCAGGAAAACGCCGCCGAAGGCACCTTGCGGACTGAGCAGCGGGGTGCGGCGTTCGCGCACCCAGGGCCGGTCGCCGCCCGAAAATTCGTATTCGATCTGCTGTGGCACGCGCACCTCGCCCTCGCGCATCCGCTCCAGTGAGCGCATCACCGCGGGCTGCGAGGCATGATCGAACGCCTGGTCCAGCCTCCGTCCCAACAGCTGGCCGACCTCGACGCCCAGCAGTTGGGCCAGATAGGTATTGCAACGGACGTAGCGAAGGTTGCTGTCGAGCACCGCCATGCCGATCCGCGCGGACGACATCAAGGTCGACAGCATGGCGTCGGCCGCTCGCGTGGCGCGCAGCGCGGTGCGGGGCACGGTGACGTCGCGCATGATGGCGGTCACGAAGGAGGCTTCGCCTTCCCCGTCGAGCTCCAGCAGCAGGCGCACTTCGAAGTTCTTGGCCCCGGTGGGGTGGGCGTAGGAGAACTTGAAGCTGCGCGTATCCAGCGAGTCGAGCGTGGCCGCCAGCTTCGCTTCCCACAGAGGCGCGTAGGCGGTGAAATTCTCGACGTGATTCAGTGGCCTTCCGATCAGGGCCGCCCGCGAAATCGCCGTTGCGCGCTCGACCGCCGGGTTTGCATAGACCACCACCATGCGCCGGTCGAAGCGCAGCACCGCATCGGGCAGCTCGTCGAACAGACGGGCCGACGGCGGCGACAGCTCGGTGGGCTCGCGCGCGGCCGCTTGCAGCCAGGGGGGCGCCGCGCCGGGCTGCGACGGTCCGCGCAGCGCCGGCGCCGACTCGATCGCCAAGGTGCGGGTGCTGGATGCCAGCTCGGGCGGACCGGATGGGGCGCGCGTCCGCAAGCGGCTGCGATCAGATAGCGTCGAATCGGCCAACCGTTGCTCCGTCACGCCACGGCGCCCGCCGCGACGGCGGCGGCGCCTCGAACGAAGAATACCGGAACGAGGGATTCGCCGGAACGCCGCTCGAGGTCAAAGATAGTTGAACAGCGACAGCTTCGAGACGGCCGAATAGCTCTGCAGAGCGGCCTGATAGGTCGTCTGCTGCTGGGCCAACTGCGAGGCCGCCTTCGCATAATCCAGGTCCTGGATCGACGACAGCGTCGAGTTGGCCTGCAGCTGGCGATCGCTGTTCAAGCTCGAGTACGAGTTCAGCTGCTGCAGCTGATCGCCGACTTCGGCCTGCTTCAGTGTCATGTGATCGAGGGCCTGGCTCATCGAGGCGAGCGAAGCACCCACCGATGTCTGCAACTGCGCCGTTGCCGCCGGCGTGTCGGCCGGCTGTTGCAACGCAGCGATCGCGTTGGCCATCGTGGTGAAGATCGACTGGTACGCCGCCGGCGCGACCGTGAACGAATCGCCATTGGCAGGCGCCCCACTCAGGGTGACTTGCAAGCCATCGAAGGCGAGCGTCGCCGGCGACGCGTAGTTGCCGCTGCTGACGGTCTGGTTCGTGGTCGTGTCCTGGACCTGGTAGGTCGTGCTGGAACCGCTGACCGAAAAGCTGACCGCGTAGTTGTCGCCCGTGAGCGCGGACGGATTGGTGACCGCTCCGGTGTCGATCGTGCCCGAGCCGGTGTTGCTCGAGTTGGCCGCCGTCACGAAGGAGCCGTTGCCGGGGCGTATCTTCTGGAAGATGTCGTCGCCCGAGAACTTGATCTGCAACTGCCGGTTTTGCGACACCTGGACCGACTGCAGCGTGCTGTCGCCGCCGTAGGTGACGTTGTTGCCGAGCTGCGAGAATGGCGGCGCGGATTGCTGAGCGCCGGCGAACAGGTATCCGCCCTGACCATCGCTGGTGTTGGCGAGTCCGACCATCTGGTTCAGGTCGCCTTGCAGCTGCTGCACAAGCGCCTGGCGCTGGCCATCCGAATAGCTGCCGTCGCCCGCCTGCACCAGCGTCTGCTGCGCGCTCGTGACCAGGTTGACCAGGCTGGTCATGGCTGAATCGGCCTGGTTCAACTGCATCTGCGCCTCGTTCTGGTTGCTCTGGAACTGCGTCAGCTGCGACACGGTACCGGTCAGCGACGCCACATTGGCGGCGCCGATCGGGTTATCCGACGGCGAATTGATCTGCTTGCCGGATGACAGCTGCAGTTGTGTCTGCATCAACTGCGACTCGGCGGTGCTGATCGCCTGCTCGCCGTTCATGAACCTCATGTAGGTGGAAACTCTCATGGCGACTGTGTTGCGTGGACCTCGTTGGTTTCTGGCGGATGCACCCGGTTACTGGCCGCGTCAGGCGGTGCTGGCGATCGACAGGATCTGACTGAACAGCGTCGAGGCGATGTCGATGACCTTGGCGGCCGCCTGGTACTGTTGCTGATACTGCATCAGGTGCGAGGCTTCCTCGTCCAGGTTCACGCCGGAGATCGAGCTCTGGGCGTTCTGCGCGCTTTGCAGGATCGCCTGCTGGTTCTGCTGGTCGGCCTGTGCATTCGCCGTGATCGTGCCGACCTGGGCCACCACCGAGGCGTAGCCCGAGCCGAGCGATGTGCCCCCGATCAGGTTGGCGTTTTGCAGCTGCGCCAGCGCCAGCGCGTTGGTGTTGTCGCCGGTCGCACCGGAATTGGCTCCGACACTGACCGAGTCGCCGCTCGCCGGCGCGCCGAGCAGCGTCAGGTTCCACCCGTTGAAACTGATCGGCTGGCCGGATGTATACGTTCCCGACGACGACGCCCCGCTGGTCGAATCGGTGATCGTATAGGCCGTCGGACTCGTGAAGTTGATGCTGACCGAGTCGGTCAGGTTGGCGTCGGGACTCGGCCCGGCGACCGACAGCGAGGCCACGCTGACCGAGCCCGTGTTGCCCGCGGGAAGCGAGGCCCGGACCGGGCTGGCGGCGGCGATCTGCTGCGGCTGTCCGATCGAAACGGCCATGTCGTTGGCACCGGCGCGCACCGGCTCGATCGTGAACGTATCGCCGTCGACGGGCGCGCCGCTGACGCTGATCGTGATGCCGTCGACCGTGGCCGGGTTGCCGGCGGAGAGCGACGACAGCGTGGTCTGCTGACCGTCCGACTGGCGCGTCAGTACGTACTGGCCGCTGACGACCTGCAAGCGATAGTCCGAAGCCTTCAGCTGCGTGGTGTCGCTGAACGCGGCGCTGACCGTCTCGGCCGGCGTGCCACCCGAGCTCGCATTGGTGGTGGCCGCAATCACGGTGGGCGACGTCGGGGTAAAGAAGTTCGTGCCGGCGGCGCCGTTCAGATCCTGTCCCAGCTGGCTTTGCTGGTTGAATTGCGACCCGACCACCGTCGCGAGTTGCCCGATCTGGTTCTCGACCGCCGGAATGTCCTGCAGGCTGAACTGCATCAGGGCGCCGATATCGCCCCCGGTGCTGCCGCTCGCGGTGAGCGGAATGATGGTGCCGCCAGCGGCCTGGGTCCCGACCGTGATGTTCTGCGGATTCATCGGATCCGAGCCCATGCCCATCGGCGTGACCTGATCGCCCACCACCAGCGGCTGGCCATTGGCCAGGAACACGTTGATCGAGCCGTCGCTCTGGCGCATCGTCGTGACGCCAATCGACTGGTTCAGCGTCTGGATCGCCTTGTCGCGCTGATCCAGAAGGTCATTGGGCGAACCACCCCCGGCGGTGGCGATCGCGATCTGGTCATTCAGCTTGGCGATCTGGGCGCTGGTCGTGTTGACCGTCGCGATCTCCTGGCCGATCTGCTGATTGGCGCTTTGCTGCATCTGCTGCAACTGGCTGTACGTGTCGTTGAATCTCGAAGCCATCTGCTGCGCCGACGCCAGCACCGACTGGCGCACCGCCAGATTGCTCGGCTGCTGGGTGAGCGTCTGCACCTGCGCGAAGAAGTGGTTGACCTGGTCGCCCAGGCTGCCGGTCGTGCTGGAGAACAGATTGCTGACCTGATTGAGCAGTGTTGCGTGCGTATTGGCCTGGTTCGAGGCTGCCTGCGCCAGGTCGACCTGCTGGGTCAGCAACTGGTTGTAGGCGCGCGTGACGCTTTGCACCGCGACACCCTGGCCGATGTAGTTGCCGCTCAGGCCGCTTTCGACCTGGGCCGTGAAATCGACGATCTGGCGCGAATACCCGGGAGTATTCGCGTTCGCAATGTTATTGCCAGTCGTCTCCAGCGCCGTATAGGCCGCTTGCAGCGCGCTGGTTCCGATCGAAAACAATCCGCCGGACATCGAGTATCACCCTACCGTTACGAATGTGATCGGCAAGCGCCGCCGAAAGTTAAGTCGCGCCGTCATCCCGTCCCCCGGATCGACGAGGCCGTTCGGATGACGCTCGCCAGCTTGTCTGCATAGGACGGATCGGTCGAGTAGCCGGCCTGCTGCATCCCCCGGGCGAACCCGCCGGCGCTGGCGGACGACGCCACCGCGCCCGAGTAGCGCTGGTTGCGGCCGATGGTCAGCGCCCAATCCTGGAAGGCGGCCGCGTAGCTGTCGTAGGCACGGAAGCTCTGCACCGTGTTGTGCGGCACGCCGCCTTCGTATTCGGTGGTCGTGACCTGGGTCGTCTTGCCTTGCCACCCCGGTCCGGCCTTGAGGCCGAACAGGTTGTAGCTGGGCGACCCGTCGGCCGCGCGGATCTCGCGCCGGCCCCAACCGGACTCCAGAGCGGCCTGACCCAGGATGAAGCTGGCCGGCACGCCGGTGAGCTGCTGCGCGCGGGCCGCGTCGGCCCAGTGGGTTTGCATGAACTGGTGCTGCGTGTCGGGTGACGGCGCGCTTGGGTTGGATGCAGCAGAGGAGCCGGGGGTGAGGGCTGGCGCAGCGATCGTGGCGGCAGCACCCGCCTTCGCCGCAGTCGCGGCTTCGGCGGGCGAGCCCGCCGTAGCGCCGCCAGGCGCGGAGGCTGGCAGGTTGCGAGCAAGTTGGCGCGCGATCAAATCGGACAGCCCGGTGCCCTTGGAGGCGATCTGCTGAGCCATCTGCTGGTCCAGCATGCCGCGGTACACATCCTCCTGCTGCGAATCGAGCAGGCCGGAACGGGGCGTTGCGTCGCGCATGCTCTTCAGCACCATCTGCATGAAGACCGCTTCGAACTGCGTGGCGACCTTCTTGGCGGCCTGGCGTGGGTCGTCGCGGGCGGCACGCTTGAGCTCCTCCAGCGAGCGGCTGTCGGCGGCCAAGCCGCCGGCCACCGTTCCGAGCTTCGAGGCGAAGCCGTTCGGATCCATGGCTGCGGCTAGATCACTTCCAGATCGGCGCGCAACGCGCCGGCCGCTTTCAGGGCCTGCAGGATGGCGACCAGGTCGGCCGGATTGGCGCCCAGCGAGTTCAGCGCCTTCACCAGATCAGCCAGGTTGGCGGCTTGCGGCAGTTTCATCAGCACGCCGCCGTCCTGCTTGAGCTGAATGTCGGTCTTTTCAGTGACCGTGGTCTGGCCGGACGACAAAGGCCCGGGTTGCGACACGACCGGCGTCGAGGTGATCGTCACGGACAGATTGCCGTGCGCGATCGCGGCCGACTCCAGCTGTACCGTGCGGTTCATCGCGATCGAGCCGGTGCGCGCGTTCACGATCACGCGTGCGGTCGGCTCCACTTGCGCGACCTGCAGGTTCTCCAGCTGCGCCATGAAGCGCACGCGCCGGTCCGGATCGGTCGGAGCCTTCACATCGATCACGCGACCGTCCAGCGCGTGCGCCGTGCCATCGCCCACTTCGAGGTTGATCGCATCGGTGACGGCCTGCGCCGTCGAAAAGTCCGTCGAATTCAATTCCAGCGTGATGCTCTCGCCCTGCAGGAACGGCGAGGCCACCGCCCGCTCGACCGTGGCGCCGTCGGGCACGCGTCCGGCTGCCAGATGGTTGATCTGGACCTTCGATCCGCCCTGGGATGCGCCGGCCCCGGCCACCAGCACGTTGCCCTGCGCGACCGCGTAGATCTGGGCGTCGGCTCCCTTGAGCGGCGTCATCAGCAGCGTGCCGCCTTTCAGGCTGCGGGCGTTTCCGAGCGAGGACACGGTCACATCCAGCTGCTGGCCCGGCCGCGCAAACGAGGGCAGGTCGGCCGTCACCATCACCGCGGCGACGTTCTTCAACTGGGGATTGGTTCCGGGCGGCAGCGTGATGCCCAGCTGGGTCAGCATCGACTGCAAGCTCTGCACGGTGAACGGCGTCTGGGTGGTCTGGTCTCCGCTGCCATCGAGCCCGACCACCAGGCCATAGCCGATCAGCTGGTTGCCACGCACGCCCTGCACGGTCGCCAGATCGCGAATGCGGTCGGCGTGCGCCGGTGCCGCCAGGGCCAATGCGGCGACCAGTGCCAGAGCCAGCACCCGACCAGGCGCGGTGGCCGGCTGGGCGCAACGCGGGTTGGTGGTCGCGTTAATCGGCGCAGTGGACATCAAAAGGGCGACCACGAGTTGAAGAAGCGCCCGAGCCAGCCCTGCATCTGCGCCTGCTCGATGTTGCCGCCGCCGCGGTAGTCGAGGCGGGCGTCAGCCACCTGGGTCGAGCTGATCACATTGCCGGCCTGGATCAGCGCCGGATCGATCACACCCGAAAAGCGCAGGATCTCCGAGTTCTGGCGGATTCCGATCTGCTTTTCGCCGGCGACCATCAGGTTGCCGTTGGGGAGCACCTCGATCACGGTGACCGTGATGATGCCGGTGAACAGGCCCGACGATGTCGTGGCGCCCGTCCCATTGAACGCGTTGTCCGAGCTGGCCGTCGTATCCAGACCGTTGATCGCCATCCCGAGCACACCCTTGACCTTCGGTATGACGGCCGAGGCACTGGTCTTCTTTTCGGTGTTCGAGCTTGCGCTCTGGCTGGCATTGAGCGTTTCGTTCAGCTGGATCGTCAGCAGGTCGCCGATCGCGCGCGGCCGCCGGTCCTGGAA
>DATBCI010000026.1:0-2045 GCA_036270555.1 Burkholderiaceae bacterium
GGGACCCGCCGAGCAGCTCGAATTGACGGTCAATACGCAGCCCTGCCTGCTCACTGCCGCCTTCGCCATCTACGCGGCCTGGCGGGCGGCGGGGGGACCGCCACCGGTGTTGATGGCGGGACACAGCCTCGGCGAGTACACCGCCCTGGTGGCGGCCGATTCGATTGCGCTGGAAGACGCGCTACCGCTGGTGCGCTTTCGCGCGGAGGTGATGCAGCACGCCGTTCCGGTCGGCGTCGGCACCATGGCCGCGATTCTGGGGCTCGACGAAAGCGCTGTGGTGGCGGCGTGTGCCGAAGCCGCGGGCAACGAGGTGGTCGAAGCGGTCAACTTCAACGCGCCCTCTCAGATCGTGATCGCCGGCCACCGCGCAGCCGTCGCGCGTGCCTGCGAGATCAGCAAGAGGCTCGGCGCCAAACGGGCGGTCACGCTGGCTGTCTCGGTACCGTTCCACTCGAGCCTGCTGGCGCCGGCGGCCGATCAGTTGCGTGCCCGGCTGGCGTCGATCGAGGTGGGCCCGCCGGTGGTGCCGGTGATCAACAACGTCGACGTGGCGATCGAGTCCGACCCCGCGCGCATACGCGACGCGCTGGCGCGCCAGGCCGCGGGCGCGGTTCGGTGGACGCAGATCATCCAGGCGATGAGCGAGCGCGGCATCACCGATGTGATCGAGTGCGGTCCGGGCACGGTGCTCAGTGGGTTGACGCGCCGCATCGTGCCCGCGCTGAACAGCCTGTCGGTGTCCGACCCAGCGTCGCTGAGTCGGGCCCTGTCCTCTCTGGCGACCTGACGTGACCGAGCTTCTCGTGCTGCGCGATGACGCGCTCAAGGGCGAGGTGGCCCTGGTCACCGGGGCTTCCCGCGGCATCGGCCGTGCCATCCTGTGCCAGCTCGCGCGCGCCGGCGCGTGCGTGGTCGGCACCGCGACATCGCCGTCGGGCGTCGACGCCGTCACGACGCGGATCGCGGAATTGGGGGGACAGGGGCGCGGAGCGCTGCTGAACGTACGGCAGCTCGCGCAGATAGAACCGCTGGTCGAATCGGTCGTGCAATCGTATGGCAAGCTGTCGATCCTGGTGAACAACGCCGGCGTGACCCGCGACACGCTGGCGATGCGGATGCGCGACGAGCAATGGGACGAAGTGATCGACACCAACCTGACCGGCGCTTTCCGGCTGGCGCGCACCGTGGTGCGAGGGATGATGAAGGCTAGGCACGGCCGCATCATCAACATCTCTTCAGTGGTCGGCTCCAGCGGCAACGCAGGGCAGGCCAACTATGCCGCGGCCAAGGCCGGACTGGAGGGCATGACCCGTGCCTTGGCGAGGGAACTCGGGAGCCGCGGCATCACCGTCAACTGCGTGGCGCCGGGATTCATCGACACGGACATGACACGTGCCCTGACGCCGGCACAGTCGGAAGCGATGGTGGCGCAGATTCCCGCCGGACGCCTGGGCCAACCCGAAGAAATCGGCGCCCTGGTCGCATTCCTGGCTTCGCCGGCGGCAGGTTACATCAACGGTGTCACCCTTCACGTCAATGGCGGAATGCACATGGCGTGACGCTGGGGCACCTCTGTTAGAATCCGGCCCGCTTTTTGGGAGGCCGTCGGCGATCAGCCAACAAGGCGCAGGAGGAGTACATGGACAGCATTGAACAGCGGGTCAAGAAGATCGTCGCTGAGCAGCTTGGGGTCAACGAGGCGGACATCAAGAACGAGTCGGCCTTCGTCGACGACCTTGGTGCCGACTCGCTCGATACGGTGGAACTGGTCATGGCACTCGAGGACGAGTTCGAATGCGAGATTCCGGACGAGGAAGCGGAGAAGATCCGCACGGTTCAGCAGGCGATCGATTACGTCAACGCGCACTTGAAGAAGGCTTAGGGTCCGACTGAATTTTTTTCAGGGAACCTCTGACCCAGGACCCTTGCCGACGGCGCGCTTCTAAAAGGAATGGGCACCGATGTCGACACGACGTCGTGTCGTGGTCACGGGGCTCGGGATCGTCTGCCCCGTTGGCAATGACGTGCAAAGCGCCTGGCGG
>DATBCI010000027.1:0-2230 GCA_036270555.1 Burkholderiaceae bacterium
ACTGCGGATGGCAATCGATTGCTTCGAGCAGGCCGACCTGCGCAAGGCGGACGAAGTGGTGGAGGCCGACGAGCGCGTCGACGCCGAGGAGCTCGAGCTGGCCCGCCTGGTGATCAACCTGATCGTGCGGCGCCAGCCGGCTGCCGTCGACCTGCGACTGATCATGGGTGTGTCGCGTGCCGTCACCGACCTGGAGCGCATCGGCGACGAGGCGACCAAGATCGCGCGCGCCGCGCGCTGGGTGCACCAGAAGGACGTGGTGGTGCGGACCCCTCGAATCCGGGACATCCGCGTTTCGGGCGAGGCGGCCCTGTCGATGCTGCGCGGCGCGCTGGACGCGTTCGCCCGTCTCGACCCGATGGCGGCGGCCGAGATCATCCGCGAGGACAAGGGCGTTGACGAGCAATTCCGCCTGATACTGCGCCAGCTGATCACATTCATGATGGAAGATCCCCGCACCATCACCGGATCGCTGGATACGGTGTGGGTCGCCAAGGCGATCGAGCGCATCGGGGATCACTCCAAGAACATCGCGGGCGACGTGATTTACATCGTGCAGGGCGAGGACGTTCGACACGCCACGCCGGAGCAGCTCGCGCGGGCCGTTTCACAACCCAGTTAGGTGACTGCATGACCAATGCCTGCATACTCGTTGTCGAGGACGAGCCCTCCATCCAGGAGCTGATCGCGTTCTCGTGCAGCAGCAACGGCTACCGGGTGCGCCGCGCCGAGTCGGCCGGCGCGGCGGAATCGGCCATTCGCAGCGAGCTGCCCGACCTCGTGATCCTGGACTGGATGCTGCCCGACCGTCCCGGCATCGAGCTGCTGCGCGACATGCGGGTGGCCGATCGCACCCGGTCGGTGCCGGTGATCATGCTGACGGCCAAGGGCGCCGAGAGCGACCGGGTCACCGGCCTGGATGCCGGCGCGGACGATTACGTGGTGAAGCCCTTTTCTCCGAGGGAACTGGTCTCGCGCGTGCGCGCGGTGTTCCGGCGCCGCGCCCCGCAGAAAAGCGGCGAGACGATCGAATATGGGACGTTGCGGATCGACCCCGCGCGCCACGAAGTCGCCGTCGGCGAGCGCCCGGTCAAGATGGGCCTGGCCGAGTTCAAGCTGCTGCGGTTCCTGGCCGGTCACCCCGAGCGGGTGTTTTCGCGCAGCCAGTTGCTCGACAACGTGTGGGGCGACCACGTGTTCATCGAGGAACGCACGGTCGACGTGCACGTGCTCAGGCTGCGCAAGGCGTTGATGCAGGCGCAAGCCCAGGACCTGGTTCAAACGGTGCGCGGCCTGGGCTACCGGCTTTCGACCCGGCCCGACCGCTGAGGCGCGCCGCTCGCGCCGAGCGCAAGGAGGGCCGGTGGCCCGGCTGGGACTTGCTCTAAATGTCGAACGTTGAGGGCGGCCGCTTTCGGGTCATTCTGCCGGCGATCGGGCGGCTGGCGATGCTCGGCGTATTCTGCACTGGCGGCGGATGGCTGCTCGGCGCACGTGTCGGGCTGTGGCTGGGCGTGGTGGGCCTGGCCATTCTGTACCTGGGCCAGTTGTTCTATCTGATGGCGCTCGGCAACTGGCTCGAGCGGCCGTCGCTGTCGACGATTCCGGAAGGCATTGGCGCCTGGGGCGAAGTGTTTGCGCGCCTGTACCGACAGCAGCGCGCCAGCGAGATCGCGCAGCAGCGCCTGATCGACAATGAAGAGCGGTTCCGACGCACGATCAGTGCGCTACCGGACGGCATCATCTTGATCGACGCGTCGCTGCAGATCGAATGGTGCAATCCGGTCGGTGAACGCCACCTGGGCGTGTCGCTCAAGCGTGACCTGGGCCTGCGACTGACCAATCTGGTGCGCGATCCGGCGTTCGTCGCGTACATGAGCGCGGGACGGTTCGAGCAGCCGTTGCTGTTCACGCCACTGGCATTGCTCGGAACCACGCTGTCGCTGGCGGTGGTCGAGTTCGACCCCGCGCGCTCGATCCTGATCACGCGCGACATCACGCAAAGCGAGCGGGTCGATGCAATGCGGCGCGATTTCGTCGCCAACGTGTCCCATGAATTGCGCACTCCGCTGACGGTGATCAAGGGCTTCCTGGAGTCGATCATCGACAACGGCTCGGACCTGGATGCGACGCGGCTGCACCACTTGAGCCTGATGCACGAGCAGGGCGACCGGATGCATCGGCTGGTCGAGGACCTGTTGACGCTGTCGCGCCTGGAGTCGAACCAGGG
>DATBCI010000028.1:0-2861 GCA_036270555.1 Burkholderiaceae bacterium
AGCGCACGGTGCTGCGGGTTGCGCACCCGGCCGACGTGGAGTCGGTGCTCGCCGCGTGCCGCACGGCGGGTTGCCAGATCGACGAGATTGAAGTGGGCCATGCCGACCTGGAAGATGTGTTCCTGCAGCTGATGTCCGATACCGGCCAGAGGAAAGCCGCGTGAACCGCGTCGAGCAAAGCTTGACCGCGCCCGCCTCCGCCGCAGTCGCGGCTACGGCGGGCTCGCCCGCACAGATCGGAGCGCTGTCGGCGCGCTCGGAAGTTGCTTCGTCGTGGGTCGGATTTCGAACGCTGCTGTACAAGGAAGTGCTGCGTTTCTGGAAGGTTGCGTTCCAGACGATCGCGGCACCGGTGCTCACCGGCGTGCTCTACCTGCTGGTGTTCGGTCACGTGCTGGATCAGCGGGTCGAAGCCTTTGCGGGTGTGCGCTACAGCGCATTCCTGGTGCCTGGCCTGGTGATGATGTCGCTGCTGCAGAACGCGTTCGCCAATTCTTCCTCGTCGCTGATCCAGTCCAAGATCATGGGCAACCTGGTGTTCGTGCTGCTGCCGCCCCTCTCGCACATGGAATTCTTCGCGGCGTACGCGCTGTCGTCGGTGCTGCGCGGCGTGGTGGTGGGCCTGGGAGTGTTTGCGGTCACCGCCCTGATTGCCCCGCCGCCGCTGAGCGCGCCGGTCTGGATCGTGGTCTTCGCGCTGCTGGGCGCATCGATGCTGGGCGTGCTCGGGATCATCGCCGGCATCCTGTCCGACAAGTTCGATCAGCTGGCCGCTTTCCAGAACTTCATCATCATGCCGGCCACGTTTCTGTCGGGCGTCTTCTATTCGGTGCACAGCCTGGCGCCGTTCTGGCAGGTGCTGTCGCGGATGAACCCGTTCTTCTACATGATCGATGGCTTCCGCTATGGGTTCTTTGCGCAATCGGACGTGGACCCCTGGCAGAGCCTCGCGGTGGTGACCGCTTTTCTTTTGGTGGCGGCCGGCATCGCGATCCGGATGCTGGCGCGCGGGTACAAACTGCGCGGGTGACGCTGCACCCTGGGATGTCGATGGAATCCGCCTTGCCGACCCCCGAGGAGTTGCAGCGGGTGATTGCCGCCCAGCTGGATTGCCACTGGCTCAAGGTCGATGGCGACGGCCGGCATTTCGACGCGCTGATCGTCAGCGCGGCGTTCGAGGGCAAGTCTCGCATCGAACGACATCGGCTGGTCTACGCGGCGTTGGGTGATCGAATGCGCGATCGCGTGCACGCGCTGTCGATGAAGACGCTCACGCCCGGGGAACACCAGCAGCTCGGCTCCGAGTCGAGGCAATAAGAGGATGGACAAGCTCAGAATCCGCGGCGGGCTGCGGTTGCAGGGCAGCGTGCAGGTCGGCGGCGCCAAGAATGCCGCGCTGAAGATGCTGGCGGCCGGCTTGCTGACACGCGACGAGTTGGTATTGAGCAACGTGCCGCTGTTGGCCGATATCACGACCATGAGCCGCCTGCTCGCGGGCATGGGCGTCAGCGTGACGCGCGAGCGCGACAGCGTGACGGTGCGCGCCGACGGCCTGCATTCGACCGAGGCGTCTTACGATCTGGTCAAGACGATGCGCGCCTCGATTGTCGTGCTGGGGCCGCTGTTAGCGCGCGCGGGCTCCGCGCGCGTGAGCCTGCCAGGCGGCTGCGCGATCGGTGCGCGCCCGGTCGACCAGCACCTGAAAGGCCTGCAGGCGCTGGGCGCCCAAATCCGGATCGAGCACGGCTACATCGTCGCCGACCTCGGTGGCAATCGCCGACTGCGCGGCGCCCGCGTCGTCACCGACCTGGTGACGGTCACCGGAACCGAAAACCTGATGATGGCGGCCACGCTGGCCGACGGCGAAACGACGATCGAAAACGCGGCGCGCGAACCGGAGGTCGTGGATCTGGCCGCGTGCTTGAACCGGATGGGCGCCCGCATCCGCGGCGCCGGGTCCGACCGCATCACGATCGAAGGCGTCGATCGCCTTCATGGCGCGCAGTACCGCGTGATGCCGGATCGGATCGAGTCCGGCAGCTTCCTGGTGGCTGCGGCGGTGACTCAGGGTGATGTGCGCCTCGAGGGGGCCGCTCCCGAAACGCTCGATGCGGTACTGGACAAGCTGCGCGAGGCGGGCGCCTCCATCGAATGCGGCCAGGACTGGATTCGGCTGCGCATGCAAGCCCGTCCGCGGGCGGTGAACCTCAGGACAGCTCCGTATCCAGCCTTTCCGACCGATATGCAGGCGCAGTTCATGGCGCTCGGTTGCGTGGCCGACGGCGTCGGTACGATCGTGGAAACGATCTTCGAGAATCGCTTCATGCACGTGCTGGAGCTGCAGCGCCTGGGGGCCGATATCGGCATCGATGGCAATACCGCGGTGGTGCGCGGCGTTGCGCGTCTGTCGGGCGCGCGCGTGATGGCGACCGACTTGCGTGCCTCGGCGAGCCTGGTGATCGCGGGGCTGGTTGCCGACGGTGAAACCTGGGTCGACCGTATCTACCACCTGGACCGCGGGTATGAGAGGATGGAGCAGCGCTTGACGCAGCTCGGCGCCCGGATCGAGCGCGTGTCGTGATCACGTTAGCGCTGGCCAAGGGTCGCATTCTGGAGGAAGCGACCCCTTTGCTGCGGCGGGCGGGCATCGTGCCGTTGGAGGATCCCGAGACGACACGCCGCCTGATCATCGCCACCTCGGTGCCCGATGTGCGCGTGGTGGTGGTGCGAGCGACCGATGTTGCGACCTATGTGCAGTACGGAGCGGCCGAGCTCGGTGTGGCCGGCAAGGACGTGCTGCTCGAGCACGGCGGCGCAGGCCTGTATCAGCCGTTGGAGCTGGGCATCGGGCGCTGCCGGCT
>DATBCI010000029.1:0-7100 GCA_036270555.1 Burkholderiaceae bacterium
AGATTCAGTGATCAGCAGCCTTCTGGAACTTCAAGGAAAGCGCGCCCTCGTCAGCGGTGGCACCAAGGGTGGACCTCGAACAATCCGAGCGGTTGACTGTAGATCGATATTTCTATATAAATGGAACTGTGGATATTGAAACACGTCGACGCGGGCCGGCGCGGCCTGATCTTCCCGGGAGCTCAATGAGCGGAGCGTTGATTCGATTGGCGAGCATTCGGGCAATGCTCGCTCGACTGCTGGAACGACAGACGGCCGAGGCGGATGCTACCGATTGGATGCGCCCGCGCTGTTGTTACCTCGGGCGCCCAGCGAAGCGGCTCTGACGGTCGACGCGATGCCAAAGACCAACACTTTACCGCGGCGCGGTAGCTCGGATCAGTCAACGGCTCTCGTAGCGGAGGAGAGTCGGGACGCAGTCGAGGTACTCGCGGCATTGGCTCAGGAAACGCGGCTGGCGATATTCCGGCTGCTGGTCCAGCGGGGACCGGAAGGCCTCGCGGTCGGCGAGATCGCCGGGCGACTGCAGTTGGCGGGGGCGACGCTGTCGTTTCATCTGAAGGAGTTGACCCACGCGCACCTGGTGTCGGCCCGCCAGGCGGGGCGATTCATCTACTACAGCGCCAACTACCGGACCATGAACGGCCTGATCGATTACCTGACCAGGAACTGCTGCCAGGGCGCAACGTGCGACATCGCGTGCGCTCCGGCAGCACAACGCAAGCGGAGAACCTCATGAAGCGATTCCACGTACACGTTGCCGTCCAGGACCTGGCGGCCAGCATCCGGTTCTACTCATCGGTGTTCGGTACCGGGCCCTCGGTGGTGAAGCCGGACTATGCCAAATGGATGCTGGAGGACCCGCGCGTCAACTTCGCCATCTCCCGGCGGTGCGCCGCCGTCGGAGTGAATCACCTGGGAATCCAGGTTGACTCGTCAGATGAGCTCGCCGCCCTGCGCGAGCAGATCGCTGGAGGCGACATCCAGGCGCGGGACGAGGTTGGCGCCAACTGCTGCTACGCGAGGTCCGACAAATACTGGCTGCACGACCCGCAGGGCGTGGCCTGGGAGACGTTCCACACGCTCGAGAGCATCCCCGTCTTCGGGGAAAACACCGCCGAGCGCCCGGGCGTCTGTTGCGTTCCCGAGGCGCCAGTCGCTCTCGCGTCCCGGTCCAAATCGAACGCTTGCTGCGGCTGATGCCCATCGTTGCTGCAACATCCAGCGACGAGGCCGACGTGCGTCGGCTGCTCGATGCCTCGGGCCTGCCGACGGCCGATCTGACCTCGGAACTGCTGCGCGACTTTCTCGTGCAGCGTGGCGGCTTGGACCTGAGTGCCGTCGGCGCCCTGGAGTTTGCCGGACAAGACGCCTTGCTCCGTTCGGTGGCGGTCGGATGGTAAAGGCCATGGAACCAAAGATTCTGAACGTCTTGTTCGTGTGTACGGGAAACTCGGCGCGGTCGATCCTGGCTGAAGCCGTCATGAACGACCTGAGCGTGAGCCGGGGCAAGTTGAAGGGATACAGCGCGGGGAGCCACCCAAAGCGTGAAGTCAACCCTTTTACTCTAGAGTTGCTTGAACGCAGCCACTTCTCGATCGCAGGGCTGCGCAGCAAGAGCTGGGACGAGTTCGCCCGCCCGGATTCCCCGCCGCTGGATTTCGTGTTCACCGTCTGCGATCAAGCCGCTGGCGAAGCGTGCCCGTACTGGCCCGGCCAGCCGGTGACCGCTCATTGGGGCCTGCCTGATCCTGCTGTCGTGGAAGGTACCGACGAGCAGAAGCGCAAAGCGTTCGCGGATACTTTGATGGTGTTGCGGCGTCGGATTGAACTGTTCGCCAGCCTTCCCATCGACAAACTCGACCGGTTGGCGCTCCAGAGGAGCGTCTCGGAGATCGGGAAGAAATGACCCTCGCGCGACGCATCACCGCTGAATTTGTGGGAACAGCGATGCTGCTCGCTGTGATCGTCGGGTCGGGAATCATGGGCGAACGCCTCGCGGGCGGCAACGTCGCTCTCGCGCTGCTGGGCAATTCCATCGCGACCGGTGGCGGCCTGGTGGCACTTATCCTTGTGTTCGGCCCCGTCTCGGGCGCGCACTTGAACCCGGCCGTGACGCTGGCGCTTTCGGGAACGCGACGACATGCCTGGCGAGACGTTCCCGGTTACCTGGTGGCACAGTTTGCTGGGGCGATCCTCGGCGTGTGGGCCGCGCACGCGATGTTCGGCGAGCCCGTTTTCCAGGTCTCAGAGAAGCTGCGCCCCGGTGCGGCCTTGATGTTCAGCGAAGCGGTTGCAACGTTCGGCCTGCTAATCACCATCCTCGCTTGCGTCCGCCACCGGCCCGAAGCCGTCGCTTACGCGGTGGCTGGATACATCATCGCCGCCTATTGGTTCACGGCCTCGACCTCGTTCGCGAACCCGGCGGTCACTGTCGCGCGTTCCCTGACGAACACGTTCTCCGGAATCCGGCCTCTGGACGCGTTGGGCTTCATTCCCTCGCAACTTGTCGGTGCTGCGGTGGCCGCCGGTACTGATCGCTGGCTGAATCGGCCACGCGACCAATAGAGGGGCGACGCACCGCCAGGGGAGTAGCGTCGCCATTGCATGGACGCCCTCGCCTACCGCATGGAGGCACTATGTCCGACATAGGCACGATCATCTAGTACGGCAACTACGCGAGCTGACGGAATGAAGAACCGACGACGACGCGAGACCTCGTCCTGGGTCGGCCTTGCCCTTGTTCTGTCGGCGCTCCTGTCGTCGTCGGCCGGCGCCGCCGACAAAGCGGCGGCGCCGCCGTCGGGCGACATCGTTCGCGCGCGCCTGGCCAACGGATTGCGCGTCATCATCGTCCGTAACACCCTCGCTCCCGTCGCATCGACCGCGGTGAACTACATGGTCGGCGCCGACGAGACGCCCGCAGGGTTCCCCGGCATGGCCCACGCGCAGGAGCACATGATGTTCCGCGGCTCTCCGGGTTTGACGGCCGATCAGCTTGCCAGCATCGGCAGCATCATGGGCGGCGACTTCAACGCGGATACCCGGCAGACGGTGACCCAGTATCTGTACACGGTGCCGGCCGAGGATCTGGATATCGCACTTCGGATAGAGGCCCTCAGAATGCGGGGCGTCGACGATAGTGCCAAGGATTGGGACAAGGAGCGCGGCGCCATCGAACAGGAGGTGGCCCAGGACCTGTCGAGCCCGACCTACGTTCTTTTCACGAAGCTTCGTGCCGCCCTGTTCGAGGGCACCACCTACGCGCACGACGCGCTGGGTACGCGACCTTCCTTCGACCGGACCACGGCAGCGATGCTAAAGGACTTCTACAACCGCTGGTACGCGCCCAACAACGCGATCCTGGTGATCGTCGGCGACCTGGATCCCGCGGCCACGCTCGCCAAAGTGAAGCAGCTGTTCGGCGACATTCCACGCAAGACGCTGCCGGCACGCCAAGGCATCGCGCTGAAGCCGGTCGCGGCGCAGTCGTTGCAGCTCGAGAGTGACCTGCCCTATGGCATGCAGGTGACGGCCTTGCGGATGCCCGGACTCGACAGCCCGGACTACCCCGCCTGCGAAGTCTTGGCCGACGTGTTGAGCAGCCAGCGTGGAGCTCTTTACGAGCTGG
This sequence comes from Burkholderiaceae bacterium, assembly GCA_036270555.1. Lineage (GTDB taxonomy): Bacteria > Pseudomonadota > Gammaproteobacteria > Burkholderiales > Burkholderiaceae_F > VBCK01. The sequence continues at coordinate 3,632 of DATBCI010000029.1, forward strand.
TGCCTCAGGGCAAGGCGCTGTTCACCGACTTCAGCTTCGATCCGCTCGTCAAGGCCGGCCTGGCATATGCGAGCGCCGCGTTTCCGACCGGCGGCGACCCCAAGGCACTTGAGCGGGAGGTTCGCGCAATCCTCGCCAGGATCGCGCGCGACGGCGTGCCGCCGGACCTCGTGGCCGCGGCCAAACTCCAGGAACGGCGGGCTGCCGAGACCGAGAAGAACTCGATCCAGGGCCTGGCCAATGTCTGGTCGGAAGCCGTGGCCGTCGATGGGCTCGATTCCCCCGACGAGGATCTGGCCCGCATCGAGAAGGTGACCGTCGAGGACGTGAACCGGGTCGCCAGGAAGTACCTCGATCTGGGCCACGCGGTGTTCGCTACGCTCACGCCGCAAGGGGCCGGCAAGCCGGTGGCCGGCCGCGGCTTCGGTGGCCAGGAAAGCATCTCGCTGGGCGCAGCGAAAGCCACGCCCCTGCCCGACTGGGCAGAGCAGGTTCTGGGCCGGCTCAGCGTGCCGGCCTCCACGGTGCACCCCACGGTCAGCCAACTGGCGAACGGCACCACGCTGATCGTGCAGCCGGAGACGGTGGGCAAATCCGTCGGCGTCTACGGGCATATCCGGAACCGGCCGGAGCTTCAGGTTCCCAAGGGACAGGAGGGGCTGTCGATGGTGCTCGACGGGCTGTTCTCCTATGGTTCGGAGCATCTGGACCGCGTCGGCTTTCAGCGCGCCCTCGATGAGATCGGCGCCGACGAGAAGGCCGGCACCGACTTCGAGGTCGACGTCCTGAAAGAGAATTTCGAACGGGCGGTTGAGCTGCTGGCCGACAACGAGCTGCATCCGGCACTTCCCGAAGCGGCATTCAAGACGGTGCGCGAACAGGTTGCCCAATCCGTGGCCGGCCGCCTGCGCAGTCCGGGGTACCTCTTCAGTCGCGCACTTGGCAGCGCGCTCTACCCGAAGAACGATCCGACCTTGCGCGAGGCGCTACCACAGACGGTGTCGTCGCTGACGCTGGAGGACGTGCGGCGCTATTACCGCGCCGCGTTCCGACCCGATCTGACGGTCATCGTGGTGATCGGGAACATCGCGCCGGAGCAGGCGCGCGCCGTCATCCAGAAATACTTCGGTGGTTGGGCAGCCGACGGCCCCAAGCCGAACACGACACTACCAGCGGTGCCGCTGAACGGACCGACGCAGGTCGCAGTGCCCGATGCAACTCGCGTGCAGGATCTCGTCACGCTCGCTGAAACGGTCGACATCACGCGGTCCAGTCCCGAGTATTACGCGCTCAGGCTCGGCAACACGGTTCTGGGTGGCGGCTTTTACTCGGCACGCCTGAGCCGCGACCTGAGAATGCATGCCGGGCTGGTCTATTCGATCAGTTCGTCGCTCGACGCGGGCAAGACCCGCAGCGTCTACGTCGTGCAATACGCCTGCGATCCGCCGAACGTGGCCAAGGTCCACGCCAGCGTTGCCCGTGAAATCGAGGACATGCGCAAGACGCCGGCCACGGCCGAGGAGATCCAGCGTGCCAAGGCAATGCTATTGCGTCAGATCCCGCTGTCGGAGGCAAGCACCGGCGCGATCTCAGGGGGATTGATCGCACGCTGGGACCTGGATTTGCCGCTCGACGAGCCAACCCGGGCCGCGCGCCGCTATATCGACCTTGGTCCAGCGGACATCACGTCGGCATTCGAAAAGCGGCTGCGCCCCGCCGACCTGGTGCAGGTGACACAGGGACCCGCCGAGCGCTGAGACGGCTTTGCGGTGGCCTAACCGTCGCTTCACACGAACGGCGAGTTCGTACTCGACATCGCGCGCGCCAGTGCGGTCGCCAACGCGGAAGGCCGTCGGGCGGACGTCTGCCCCTTTTGTTCAATATACTATACTACCCTATATTATAAGCATTGCAGACAGGCTATGAGCCACACCGTCCGTGAAAAGGCAAAGCTCTTGAGTCGCGTACGCCGCATTCGAGGCCAGGTGGAAGCTTTGGAACGCGCGCTTGAAGCAGAAAGGGGCTGCGCCGAAGTCCTGCATCAGATCGCCGCCGCGCGCGGCGCCATGAACGGTCTGATGGCGGAAGTCATCGAGGACCACGTTCAGACGCACGTGGCTAGCCCCTCCATCCAAAGCAACGCCGAACGCAGCAAGGGCGCGGATGAACTGATCGAGGTCATTCGCGCTTATCTCAAGTAAACCGAGCTCAAACATCACGGGGCGTCGAAAATGAACGTGGAGTCCGACCAGTTGGCTTCGCTCGCTCGGACGAACCAAGCCTCAAGAGACACTGTCTGCGAAGAACCGCGGGACAACAAACGCAAGCCGGCCAACGTGGATCACGGTCAGCACGAACACGGCCTCGAGTGGACGGACGTGGTTCGCATCGTCCTCGTGGCGTTGGCTGCAGCGGCGGTGTGGATTCGGTTGTGGGAGCCTCTGACCGCCGCCAGCATCATTGGCATTTCCGGTCTGCTGATCGGTGGCTGGCCAATCTACAAGGAAGCCTTCGAAAACCTTCTTGCCAAGCGCATGACCATGGAATTGTCGATGTCCATCGCCATTGTCGCGGCGGCGGCCATCTCCGAATTCTTTACCGCGTTGGTAATCACGCTGTTCGTACTGGTGGCCGAAGTATTGGAAAACATGACGGTATCGCGGGGCCGCCACGCGATCCGGGATTTGCTTGAGTTCCTGCCACGGGCGGTATCGGTGCGGCGCGCCGGCGCCGTGACTCAAATCGACGCCGAAACGATCACCGCAGGCGATGCAGTCCTGGTGAACCCCGGCGGCCGAATTCCGGTTGACGGCACGGTGATCGCCGGTCACTCCTTCGTCGATCAGGCGCGCATCACCGGCGAATCGATGCCGTTGGAGAAATACGCCGGCACCTCTGTTTTCGCCGGCTCCATCAACCAGTCCGGCGCGCTGGAGATCCGCGCCGAACGCATCGGCCGCGACACGAGCTACGGCAAGATCATCGAGGCTGTCGAACAGGCCGAACGCTCGCGCGCGCCGGTGCAGCGCCTGGCCGACCGTCTGGCCGGCTATCTGGTGTATTTCGCGCTGGGCGCCGCGCTACTGACCTACTTACTGACCCGGGACATCCGTTCGACGATATCGGTGGTGATTGTCGCTGGCGCGTGCGGCATCGCCGCGGGTACCCCACTGGCGATTCTGGGTGCCATCGGGCGCGCTGCACGCGCCGGCGCCATTGTCAAAGGCGGTCTCTTCCTCGAGCAACTCGGTCGAGTGGACACCGTTGTGCTGGACAAGACCGGCACGCTGACATTCGGGAAGCCGGAGGTTCGCGCACTGATTCCTGTAGGCGGCATTGAGCCAATGACGTTACTCGACGCTGCCGCGGCGGCGGAACTGCGCTCCGAACATCCGCTGGGCCGGACCATTGTCGCTTACGCCCAAGCGTTGAACCGGCGCCCACGGGAGCCCCAGCATTTCAGCTACAC
>DATBCI010000030.1:0-5956 GCA_036270555.1 Burkholderiaceae bacterium
CAACGGACGGCGCCTGATGGTCCGCCTGGTCAAGGGAGCGTACTGGGACAGCGAGATCAAGCGCGCTCAAGTCGAGGGCCAGGTCGACTTTCCGGTGTTCACGCGCAAGGCCCACACCGACGTGTGCTACCTCGCCTGCTGTGAACGCCTCCTGGTCCACTCGGACCGGATCTATCCGCAGTTCGCGACCCACAACGCGTTGACGCTGGCGACGGTGTGGCAGATGTGCCAGCGGGCGGGGCTGACCGACTGGGAGTTCCAGTGCCTGCACGGGATGGGCGAGGCGTTGTACGACGAGCTGGTGCGGCCGGATCCGCAGTCGGTCCGGTGCCGCATTTACGCACCGGTCGGCAGTCACGACACCTTGCTGCCTTACCTGGTGCGGCGCCTGCTTGAAAACGGCGCTAATACGTCATTCGTCAGCCAGGTGGCCGATCCCGACCTGGATTTGGCGCACCTGCTGGCCGACCCTGCGGCGCAGGCACAGGCCATGCACGGCGCGCCGCATCCGCGCATCGCGCCCCCGCCCCAGTTGTACGGAACGACGCGCGCCAATTCGCTCGGCCTCGATTTGAACGACGAGGCGACGCTGGCTTCGATCGAGACCGGTTTCGAGGCCGCGGCACGGCGGCCCTGGCATGCGGGCGAGCCGTCCGGCGCGGTGGCCGATGTGACGAATCCGGCCGACCGCTTGCGCCGGATCGGAACCGTCGTCGAAGCAACGACCGCGCGCCTCGAGCGCCTGCTGGCGCAAGCGCATCAGGCCGCACCGCAGTGGGCGGCGGTGCCGCCCCGCCAGCGGGCCAACGTGTTGCGGTCGGCAGCCGACCGCCTCGAGGCTCAGCGGCTGTCGCTGATGTGGCTGTGCGTGCACGAAGCCGGCCGCACGATCGGCAACGCGCTCGCCGAGGTGCGGGAGGCCGCCGACTTCTGCCGCTACTACGCAGGCCTGCTGGAAGCGGGCCCTGCGCTATCGGGCGAAGCGCTCGGACCGGTGGTGGCGATCTCGCCGTGGAACTTTCCGCTGGCGATCTTCACGGGGCAGATCGCCGCCGCGCTGGCCGCGGGCAACGTGGTTATCGCCAAGCCGGCTCCTCAGACGCCGCTGATCGCCGCCGCCGCGGTACAGGCGTTGCACGAGGCCGGTGTGCCGCCGGCGGCGCTGCAGCTTGCGCCGGGAGATGCCCGTGTCGGCGCGCACCTGGTGTGCGACGCGCGTGTACGTGGCGTGCTGTTCACCGGCTCGACGCGGGCGGCGCAGTCGATCGACCGCAACCTGGCGCTGCGCGGTGGTGACGAGGTGGTACTGGTGGCCGAGACCGGCGGGCAGAACGCGATGATCGTGGACTCCAGCGCGCTGCCGGAGCAGGTCGTGCGCGATGCGCTGGCCTCGGCATTCGACAGCGCAGGCCAGCGCTGCTCGGCGCTGCGACTGCTGTGCCTGCAGGACGACGTCGCGGCGCGCATCATGCCGATGCTGCTGGGCGCGGCGGCCGAGCTGCGGGTCGGCGATCCGGCGCGCCTGCATACCGACGTCGGCCCGGTGATCGATGCCCAAGCGGCGCGTTCGATCCAGCAGCACCTGGAGCGGATGCAGCAGCGGCACAGGATCGACCGCGTGGCGCTGTCGACCGAATGCTCGAACGGCACCTTCGTGGCGCCGTCGATCATCGAAATCGACTCGGTCGACGAACTGCAACAGGAGGTGTTTGGACCGGTGTTGCACGTGCTGCGCTATCGGCGCGAGCGGCTGGCCGAGCTGCTCGACGAAATCAACGCGACCGGCTACGCGCTGACATTCGGAGTGCACAGCCGCGTCGACGAAACGATCCGCTTCGTGTCCGAGCGCATCCGCGCGGGCAACATCTATGTGAATCGCAACATGATCGGCGCGGTGGTTGGCGTGCAGCCGTTCGGGGGCGAGGGGCTGTCGGGGACCGGCCCGAAGGCCGGTGGCCCGTGGATGATGCGGCGGCTGCGCACCGGCACCGACGCGCAGGCGCTCGCGCCTTGCGAGCCGGTCATGCGCGATGCGGCGGCGCCCGAGCTGACGGCGCTGGCCGCCTGGGCCGCCGAGCAAGGCCATGCCGAGCTGCTGCGTGTCTGCAACCGATATCGCGAGGCGACTCCGATCGGATGCCGGCACGAGCTGGCCGGTCCGACCGGCGAAAGCAACGTGCTCGACTACCGGCCACGCGGTCGCGTGCTGTGCGTGAGCGGCGCGGCGGCCGCCTGCCGGCTGCAGATCGCTGCGGCGCTGGCGACGTCGAACCGCGCGCTGCTCGAGGAATCGGCCTGGGCCCGCGCGATGGTCGCCGAGCTGCCCGCGCCGGTGGCTGCCCGGATCGACTGGACCAGGCGCTGGGAGTCGGAGCTTTTCGAGGTGGCGTTGGTCGATATGGCATCCGACGCCCTCGCCCTGCGCCGGCAGCTCGCACAGCGCGACGGGGCGCGCGTGCGCGTGCTGCATGCCGGGCCTGAGTACGGGCTGCAGTGGATGGTGGCCGAACGGGTGATCAGCACCAACACGACGGCGGCCGGTGGCAACGCGAGTCTGCTGACGCTGGACTGACCCGGCCCTGCGCGCCCGACTACGAGGCGTCGGGAGGCACGCGTTTACCTCGGCGCAACTTTTCGCACACTCCGGATTCACACACCGCGGATTGTGAGCGATGTCACTAATCCACAGAAGGGATCGCCCCACAGGCGCGGAAGCGGGCGTAGCCTTTTTCAAGGCGAGACCTGTTGCCTGGATGAAGATGGAGCGAGATCGGCCATGGATTCGTTGCGACAGCTTCAGTCCCGCGGACTGTCTCCAGCCCGCGTCGCGCTTGTGCTTTGCAGTGCCAGCTCGCTGATTGCGGGCTGCGGTGGAGGATCCGGTGGAACTTCGCCACCCGCCCCGATGATGGCGCCGGCAATTGCCGCGCAACCGACGGGCCAGAGCGTTCCGATGGGACTGTCGGCCACCTTCTCGGTGGTTGCCTCAGGGTCGTCCCTGCAATATCAATGGAACAGGGACGGTGCGGCGATTGCCGGGGCAACCGGTGCCAGTTACGTGACGCCGGCGACCACCTTTGGCGACACGGGTGCGAGCTTCACGGTCAAGGTCGGCAACAGCGTCGGCAGCATCGAGAGCGCGCCCGCCACCCTGACGGTGACCGCCCGGGCTCCCAAGGCCGGGGACCTGCGGTTCCAGCAGGTCGATGCCGCCTCGACCGTCAACGGCTACGGCAATGCCGGCACCGGGATCTTCAGCGGATTGAACGGCAGAATGGGTTCGACCTTTTCTCCCGCTCTCGGGACGCCCCTGGTGGTCAGTGGCGGGGACTGCGCACCCGGGGTAACGAACGGGATGGGATGCGCCTGGTTCTTCTCGGAGCTGCCCCTGGCGGACTCCTCCGGCAGCCCGGCGCTCCTGGCAGGCTACGGAAGCGACTTCTACTCAAGCTTCCAGGTGGATCTGCAAGGTGACCCATCGTCTCTGGCATTCGGCAATGGCGTTACCCTTGTTTCTTCAGCGTCGGTCATCACCTCGCTCGACCTTGAGCCGGCCGACAACCTTTTCGCCTTGTCCTGGGCCCAATCGGCGCAGGCTGCGGGTTTCGATCTGGCTGTGCAGACCGTCCCACCATCTGGCCTGCAAGCCGCGGCCACCCAGGCCGGCGCCGGCGGCAGGGTTGTCACGGCGATCTCGAGCGACGGCGGCCAGGTGACCTTCGTCTCCTATGGCTGGCAGGCCGATGCTGCCACCGTCTATGAGGTGCAAGTCGTCACGGCGACCCCGGCCACTGCTCCGGCTGCGGCTGCTGGCCTTGCGGCACAGGGTTACATCATCACCGCCACTGGTGTCGCCGACAGTTCCGGCGACGCCTATATCGTGGGCACGCGCGTGCAGGGCGACACGATGGCCCGGCCATTCACGACGGCCCAGGACTCGGCGCAAATTGAACAGATGTGGCAGCAGGGATACGCAACCGTCGGTGTCGTTTCCGGACCAGCTCCGGGCTTTGCGATGACCAGCCTCGGTGAGCGGTGAGAGACCGTACGGTGTTGCGGCAGCACGGGGACTCCGAGCGTCGTTCGCACCGCCCGACGCAGGTCGAGCGAAATTTTCCGCTGCCAGGCCCTGCGTCGCGAGCTCGCTCAATCCTTAAGCCACCTTCCTGATCGCGCCGGTCGCTCACGGCTGCGTACCGGCACCGATGCGCAGGCGCCCGCGCCTTGCGAGGCGACCACGCGCGATGCGGCGCCGCCCGAGTTGACGGCGCTGGCCGCCTGGCCTGCCGATGGTGGCCGAACGGGTGATCGGCTCCAACACGACGGCGGCCGGTGGCAACGCCAGTGTGTTGACGCTCGATTGACTCGGAGCCTACGATAAAGACCTTCAGCTCTTGAGCCAATTCTCTCACGGCACTGAGAAGATGACAGGAACAACTCCCGTTGCTTTGATTCTCGTCGGCTTGTGCATGCTCGCGGCCTGCTCGGCAATACCGGTCGAGCGATTGTCTGCGGGGACCAGCATGATCACGACGGGTGGCGGCACAGCAGGGAAATGGCAGGAGATTCCCATGTCTGCTGTTCAACTTAAGGATCCGGTCTACGTTGTCAGCTATGTTCAATGGGATCCGGCCACGGAAAGTGCCGGTAGACATCGATTGACCTGTCTTTGGTACGCCGGCGACAAGATCGTAGCCACGTCGAAGGGCGATCTCGAACTCAAAACGACTCCCTTCCGCCTTTGGTGCCGTCAGCAGGCGGCCGGTCTCGGCGTCGGGCATTTCCGCGCCCAGGTCATGATCGACGACAGAGTGATGACCACAAGCGAGTTCAACGTGGTCGGTGTCACGGGCGAAGGGCAGGGGACGGACGTTAGCTACTACCCGGGTTCAGCCCCGACGTCGAAGGACTCCGGGACCGCGCCGTCGGAGCGCTCGACCGAAAAAGTCGTGGCGCATTGCCCCAACGCGCTTCAAGCGGCCAAGGACGTCGGCTATCCGTCCGAGGCGGCGGCAGCGGGCATCACTTCGGGATCGGTGACCGTGTCGCTGGTCCTGACCCCCGAGGGCGCCATCAAGGATATCGCCGTTCTCAAATCCAGTGACCGTTCATTCAATCAGGCGGCAATCGATACCGTGACGCGGCTGAAGTGCGAAGGGAACGGCTTGACGCGGAACACGGAACTGCGCTGGGAGATGGAATACCACGCACGCTAGGCTCTCAATTCGAAAGCTTAGGCTTCGTCTGGTAGACGTATCCGGGCATCCTCACGAGCGATTGCTTGAACCGCGCCTGCTCGTCCAGGTCGAGCGACTTGTCCCACCAGATCTCGCGCGCCTCGCGCTGCTTGCGATCCAGCTCCGGCTTGCGCTGCTTCATCTCGCGAATGAAACGTGTGATGTCGGATTCGTACTCGGCCACGTTGCTCTCCTCGCCCGTATTGTAGCTATGGTCGCCCGGCCCGCCGTTGGATGCTTTCCACGAGACGCCGCAGCGCCGACGACATGGTGCCGGGTGCGATGACCGCGTCGGCGTCTGAAGCATTACGAGAGTGCGGCCGCGGGCATGCCGAGCCCCTCGTTGCCTATTTCACCCGCATCCCCGGGTGCGCGCCCGGATCCGGATCCAGCAGGAACAGCCCCGGGCGAGCGCCCTCCTCATCGCTGGCGGCCAGCACCATGCCCTCGCTCAAGCCGAACTTCATTTTGCGTGGCGTCAGGTTGGCGACCATCACGGTCAGCCGTCCGACCAGGTCCGCAGGCTGGTAAGCGGATTTGATCCCCGAGAAAACCTGGCGTGGCCGACCGTCGCCGAGATCGAGCGTCAGCTTCAGCAGCTTGTCGCTGCCATCGACCAGCTCGGCGGCCGCGATGCGCGCGATCCGCAGGTCGATCTTCGAGAAATCGTCGATGCCGATGGTGTCGGCTTCCCCGCTCTTGGCGGCTGTGGTCCCCTG
>DATBCI010000031.1:0-4372 GCA_036270555.1 Burkholderiaceae bacterium
CGGTCCTTCAGTATGGCGTCCTGGTGGGTGGCGTCGCATTGAAGCGAAGGCACCACGTTGAGCCCTTTGTTGCATCCGATGTCGACCAGCACCCACAACGCGTTCGAGTGCCCGGTCGGTGAGGAGGCGGCGCACGCCTGCAGCGCGGCGGCAACGATCCAAAGACCGAAGCAGGCGCCTATCCTGCGGGCGGCAGCGCCCGGCAAAAGCTGCGAAGGATAGGGGCAACCCTGGTGCATGGCTCGCTGCAGCGCAAGATGGAAGTCTGCTCAATACCCTGTCTTGTTTCGGCCTTGCGCGACATACTATCGTCTCGACGCCAGGCTGAGCCTGCGCGCCGGTATAACAACAAACGAGCAAGAAACGAGCCCCGCACCCAGCAAAGTGCAGCAAGGCAAGGCAACCCGCACAAAACGAGGAGAAACGAGCAATGAGCGATGCAGACCGCCCGGCCGCCCCGGGTCGCCGTAGTGTCCTGCGTGTCGCGCTGGCTGCCGGCGCCGCGAACCTGGCCCCACCGTTCATCCTGTCGGCCCGCGGCGAGCAGGCGGTGCGGATCGGACTGTGCAACCCGCTGACCGGGACTTACGCCGCGGTCGGCAAGAACGAGTTGCATGGTTGCGAGCTGGCCATCAGCCAGATCAACGCCAAGGGCGGCATCCTGGGACGCCAGGTGGAACTGCTGTCGGAGGACTCGACCAGCGGAGACGCGGGAACAGCCGTGCAGAAATCGCGCAAGCTGATCGAGCGCGACAAGGTCGATTTCCTGCTTGGCAACGTCAATTCGGCGCTGGGGCTCGCGATGGCCGAGGTCAGCAAGGAGAAGGGGATATTGCACATCGTGCCGGGAGGGCATACCGACGCGATCACCGGTGCCACCTGTCACTGGAACGTGTTCCGCGTGTGCAACTCGACGCAGATGGAGGCGAACGCGGCGGCACAGCAGCTGGTCGAGAAGGCCGGCCGCAAGTGGTACTACATCACGCCCGATTACGCGTACGGCCACACGCTGCAGGCGGCGCTGGAGCAGGCCGCGGTCAAGGTCGGGGCCAGCAAGGTCGGAGCCGATCTGGCGCCGCTGGGCACGACCGATTTTTCTTCATACCTGATCAAGGCGCAGGCCGCCAATCCCGACGTAATCCTGTTCCTGATCCAGGGCGATGACATGATCAACGCGCTGAAGCAGGCCGTCCAATTCGGACTGGACAAGCGCATGCACCTGGCCGGCGCGCAGCAGGAGCTCGAGTCGCTCGAGGGTCTGCCGCCCGAGGCCCGGATCGGCGCCTGGGTGTTCGAGTGGTACTGGAAGCAGCCCGGCGTGCCCCATGTGGCCGAGTTCGTCGAAGCGATCCGCAAGAAAACCGGCAAGGTTCCGACCGCGCGTACCTGGTTCGGCTTCGTGTCGACCTGGAGCTGCGCGCTGGCGGCTACCTCGGCCAAATCGCTGGACGCGGTGAAGATGGCGAAGGCCCTTTCGGGAATGAAGGTGCCGCCCGAAGTCGGCCTGGTTCCGGATCAGGCGTTTTATCGCGCCGAAGACCATCAGTTCATCGCGTCGCTGTTCGTCGGCTCGGCGCAGGCCGGGGGTTCGGATCCGGAGGACTTGTTCAACGTGGCGCGCGTCGCGCGCGGGGTCGACGTCGCGGGACGCGTCGAGGACAGCCCCTGCAAGCTGGTCTGGCCGAGCTGACGGCCGCATGCTGCAGCTGGTCCTGTTCAACGTCTTCAACGGCCTGATCGTCGGTGCGTTTTACGCGCTGATGGCGCTCGGCCTGTCGCTGATCATGAACCTGAGCGGCGTGATCAATTTCGCGCACGGCGGCTTTCTGGCCCTGGGTGCCTATCTCGCGTACACGCTGATGCCGCTGCTCGGTTTCTGGGGTGCGCTGGTGGTGGCACCCCTGCTGACCGCCGTGCTGGGCCTCGGCGTCGAGCGATTGCTGATTCGTCGTGTTTACGGGCGTGATCCGTTGTACAGCCTGCTGCTGACCTTCGGACTGGCCTACATTCTGGAGGATCTGGCGCGCTACATCTGGGGCGCCCAGAGCCTGCCCTACCCGATCCCGGCGGCCCTGGCGCGCCCCCTGAGCACGGAGTTCTTCTTCCTGACCGGCTATCGCCTCTTCATGGTGGCCCTGGTGGCGTTGGCCGTGGGAGGCCTTTTCTTCGTCCTCGGCCGCACCCGCCTGGGCATGCGGATCCGCGCTGGCACGCTCGACCTGGAAACGGTGTCGGCACTGGGCGTGAACGTGCGTGTCCTGCGCAATCTGAATTTCGGACTCGGCATCTACCTGGCCGGCCTGGCGGGCGTGCTGGCGGCCGGCATGCTCGGCCTGCAACCGACGATCGGCACATCGCTGATCATGCCCAGCTTTGTGGCGATCGTCGTGGGTGGCCTCGGAAGCCTTCCTGGAACCCTGTTGGGCGGCCTTCTGATCGGAGTGGCGTCGGGGCTGGCCACGGTGTTCGTGCCATCGGGGAGCGAAGCGGTCATCTACGTGATGATGGGGCTGGTGCTGCTGGTGCGTCCGCGCGGGCTGCTCGGCGAGGAAGGACGCCTGAAGTGACCCGGCTCCAATCGCTGGGCCCGACCGTGCTCGTGTGGCTGGTGCTGGTGACGATGCCGTTCTGGATCAACGCGATCGGCGGCTATACGGAGCTGGCCAGCCGCGTCGTCGTGATGGCGCTGGCCGCGACGGCGCTGAACTTCCTGCTCGGCTACACCGGCACGCTGTCGTTTGGGCACGCGGCCTACTTCGGCCTGGGCGCGTACGGCGTCGGCATGACGTTGAAGTATCTGGTACCCAGCACGATGCTCGGAATGCTGATCGGGGTCGTGGTCGGTACCGCCGCCGCGGCGATCATCGGTGCGCTGATCGCGCGGCTGCGCGGCGTGTACTTCGCGATGGTGACGATCGCCTTCGGCCAGGTGTTCTATTTCATCGCGTTTCGCTGGAACACGGTCACCGGAGGCGATGACGGCCTCACCGGCTGGCAGCGGCAGCCGATCGACCTGGCCGGAATCCGCCTGGATATCCAGAGTCACGACGTAGCGTTTTACTACCTGGCGCTGGCCTGCTTCGCCGCTTCGGCGGGTGCGATGGCGCTGCTGCTGAACTCCCCGTTCGGCCGCACGCTGCTGGCGATCCGCGAAAACGAGCGTCGCGCACGGTTCCTGGGCATCGCCGTCGAACGCCACATCTGGCTGTCGTTCGTCATCTCGTGCGCGTTCGTCAGCCTGGCCGGGACGTTGTACGCGCTGTTGAACAACTTCACCGATCCGCGCGCGCTGCGCTGGGACATGTCAGGCAACTTCGTCATCATGGCGGTGCTGGGCGGCATGCGCTCGTTCTGGGGCCCGCTGATCGGGGCGGCCGTTTTCGTGGTGTTGCAGGATTACGTGTCGAGCCACACCGAAAACTGGATGTCGATCGTCGGGCTGATCTTCGTGCTGGTCGTGCTGTTTTTCCCCCGGGGAATTCTCGGTCTGCTCAGGCGCAGGGGGCCGGCTTGAGCCTGCTGCGCGTCGAACAGCTGTCGTGCTGCTTCGGCAGCCTGCGAGCCGTCAATGACGTGTCGATGGCCATCGCGCCGGGCGAGCTGCGTGCACTGATCGGGGCCAACGGCGCCGGCAAGACCACGCTGTTCAACCTGCTCAGCGGCTTCGTGGCTCCGAGCAGCGGACGCATCGTATTCGACGGCGCGGATATCACGGGGCGCGCCGCCCACGAGCGCGTCGGCATGGGGATCGCCCGCACTTTCCAGATCACCGAGGTGTTTCCGGAGCTCACGGTTCACGAGAACCTGCGCATTCCGGTGGAGTCGGAAGCGGGGTTGCGCCTGCGCCCCTGGCTGGCGGGCCCTGCCGCACGCCTGGTCGAGAGCCGGGTCGAGGAATTGCTCCAGTTGGGCGGCTTGACGCCAAAGGCGTGGCGCCTGGCCGGAGAGCTGTCCCACGGCGACCAGCGCACCACCGAGATCCTGATGGCGCTCGGCCTGAAGCCGCGCCTTTTGCTGCTGGACGAACCGACCGCCGGCATGGGGGAGCAGGAAACGTTCGAGATCACCGAATTGGTGCGCCGCCTGCACCGCGAACGCTCGCTCACGATCCTGCTGGTCGAGCACGACATGCGGGTCGTGTTTCACCTGGCCGACCGCATCATGGTGATGGCGGAAGGCTCGCTGCTGGCCGATGGAACGCCCGGGCAGATCGCCGCCGACGAGCGGGTGCAGGCCGCCTACCTGGGAGCGAGCGCGACATGAACGCGCTGGAAGCCAGGAACCTCGACACGTACTACGGCAAGAGCCACATCCTGCACGGGGTTTCAGTGGCGCTGGCCGATGGTCAGGTGGCCACCCTGCTGGGCCGCAA
>DATBCI010000032.1:0-15301 GCA_036270555.1 Burkholderiaceae bacterium
CCAGCCCAGTTCGGGACCCAGGGCGCGCCGGCAGCGCTTCAGGACCCGCATCGCGGTGCGCGCCTCGCCGGCCACCCGCACCAGATCGGGCAACTGGCGAGGGTCGCGCAGGAGGCAGAGCAATACCTCGACTGCGTTGACGCTGCCGTCCGGCTTCATGCCGATCGCCGCCGCCTTCGGCAGGCTTCGCTCGGCCGGATCGGAGATGACCCGGACCGCGGCAAAGGGCCGCCCGGCCTGCTGCGCCAGGCGCGCCGCCAGGTGCGACTCCATGTCGGCTGCGATCGCGCCCGTCGATTGGTGCAGCTGCGCCTTATCGGCAGGGCGCAGCAAAGGAGCATCGACTCCCGCGATCAGCCCCGCCTCAGCGCCGCCGACCACGTCGCGCATGCGCGCGCTCCATCGCGCATCGGTCGGATAGCGCGCGCTTGCGCTGACCACTTCGATGGGGATGACCAGTGTCCCGGGTCCTCGTCCCGCCTGCAGGCCGGCCGCCAGCCCGAAGCTCAGGACCGCCTCGGCGCCGTCCGAAAGCGCACGCTCGAGTTCACGTTCGAGGCGGATCGGATCGCCTCCACCGGCGATGGTCTGATCCAGGGGCAAGCGCACAGCGCGCGCCTCGGCCAGCAGGCCGGTGACGACCACGACAGTGGAGCGAGCCACCCGATCAGCGCTGCTCGTAACGGTCTTTAACTGCGCGTCGGCCGGCGGTCGGTGCGCCTGCAGGTTCGCAGTCGACGGTCAGAAACGCGTCGAAGGCCGTCGCAGCAAACGGCAGGAGCTCGCCGTTGACCCGTCCGGCCCAGTCCACCTCGACGACGGTTCGCACTTCATGGCCCACCAGGGCAAGCCGGACCTTCCGTGGCACCGACTCGTCGAGCAATAGGCGCATCGGGAGCAGGCTCACTGGTGGTAGCTGTCCCGCAAGACAAGCAACCGCTCTTGTAGCTCAGCCTCGGTAAACCAGCGTCCCGCGACCATCACACCGACTCGCTTGTCCACGTTATCAACGCTCTGTAGTGGATCCGCCTTGAGTAGCAAGAGGTCGGCGCGCAATCCCGCGCCGACCGTTCCGAACTCCTTCTCTTGGTGTAGAAAGATTGCCGCATCGCTAGTGCCAGCGCGGAGTGCCTCATAGGGCGTCAGACCCGCGCGCACGAAGCTTTGAAGCTCATCGCGCAGCGAAAAACCGGGCAATACCGTTGGTTTCGGCGTATCAGTTCCAAGCAGCAGGCGGGCGCCGCGTTCGTGCAGGCCGTGCACGATCTTTAGATAGAAATCATAAACGTGCTGTGTTACCTCTGGATGTGCATGCCACCGAGGCATCCCTTTTCGATACCGCTCGACCATCGCGGGAGGCATGAGGCCGAGTCTGCGTTGCCATTCGGCATCGTCCGCAATGTTCTTAACCAGTATCAATGTCGGGCAATTCCAGATATTGGCGGCCCTAATCGACTCGACCAGAGTAGGCAGCGCGCGTAAATCGGCATTCTCAAGCAGCTGCTGTGTTGTGGCGTTCGGTACTGAAGCGGGGTCGGGCTGCAGTGCTTCGAGAAAGCCGTCAAGGTGCTCTATCGAATCCTGCCGTGCCTCGACCACACCACGGAGTCCGACGGTGTCGGGCACGTGACCCACTACCGGCAGACCACGTATCCGGGCTGAAGAGACCAACCAGTGGTAGGCGTCGGCCGACAGTCCGTTGTAGATCTTTATAGCGATTCGATGTGCTCCAATGTCCTGCTCCACCGCCTCTTCTGCTTCGGATCGGCTATCCACGACCCGACTGCCTTGCCACGTATAGGGACTTCCATCCGTGATGGGCCCCGTCGAGTAGACGTGCGGTCCAAGCACCTGCCCCGACTTGACCTCTTCGGCGAAGGTATCAATCGCGGAGTCACCCCACATATTGCGCACGCTGGTGATTCCGTTCGACACGAACAGGAGCCCTAACGCACGATTTTCACTCTCGTGGTCGTCAGATGCGGAAAGCGGCGGTATCGTGCGAGGAGCGGTTGGCTTTGCCGATGATGACGCTTGAGATTTGACTGCATCGAGCGAGCGGATCAGGTGCACGTGCATGTCTGCCAAACCGGGCATGAGAAAGGCGCCACGACCGTCGATCCTTAGCGCATCGGCCGGCAGCTTGATCGAGGACGTGGGCCCCGTTTGCACAATGCGCGGCCCCACCACCACTACAGTCTGTTCCGTCAATACGCGCCCTTGGTTCATCGGAACGACTGTCACGTTAACAAACGCGATCGGTTTTTGCTGAGCCTGGACCCAAGACCCCGCGCAAAGAGCGAGGATCCATGAGCACCGGATCCAGGCCGTAAAGATGCGCCGCACGCACATAAGTGGACCTCCTCGCGCTGTGATGTGCACCGTACCGTTAGTACCGTGATCTACGCACTGAAGCAAGGTCCAGCGGCGTCCAACGGCCTGCGCGTCTGCTTCTCGCGAGATCTAGCTGCTCTCGCTGCGCCAGTGGATGTCGGCTTAAGGTCGATTGCTCGCGATGGGCGACCGGTGACGCGTTCTCTCTTGGCAGGCTGTTCACGACGCGGAAGCCGACCGTAACTTCAGCTGCCACCTGCCTAAGACCTATGACGTAGTCCTCGATGTCTCGATCGAGTGTCGACGTCCAAACACCGGGTGCCTACATTCCGATCGTCCAAGGCCGATGGCCCGCGGACTTCAGGTTGCGATAACGCGCCAGCGCCCACAGTGGGAAGAACTTGGCGTACCCGTGATAGCGCAGATAGAAAACGCGCGGAAAGCCAACCGCGGTGAAGCGAGGTTCCGGCCACAAACCGTCAGACCCTTGCGTGCGCTGCAGGTAACGCACGCCGCGTTCGACGGCCGGGCGATCGACACCGCCCGCGGCCATCAAGCCAAGCAGCGCCCAGGCGGTCTGCGATGCGGTGCTGAGTGCGGGCTCATAGCCGCGGTACCCCAGCTTGTAGCTGTCTCCGTCCTCGCCCCAGCCGAAATCGGGGTTCTGTATCGACTCGAGCCACTGCACCGCGCGCTGGACCTCCGGCGCTTCGGGTCCCACGCCCGCAGCGCCGAGCGCGCACAGCGACGACCAGGTGCCGTAGATGTAGTTCATCCCCCAGCGTCCGTACCAGCTGCCGTCGGACTCCTGCGTACGCCGCAGGAAGCGCAATGCGCGCGCAAGGGCCCGCTGCGGTTCGCGTCCGTCGATCTGCAGTTGCGCCAGCATCGATACGCAGCGCGCGGTCACATCGGCGGTCGGAGGATCCAGCAACGCGCCGTGGTCCGAGAACGGAATGTGGTTCAGATATTCGTAGTCGTTGTCGGCGTCGAAAGCTCCGAACCCGCCATCGCGGCTCTGCATCCCGAGCACCCACTCGACCCCGCGTGCGATGGCTGTCCCGAAGTCGCCCCGGTCGGCCAATCGGGACTCGCGTGCCGCGCGATCCATCGCCATCAACACGACCGCCGTGTCGTCGATATCGGGATAGTGAGGATTGTTGTATTGGAAGGCCCAGCCGCCGGGCCGCACACGCGGCCGGGTGACCGCCCAATCGCCCACCGTATCCAGCGCCTGGCGAGGCTTGAGCCACTGAAGGGCCCACTCGGCGCGCGCCACGCCCTCTTCGCCGCCGACTTCGAGCAACGCATGCGCCGCCAGCGCGGTGTCCCACACTGGCGACACGCACGGTTGGCAATAGGCTTCGTGGTTCTTGACGATCAACAGCCCATCGACTGAACGTCGTGCCGACGCCATTTCGGGCTGGTCTGGGCGATAGCCCAAGGCATCGAACATCATGACCGAATTGGCCATGGCGGGAAAGATCGCGCCCAGCCCATCGACCCCGTTCAGCCGCTCGACGGTGAACTGCACGGCCTTTTGAATCGCGCGCTGCCTCGGGCCCGCCGGGAAGTGCGGCTCGATGATGCGAAGCACGCGGTCGACGCCACGGAAAAGTTGACCCCAGGGAAAGCGGTTGTGTTCGCCCTTGGGCCAGCGTCGCACCTGGTCGGGCGCCGTGCAGAACAACTCCGGAATGCCCACTCGCTTCGGGTTGCGCGCGAGCGGCCGCAGCACATTGAGCACGGTGAGCGGCACGAGCACCGTGCGCGCCCAGTAAGAGATCTTGGAGATGTGAAATGGGAACCAGCGCGGAAGCAGCATGATCTCCACCGGCATCACCGGCACGCTGCTCCACGGCATCGCCCCATACAGCGCCAGCAGCGACCGCGTAAACACGTTGGCACGCGCGGCTCCGCCATGCGCCAGGATCGCCTGGCGCGCACGCGCCATGTGCGGTTCGTCCGGGTCATCGCCGATCATCTTCAGCGCGAAGTACGCTTTCACGCTGGCCGAGATGTTCAGGCGCCCCCCCTCGAACAGCGCCCAACCCCCGTGCTCACCCTGGACGCGGCGCAGATAGACGCCGATCCTGCGTTCCAGCTCCGGATCCGGGGACTCGCCCAACCAGTGAACCAGAAGAACGTACTCGGCCGGGATGGTCGAATCGGCTTCCAGCTCGAACACGAAATGCCCGTCTTCCTTTTGCAGACTCGCCAAGGCGTGCATCGCCTTGTCGATCGCCTGCTGCAGCAGGCAGGGAGTCAGCTCGCCCGAAATGGCCTTCGGCTCGTTCAACCGAGCCGACATCGTCAGGACGTTGGACGGCGCCGATCGGCGCAGCCCCTCGACCTGGGCCGCCGAACGAATCCTGTTGACCGCGCGCGAAAGCCGCACCAGCCTGCCTCCGACCTTGCGAACCGTGTTATCCGCCATCAGACCACTCCATGGCGCAACACGGTCAGCATCAGGCGCGTCTTGCTCACGCGCACGCGTGGACGCGGCGGAGCAAAGCCGCGTTGCTCGATCCGGTCCAGGATGTTCGAGTACACCAGCGACATCACTCGCGGCGAGCGCACCACGGCACGCCGGCACGTGTCCATCACGCGCGCCGCCTGCGCGAAGTGCTCGCGTGCACGCGCGATCAACGGTGCGCACGCTTGCGCCAGGCGTGGATGGGCCACCACGGCGCGCGGGTCGGTTGCCTCGATGCCGGCCTCGGCGAGCGCCTCGCGCGGAAGGTAGACACGGCCAATCGCTGCGTCCTCATCGAGGTCGCGCAGGATGTTGGTCAGCTGCAGCGCGCGGCCCAGATGATGCGCCAGCGGCCGGCCCTGGTCGGGTGGCACCTCAAACACGTGCACCGACAGGCGACCCACCGCGCTGGCGACGCGATCGCAGTAAAGGTCCAGCGTCGCCCAGTCGGGCGCCCGGATGTCACGTTCAGCATCCATTAACATTCCATCGATAATAGCGTCGAAGTCTTGCTGCTCAAGGCCGTAGGCGCGGATTACCGAGGACAGGCCACGCAAATGCGTGGGCGTGTCGCGCCCGTGATACAGGTCGTCGATGTCCTGGCGCCATTGGCCCAGCTCGCCCACGCGCGCGTCGCGGGCTCCGGAGCGGTCGGCAATGTCATCGACGGCACGACAAAACCCATAAATCTGGTACATCGCCTCGCGCTGTGAGGCCGGCAGAATGCGCAGCGCCCCGTAGAACGAACTGGTGCTGGCTGCCGATGCGGCAGCGGACGCCGCGGCCGATCGGTCGGAGGGGACTTGCTGCGACATCACGCGCCACCCCGATGGGCCGGCTGGTCGGGCGCACCGCGCCATCGCCTGAAAAGCTCCGGCACGACGGCTGCGCCCGCCAGCCACAACGCTTCTATGCGGGTGAGATGCACCCGTTCGCTCAACGGGTCGCGCTCGAGCAGCCAGCGGTTGAGCTTGTGTGCGACGGCTGCGATGACGGCCGTCTCGATGCCGAGCCTCAAGTCCTTGACCCGATGCGGGAGCTGCTCGGCTTGCGGCAGCAATGTCTGGTTCTTTTGCGCAACCGACTGCAGGCAGGCCCGCAGTTGCGGTGTCGCGCGCGGCGCATCGAGCGCCTGCACCGTCAAGCCGAAGCGTGCCAACGCGTCCAGCGGCACGTACACGCGGTCGAGCGAACGGTAGTCCTTCACGCAGTCCTGCAAATGGTTGATCACTTGCAGCGCCGAGCACAATGGATCGCTCGCTTCCCAGGTGCCGCGGCTCTCGCCGTGCACCTCGAGTACGAAGCGGCCGACCGGCATGGCCGAGTAGCGGCAGTAGTGCATCAGATCGTCCCAATCCTGGTAGCGCCGCTTGGTGACGTCGAGCCGAAACGCGGTCAGCAGATCCAGGGCATGCTGGGGTGACAGGGAACGCGCGCGCAATTGCGCTCGCAGCGGCAGCGCGGCCGGATCGCGGTCCGTTTTTCCTAGCAGCGTGGCCTCCAGACCGTCGAGCAACTCGAACTTGAGCGCTTGCTCCAACGTTGGATGGTCGGCCACGTCGTCCGCTGCCCGCGCAAAGCGGTAGTAGGCATGGATCGGCTCGCGCAGTCCGGGAGCGATCAGGCGCGAGGCAACCGGAAAGTTCTCCCGGGTCTTGCCGGTGCCGACGTCCTCGGATGTCGTCGTCATCGGGTCACGCTGCGTCCCTCGACGGGGCCTGGGCGCGTCCCTTCCACAAGCCCCCCCGTCCTTGTCGATACTGCAACGCGCTGTCGAGCGTGAATCCAAGGTAGATGGCCGCAATCGCGGGCAGCATGGGAGCCCAGTAGGCGGGCAGGCGGTAAAAGCGAAGGGTTGGCCAGAAGGCCACCGCCATCAGCATCCAGGCCGCGGCGGCGACCCAGCGGGCGGTGGCAGACCCGAAGACGGCAATCAAGGGCGCGCTGAGGTAGGCGAGGGCCAGGCCGGCCACCGTAGCGGCCAGCAGCCACGGCGAGAACCGCAGCTGTGCATAGGCGCTGCGCGCCACCATGCGGCGGATGTCGCTGAAGTAGGGATAGGGTCTGAGGCTGCGCACCTGGTCGGTCAGCCCCAGCCACAGCGGGCCGTGCCGCTTCAGGCGTGCCGCCAGGGCACAGTCGTCGATCAATGCGCCGCGAATCGATTCGATGCCTCCGCTCTGGGCCAACGCGGTCCGTTTCACCAGCAGGCAGCCGCCCGCTGCCGCCGCGGTGCGCGCTTCGCGCCGATTGACCCAGGCGAAGGGATACAGCATCTGGAAGAAAAAAATGAAGGCGGGGATCAGGGCGCGCTCAGCGAAGCTGCGACAGCGAAGCTTTGCCATCAATGAAACCATCGCAAGCCCGCCGGCCTCGGCGCGCCGCACCAGGCTTCGAAGCGCGTCGGCCTCGAAGCCGATATCGGCATCCGTCAACAGCAGGTAGTCGGGCGGCACTGAGGAGGCATCGGCCCGTTCGATGCCCTGGCGCACAGCCCACAGCTTCCCGGTCCATCCGGCGGGTAGCGGCGCTCCCCGTACGATCGTCAGTGGCGTGGTGGCGCTCGCGGCCGCCTCGCGCGCAGCCACCAGCGTGCCGTCATCGCTGTTGTCGTCGACCAGTATCACCGAGAACGAGCCCGGGTAGTTCTGGCGCAGCAGCGAGGCGAGGGAATGCGGGATCATGTCGGCCTCGTTGCGAGCGGGGACCACGGCTACTACGCCTGGCCAGCACGATGGATCGGCTTCGGGCGCATCGCAGCTGTCGCGCTGGATGCAGCGCCAGAACCCGCCGCGCGCCAGTAGCAGGTAGATCCAGGTCGCCAGCGCCAGCACCGCCAACGCTGTAAAGAACGCAGGCCACATCATGGGATCATGTGCGCCTGGCGGAACCAGGCGATCGCATCCTTCAGCGCCTCGGCCACCGGGCGCGAGCGGTAGCCCAGTTCCGCGCGCGCTTTGGCGCTGCTGAAATACATGTGGTACTTCGCCATGCGCAATCCATCCATCGTGGCAAAGGGCTCTTTGCCGGTCACGCGAGCCAGCAGCTCGGACACAAACGCGACCGGATAGAGGGCGCGCCGTGGCAGACGCACGCGTGGCGCGGCCCGCCCGATCAGTTCGGCAATGATCTGAAGCATCCGCGCCAGCGTGACATCCTCGCCGCCCAGGATATAGCGCTGGCCGATTCTGCCGTGCCGCAGCGCCAGCAGGTGGCCTTGGGCGACATCATCCACATGGACCAGGTTCAGCCCGGTGTCGACGAAGGCCGGCATCCTGCCGCAGGCAGCCTCGACGATGATGCGCCCGGTGGGCGTGGGCCTGACGTCGCGCGGTCCGATCGGTGTCGATGGATTGACGATCACGACCGGCAGCGCTTCGTTCGACACCATCTGCAGCGCCAACAACTCGGCGGCCACCTTGCTGCGCTTGTACGCGCCGATCGCACGGTCTTCCGACACCATCGCGCTTTCGTCGGCCGGTGCACCGTCCGGGTCGAGTTTCAGCGTGGCAACGCTGCTGGTGTACACGATGCGCTCGACGCCCGCGCTGCGGGCAGCGCGCAATACGGCACGCGTGCCCTGCACGTTGTTTCGAACGATCTCGGCCGGGTCCGGTGCCCACAGGCGGTAGTCCGCGGCGACGTGAAACACGTAACGGGCCCCGGCCACCGCCTGCGCGACGGCCTGATCGTCACGCATGTCGGCCTCGACGATTTCAAGTTGCGCGAGGTCGAGGTTGGTGCGGGGGCTCGTTGGTCGTACCAATGCGCGCACCCGGCAGCCGGACGCGATCAGCGCCCGCGCCACCGCCGAGCCGACGAAACCCGATGCCCCGGTGACAAATGCGAGATCCACGATGGACTCGAAGCTTATCCGAACCCCGCTGCGCGAGTTGCAACCGGACCTGGACCTCGGGACCCGGGTGGACATCCCGGCCGAAGGCTGCTTGAATGTAACGGCGCAGACTCGCGACCGGCGCGGGCGCCAGATCGGTGGCTGGCGCCGCGGGCAGGGAGATGCCGGGATGGAGTTCAAGGGAGGATGCTTGTGTGGCGCGGTCCGCTATCGGATCGACGGACCGTTGCGCAACGTGATCGCGTGTCATTGCACGCAATGCCGCCGGCAGAGCGGGCACTATGGCACCTACGCCGCGGCGCCTTTGGAAAGCTTCTCATTGGAAAAGGAAACGACGTTATCCTGGTACCGCAGCTCGGACAGCGCGCAACGAGCCTTTTGCCGGATGTGCGGCTCGAATCTGTTCTGGAAAGAAACCGGCGGCGCCGATATCAGCGTTACCGCGGGAACGCTGGACAGCCCGACGGGCCTGTCGATCGCGGAGCACATCTTCTGCCAGAACAAGGGCGACTATTACGAGATCACCGACGGCAAGCCGCAGAAACCGCAGTGGTAGGCTAGCCACGCACGGCTAGCCACGCACGGCCAGCCACGCGGCTGCCAGCGTCAGCGTGATCAGCGTGACCGGGATTCCAGTGCGCGCGTGCCGCCGCCAGTCGATCCGGATGCCGCGCCGTTGGGCTGCAGCAACGACGATGATGTTGGCGATCGATCCGACCATCAGCAGGTTGCCGGACAGAGTGCTGACCAGCGCCAGCAATGGCCCATCGGAGGCCGACCTGATCAACGGCAGCAGGAGCATCACCGCCGGCACGTTCGATACGAGGTTCGACAGGACGAACGTGGCTGCGAACAACGGGGCTGGGGCAGCGAGCGACACTCCAGCGGCCGACATCCGGAGCACCGCCTGCTGCGCCAAGCCCGTGTCGGCCAGAGCCCGATTGACGACGAACAACCCGATGAACAGGATCAGCAATTCCCAGTCGACCTGCCCCAGCATCTCGCGCGAATGCAGCTTGCGGCTCATCAGCAGCAGCCCGGCCCCGACCAATGCGGCCACCTCGCGCGGCCATGAAGTGAACAGGAACACGGCCACCAGTGCTGCCGTCACGGTCAGACCTTTCGCGGTCTGCCACGGATCGAGTGCGACCAGGTTGGCCGCGGGCGCTATTGGCCGTTCGACCGGGTCGACGCTCCAGGATCCGCGCACCTGCCAGGTGATCAACGCCCAGATCGCCGCAAGGCCTGCGCAGACCGGAACGCTCGCTTCGAGCAGGTAGCCGCCAAACGGCAGGTTCAATACCTGGCCGATCAGCATGTTCTGCGGGTTCCCGATCAGGGTGGCCGCCGATCCGACGTTGGCGCTGCAGGCGAGCGCCAGCAAAAACGGGGCGGGGTCCAGCCTGCGGCGGGCGCAGGCGTCCGCCAACGCGGGCGCCACCGCCAGGCACACGACGTCGTTGCTGAACACGGCAGACAGCAGCGCGACCGCAACGATGACGGATGCGAGCAACGCCGCCGGCTTCAAGGCAAGGGCGGCCAGGCGAAGCGTGATCCAGTCGTAGAAACCGCCCAGCCGCATCTGGGCGGCGATCACCATGAACGAGAAGAGCAATAGGAGGGTCGGCAGGTGCACGGACTGGGCCGCTTGCTCGGGACTGAGCGCACCGATGCCGACCAGCGCGATCGCTCCCAGTACCGCGATACCGGTGCGGTCGAGTTGTAGAAACGGTAACCCGCCCAGGATCATTCCCAGGTACACCGCCGCACAAATTGCGACCACGGACGCCGTCATTGGCCGGCTAACTCGCGACAGAATCCAGATCGGCCCGCGTAAGGCGGCCATCATGCAGCGCGCTCGCAACCAGCACTCCAGCCACGCCGGCCGCGCGGCATTGCTGCAGATCGACCGCGTCACGAACTCCTCCGGCCGCGTACCAGCGCGACGTCGGTGCCCGCGGGCGCAGCGCTTCGATCAACGGCAGGTCGGGCCCCTGGCCGCTGCCGACACGCGCCAGGTTCATCACGATGATCTGGGTGGGCCGGATCTCGAGACGATCCAGGAACACCGGGTCCCCGAGCGCGCAATCGCCGCGGTAGTCGACGGACAGGACAGCCAGCGGACAGGCCGCGAGGAGCCTTTCGGCCTGGCGCGGCGTCAACTTTTCGGTCGCCAGTACCGGTGTCCCGCGCTCGCCGATGACCGACAGCTCCGCGCCGGTACGAATGCCGGCGTCGATCCACAACACCAGCTCGGGCGCAACGCGCCGCACGGCATCAAGGGCAGACAGCTGCTGCGGGCGCCCGAGTAGCGCATCCAGGTCAGCAATGTACAGGTGGCGGAACGCATGCAAGTCGAGCAGTGCGGATACGACGTCCTCGACGCACGGCGACTCGCAAAGCCGGGAGCGAATCGGTTGATAATGCGCGCGATCGCCGAAGCGCGCGTGCACGACCAGGCCGCCCATCACGTCGATCACGGGTATGACTTCGCAGGACTCGCCGACAGGAATGGGGTGCGCGTTCACGTGTTCGAGTTTATCTGTGGCGGCGGATTGGCCGGCGTTCCGTTGCCGCCGCACATGGTTCGAGAAGGCGACTTGATGCTCGGTGCGCTGGTGACGGATCTGCTCACGCTGCCCGGAGTGCGGGTCTCGTTCGCGCGCGATGAGCGGTTGCCGGTTCCGGACCAAGCGATGCGCGCCGCGCGGGTCCTTTGGCGCGCGGCGCAACCGCCGCCGATACAAGCGCTGGCGCGGGAAATCGAGTCCTGCGACGCGGTATGGCCGATCGCACCGGAAACCGGCGGCGAGCTGGAGCGTGTCGCTCGTATGGTGCGGGGCGCGGGCCGTATCCTGCTCGGCCCCGAACCGGAGGCGATCGCGCTGACCGGCAGCAAGCTCGCGACCGCGCAACGCCTCGCCCAGGCGAACATCGATGTGGTGCCCTGTTTTCGGTCTGGATCCGCGTGGCCGGACATCGATGCGCCCTGGGTCGTCAAGCCCGATGACGGCGCAGGCGCTGTTGGAATGCGCGTATTCAGCAGCCGCGAACAGGCCGCCGCCGCAGCCGCCGACGGCAGCGGCCTGATTGCGCAACCGTGGGTCGATGGTGAGGCGATGAGCCTGTGTGTGCTGGCTGGCCCCGGCGCCGTTGTCGTGCTGAGCGTGAACCGGCAGTTGCTGCGTGTGAGCGACGGCCAGGTGCAACTGACCGGCATCGAGGTCAATTGCGAGCCGGTAACGGCATCGCTGGCATCGCTGGCAGAACGGGTCGTCGCCGCCATTGCCGGGCTGCGCGGCTATTTCGGAATCGACTGGGTGCGGACCCCCACGGGGCCGCGCGTGATCGAGATCAATCCGCGACTGACCACGTCGTATGCCGGCTTGAAAGCGGCGCTCGGCGTCAACGTGGCCGAATCGGTCCTGGGCGCCGCCACAGGGGGTTTCCACCTGCCCCTGCGCACAGGTCCCGGGCGCGCGGTTCGCCTGCAGCTGAACGGCGATGCGATCGGGTGACTTCGCCCAGGTGGGCTGGGACATCGGCGGGGCCCATGTGAAGGTCGCCGTGGTCGATCCGCACGGACGCGTGACGGCGGCACTGCAGGTGCCGTGTGCGCTGTGGCGAGGACTCGATCAGTTGGAGTCCGCTTTGGAGCAGGCGTTGGTTCGGCTGCCGCCTCTAGCGGCGCACGCCCGTCATGCGGCCACGATGACGGGCGAGCTGGCCGACCTGTTCGTCGACCGCGATGAAGGCGTCCAGCGCATCGTCGCGACGCTGCAAGGGCGCTTCGGTGCGTCGCACCTGCGGGTATTTGCGGGGGAACGGGGATTCCTGGATCCGGCCCACGCGTTGAAGGTTCCGGCGGGCGTGGCCTCCGCCAACTGGCTGGCGACGGCGCAGTTCATTGCAAGCCGGATCGGAGAGGCCCTGCTGGTCGACATTGGCAGCACGACGACCGACCTGGTGGCGATACACGATGGCCGCATCGGGGCGAGCGGACGCACCGATTTCGAGCGCCTGGTCAGCGGCGAGCTGGTGTACTCCGGTGTGGTGCGGACGGCATTGATGGCGATTGCCGATGCGATCGAGTTCGAAGGTCTGCGCGTGCCGCTGATGGCCGAGCAGTTCGCAACCACCGCTGACGTCTACCGGCTCACCGCGGAGCTGGATGAGCGCTGCGATCAGCACCCGAGCGCGGACGGAGCCGAAAAGACCCCACACGCAAGCGCCCGGCGGCTGGCGCGGATGATCGGGCGCGACGCGCACGAGCGCTCCCTGGAAACCTGGCAGACGTTGGCAGCGTCGTTTCGCGTAACCCAGCTGGAACGGATTCGCCGCGCGGCGCAACAGGTCTTGCTGCGCGCAGCCGTGGCTCCGGCGGGTGTGCTGGTGGCTGCCGGCAGCGGCGCGTTCCTGGTACCCGAGCTCGCCCGTGCGTTGCGCCGCCCGGCCGTCGCGTTTGCGCGCCTCGTGGTTTCGAGCCTGGATGATCCGACGGCCATCGGCGTTTGCGCCCCCGCGGTGGCGGTCGCGACGCTGGCGTGGCGCGCCGCTCGGTGAGCACGGCGCCGGAGCTTCCCATCGTCGTCGCAAAGCTGGGCGGGAGCCTGGCTGCCGATCCATCGCTGGCTCACTGGTTGCGGTCGCTGGCACAAGAGCGTTCGGCACGATTCGTCGTGGTCCCGGGTGGCGGGCCGTTCGCAGAGGCAGTTCGCGTTGCGCAGCATCGCTGGCGTTTCAGCGACCAGATCGCCCACGCGATGGCGATCGCCGCGATGGAGCAATTCGGTCACATGATCTGTGGAATTGAATCGGGGTCGATCCCTTGTTCGAGCGTGCATCAGATCGAGCAGGTGTGGTCGAATCGGCGCCTTCCGGTATGGATGCCAGGCCGGCTGATGGCGCAGGATCAACAGTTGGCGCGCACGTGGGATGTCACATCCGACACGATTGCGGCGTGGCTCGCCCACGCGCTGCGCGCGGGATTGGTGTTGGTCAAATCATGCGATCTGCCGGACGAGCCCAGCGATCCGGCCATGCTGGCGGATTCGGGAATCGTCGATGCGGCCTTGCCGGAGTACCTCTCGCGCACGGCGGTGCCACTGCAGGTCGTCCACAAGGATCGTTGGAGCGAGCTCACTCAGTACGTAACCCGGATGAAGTGTCGGGCATAGCCGCGAGAACACGTCCTTAAGAAGTGGGTTTATTGCGATAGCCTGGAAGGCGGCCTTCTCGAAGGCAGGCCAATTGTTCAAAATGCGACCTGAGATGAGTCCGATTTGTTCGTTCCGCACTCGGCTGCGATCACTGTTGGGCGAGCAGGTTCCGCGCAGCCTGCCGCGGCGCAGTCGTAAGCCGCGTATTGGAGCTTATGTCGTGCACGTCGAAGAAGGCCTGCGGCTGGTGATGCAGGCTGGGTTAAGCGACGAGCAGTGGCTGTGGCTGATGGACCGGGGTTGGCGCGTGCCGCCCTACCATCCCGACCGGCGCGCCTATCGCGATATCCCGGCGTCGTTCATCACGCGGCTGATAGACGCCGATTACGGGCATCGGGAGCACATCCTCTTCGAGGCGATCATGAGCGCCCAGGAGAAGCACCCGGCGCTGCGGCGCCACTCCTAGCGGGTTGCAGCGACCCGACCGTTACGGCTCTATCAAGCCGTGGCGCACTGCCAGTAGGGTCAGCTCCGATTGGTTCTGCACACCCAATTTCTGCTTGATGTTGTACAAGTGCGTGCCGACCGTCGAAGGGGCCAGCTTCAGGTTGTCGGCAATCTGATTGACCGACAGACCTCGCGCGAGCTGGACGAACACCTCGAACTCGCGCTCCGACAGTTGCTCGGTCGGGTTCTCCACTCCCTCCAGACCCTGCATGGCCATCCGCTGCGCGATCTGCGGATCCAGATAGCGGCGGCCTTTGGCAATGGTTCGGATCGCTTCGATCAGCGTCTCGGGAGCGCCCCGCTTGGAGAGGTAACCGAGCGCCCCGGCCTTCAATGCGCGCTTCGGGTGGCTCGTGTCCTCGTGCGCGGATAGGGCCAGGATGCGCAGATCGCGATCGCGCGCGGCAATGCGCTTGATGGCTTCGATACCCCCCATGCCGGGCATTGCCAGGTCCATCACCACCACGTCGGGCCGCAGCTCGGTGACCCGCTGGCACGCCGTTTCTCCGCTGTCGGCTTCGCCCACCACTTCGATGTCGCTCGTTGCTTGAAGCAACAGCCGAAACCCCATCCGCACGACGGCGTGGTCGTCGACCAGCATCACTCGGGTCTTGGTGCTCATGCGGCCGCCGGCTCCGTCTGCAGCGGAATGCGCGCCGATATGCAGACGCCGCCGCCGTCGGGTTTCTGCAGCTCGAAGCTGCCGCCGAGCGCGACCGCGCGTTCCCGCATGCCCAGTACCCCGTAATGACCCGGTTGCCGCCAGCCGCTCGGCAGGCCGCTGCCGTTGTCGCTCACCTGGATCGACAGATCGACGCCTTCGACCCGCACCTGTATCTGAACGCGCGACGGCGCCCCGTGGCGCAGCGCGTTGTTGACCGCTTCCTGGATGATCCGATACGCCGCGGTCGACAGCGCATCACCCGGATCCGGAGGAAGGCTCTGCGCTTCGAGCGCAAATTCGACCTG
>DATBCI010000033.1:0-4407 GCA_036270555.1 Burkholderiaceae bacterium
TCACTACGTCGTTTCGGCGGTGCGCCTGGCGTACGACGAGAAGCCGATCCTGAACGCCGGCCCCATGATCAACTGGCTGAATCGACTGGGCGAGGCGCCTTACAACCGGCAGACGCCCGACGGCTATCCGCTGGCCGAGTCGGCCTGGACCGGACCGGGTCAGCTCACCACGCGCTTCGAAATTGCCAAGGCGATCGGCTCGGGAGCGGCGGGACTTTTCAAGACCGAAGGGCCGACGCCAAGCGAGCGCCCGGCCTTTCCGCAACTTTCCAACGCGCTCTACTTCGAGGCAATCCAGCAGAAGCTTGCCGCGACCACGCGCCAGGCGTTGGATCAGGCGGCGTCGCCCCAGGAGTGGAACATGCTGTTGCTGAGCGCGCCCGAGTTCATGGTGCATTGACCGGCTGTCGATGGAGAAACCCCTGATGAATCGCCGACAAGTCCTTCGCTTCGCCGCCGCGCTGCCTCTCGCCTGCCGCAGCACGCTGCTGTGGGCCACGCCGCAGCCGGGCACGCGCTTCCTGCTGGTATTTCTGCGCGGCGGGCTGGATACGCAGCACCTGCTGGTGCCGTTCGGTTCGGATTTCTACTATCGCGCCCGCCCCAACATCGCGATCAGCCGCCCTGGTCAGGACGACCACAGTGCCATCGGCCTGGATTCCTATTGGGGCCTGCACCCGGCGGTGCTGGAAAGCCTGGTGCCGATGTACCTTCGCAAACAGCTCGTGCTGGTGCCGTTCGCCGGTACCGATGACGAAACGCGCAGCCACTTCGAGACCCAGGACAGCATCGAGCTGGGTCAACCCCTGACCGGCACGCGCGATTTCCAGTCCGGCTTCATGAACCGCCTGGCGCAGCGGCTGTCGGCCAGCCAGCCCATCGCGTTCACCGACCAGGTGCCGCTTTCGATGCGCGGCAAGCGCGAGGTGTCGAACGTCGCGCTCAAGTCGATCGGCAAGCCCGCGGTCGATGCGCGCCAGAGCGCCTTGATCGCCGGCATGTACTCGGGCACCAAGCTCGCGGCCGCCGTCAACGACGGCTTCGGGGTGCGCGAGGAAGTGATGAAGAACCTTGCCGATGAGATGAACGACTCTGCGCGTGGTGCGCTGCCCGCCAAAGGGTTCGAGGCCGAGGCGCGCCGCATCGGCCACTTACTGACCGAGCAATTCAACCTGGCGTTTCTCGATGTAGGCGGCTGGGATACACACGTCGGCCAGGGGGCAGCGACGGGCTACCTGGCGAACCGGCTGGATGAACTCGGCAAGGGCCTGGCAGCCCTTGCCGATGAACTGGGTCCGCACTGGAATGACACGGTGGTGGTCGTCATCAGCGAGTTCGGGCGCACCTTCCGCGAGAACGGTAATCGTGGCACCGACCATGGTCACGGAACCACGTACCTCGTGTTGGGTGGAAAAGTGGGCGGTGGGCGACTGGCCGGAGATCAGCAGCGAATCGAGGAGTCGACGTTGCATCAAAACCGCGATCTGCCGGTACTGAACGAATACCGCGCGGTGCTCGGGGGCCTGTTTGCGCGGTTGTATGGCTTGAATTCCGCCGACTTGGCGGCGATCTTTCCGGACACGCGCCCCAAGGACATCGGGCTCGTCTGAAAATCGCGTCTGTCACCACCCCGTCACACGCGGTGTCGGGATTTGCGGCTCAGTCGCGTCTTTGGGACAAGGCGGTCGAATGCATGCGTGCCGCACATGTGTTGGATGCCACGGTTTCATGCAACACCCTCGCAAAGGTGTTGACGCTTGAGTAAAGAGTCTTTACAGTTTCGCTCAGACCGATAACGGCTTTGAAAGGCATCGTTGTGAACTTCGGGGTCAGTTTCTACCGCAGCCAGTGCTTCGATCGCTCCACCGCGTGCCTGCGTGCCGCGTTGATGGTGCGGCCGATTGCGGGCACAACCGCCCTGCGTTGGACCATGCAAGGGGCCGGTTCCGGCAACGGCAACGAAGCTTGGTCGCATTCGGGAGAGGGAATCACTTAAACGCCCTCCAGCTCTGACTTCAGAGGCCCGGATGCCGAAAGGATCCGGGCCTCTTGCTTTTTTGGGCCTCTTGCTTTGCTGGTCGTGACGTTCTTTAACAACGAGTCCACTTCGGGTGTGTCCATGCACTCCGCGGCTGCGCGAAATGGTGTTGGCAGCGCGGGATGTGCGCGGACTCAGGCCGGACCACGTGCAGCGAGACACCTCATCCCGCGGGATGCTCGCGCACGGGCACATCCGAAGTGGTTCGTCCGCTGGCCTCGAGGCAAGCCCGCGGGATTTGTGCTTTTGCCTCATCAACGAAAGGAGCTTCGTATGAAGCAGTTTCAGTTCCATGCATTCGAGCGTCAGAAGAACGACGTGTTTTTCGCCTTCGTCATGGCGGCCGTGTTCGCGATCACCGTAGTCGGCGCCGTTGCCGGTGCCTTCGACGTCGCTCGCGGCCATGCCGGTGCCGACATGGCCAAGGCGCGCGGCCAGGCGGTTGCGATGCGCGACCCTGGGCGGGAGCCGTTGAACGTTCCCTCGGGGGCGAGGAAGTGACCGCAGTCCTGGGCTCCGGCGCGCGAGGCACGCTATTCCTGATAGCCTGCCTTGCGCGCCGGTTGCTCCGGTCGTCGCGAATTCCTCCCCATTGCGCACTTGCGGTAATTGGGAGTCTGAAGCCGCCAGCTCCGCACAGTACGCCGTTAGCCGGCACGGCTTTCAAGCAAGCCTCCCAAACTGCCCGATCGATGGTATTAGCGCTTGTAGGGACTCCCTTGTCAGGCCTCAAAGCCTGGGGCTAAATGCTTCTTGTGGAGGGCGGCCGTTAAGGCGCCGTTAAGAAGAACACCGGCCGCACGCGGCAGCGCGAAATGGCGGACGGGGTACTCGTGGTCCGACCGGATGCCGTAATTTCAAACAAGAGCCCTCCCGGAAAGACCGTTGAAGGCCCCGATGAGCTTGGTATCGGGGCATCAGTTCGTGGCGGCAGGCATGAGCGATAGGCGCTTTGGGGACTCACACGTCTTGGTGGAGATGCTGTGCCGGAATCCAATAGATTGAACTTCGTTACCTCGATCGGCATCGGCGTTGTCTGCGCGCTTTCGGCTGGTGCAGCCTCGGCACAGGCAAGTTGCGACGAACCGCGCCGGCAAGTGCAAGCCATGCAGGCCGCCGCTCAGGACCAACGCAGCGGCGCCGCGCAGATGCGCAAGCAAGCTTCGTCTGCCGGCGGTAAGTCGGCTGACTACCTGCAGGCTGTCAAAGACCGCGAGGAGGCCGCCCAGCATTACGAAAACGCGGCCGCGCTGTATCAACAACAACTGGCGGCCTGTATCAGTGCCTCGGCGCCGCCCCAGCGCCCGGTTGAAAAGCCGGTGCGGCAGACAGGCACCGTGGCGCCTTCGGTCATCGAAGTGCGTTGGGGTGACACCTTTTCCAGTATCGCCGCGACGATCACGGGGGACGCGCGCAAGTGGCGCGAACTGTATGACCCGCAAAACAGCCATCTCGAAAATCCGGATCTGATATTTGCCGGCTCGCATTTCGAATTGGTGCGCGCAGCGAATGGGACGCAGTATTTGCGCCTCGTGGAGCCCGACGCGGGATCGTCGGTGGCTACCGCAGGGGCACCCGCAAAGCCGGCTCCGGCGGCGGCTGGCTTGGCGCAGGTGTCCCGCGACGAACCCGACGCGCTGGTCATCGGGGTGCTGCCGAACATCAGCGCCGAAAAGCTGATGGCCCAGTACGGGCACATGAAGCACTATTTGGAGGGGCTGAACACACAGAAGATCACGATCAACACTTCCCCCAATTTCAAGGCGTTCTTCGAAAGCACCATGAATGGGGATTACGACCTGGCCGTCAGCGCGCCGCATTTTGCGCGCGTCGCCCAGCTCGATCGCGGATTGATCCCGCTGGTCATCTACGAACCGCGCATCAACGCGCTGCTGATCACACCCGCCGATCGGCCGCTCGCCTCGGCCGCCGAACTGCGCGGCAAGGTCGTAGCGTTCGCCAACCCTCAGTCGCTGGTCGCCATGTACGGGCGCCAGTGGCTCGGGCAGCAGGGTCTGCAGGCCGGCAAGGACTTCGAGATCAGAGGCCCGCGCACGGACCTTGGGGTCGGGCGCATGCTGCTGACCGGCGAGGCCTCCGCGGCCATCATGAGCAACGGCGAATTCAAGGCCCTTCCGCCGGAGGAAAGCGCGCGCCTGAAGATCTCCCAGACGATTGCGCGCATGCCGAACTTCGTGATTCTGGCGAACCCTCGTTTGAACCGCGCACTGGTGGCGAGGCTCAAAACCCAGCTCAAGGGATTCCTGGCCAATCAGGACGACGGGGCGGCCTTTGCCAGCGCGACCGGCATCACGGCCATGAGCGACGTGGACGAGACACAATTGCGCGAGTTGGACGGCTACGTCGAG
>DATBCI010000034.1:0-1600 GCA_036270555.1 Burkholderiaceae bacterium
CAGCACTTCGCCGCGCGGCAGCACGCAAAGGCAGGTGTCCAGGTGATAGAAGCGCGGATCGACCAGCTCGAGCGCAACGGTGGGGACCGAGAACATCCGCGCGATCACGTCGGACATCGCGCGGCTCGAGCGCTGACCCCATCCGGTCCACATCAGCCTGCGGCATGCATCCCAGATGCCGTCGCCGGCGCCTTCGAAATGCAGATCCTCGGGGGTCTCGACGATGGTATCGATCAAGCCCCGGGCACGCAGTGACTCGAAGAAGGTGCGGTTGTGGTTCAGCTCCATCCGGCGCTCGGGATGGCGGAAGCGTGCCAGCAGCGCAGTCCGGTCCAGCACCAGCGCCGAGTTCGCGGTGAACACCAGGTCGGGCAGCCCGGGCTGCGCCGACTGAATCTCGACGGTTGCACCCAGACGCTCGTACGCGCTCTTCAGCGCCCGCCATCCGTTATCGGCCTGGCGCTGCAGCTGATCGGCCGAGCTCTTCCACTGCACCGGATCCATCCACGGATTGATCCGATAGCTGACCTCGAAGTGGTCCGGCGCGCTCATCATCAGCCGGACCTGCGGCTCCTTCTTCGCTGCTTCGGGGGCCGCGGCGGAGTGCGCTGCCAGCCTCGGCGCGCGCGCCGCCGGCTCGACCCGCGCCTCGAATTCGCGCAGCGTTTCGACGAACACGTCGATGCCCCAGTCCAGCGCATCGCGCGAAATCGTCAGCGGCGGTGCAAAGCGGATCACGGTGCCGTGCGTATCCTTGGTCAGCACGCCACGCTCGGCCAGGCGTTCGACCACCTCGCGCGCGCTGACGTTGTCGTTCAGCTCGACACCCACCCACAGCCCACGGCCGCGCACTTCTTTGATCAGAGGACTCGCGATGGCATGCAGGCGAGCCAGCAAATGCGCGCCCAACGCGGCGCTGCGCGCGACCAGCCCTTCGTCCTCGATGACCCGCAGCGCCTCGAGCCCGACAGCGGCGGCCAACGGGTTGCCGCCGAAGGTTGAACCGTGGCTGCCGGGTTCGAACTGGTCCATCACCTCGGGCGTCGCGACGAAGCAGCTCACGGGCAGCAGCCCGCCTCCGAGCGCTTTGCCGAGAATCACTCCGTCGGGAAGGACCCCTTCGTGGTGATAGGCGAACCAGCGGCCGGTGCGTCCGAGACCGGACTGGATTTCATCCAGGATCATCAGCACCCGGCGCTCGTCGCACAGCGCGCGAACTTCGCGCAGGAAGCCGTCCGGAGGAACCACGATGCCGGCCTCACCCTGGATCGGCTCGACCAGCACTGCACAGGTGTTCTCGTTGATGGCAGCCTTCAGCGACTCGATATCGCCGAAATCGAAGTGCCGGAAGCCGGGGCTGAACGGACCAAAATCCTGGCGATAGGCTTCTTCGGTGGAGAATCCGACGATCGTGGTCGACCGTCCGTGAAAGTTCCCGCGCGCCACCGCAATCTCGGCGGCGCCGGGCGCGACGCCCTTGACGCGGTAACCCCAGCGCCGGGCCGCCTTGATCGCCGTTTCGACGGCTTCGGCCCCGCCGCTGGACGGCAGCGCCTTGGCCGGGCCCGAGCTCAGTTTGCACAGTGAGGTCAGGTGCTCG
>DATBCI010000035.1:0-2535 GCA_036270555.1 Burkholderiaceae bacterium
GCCTGATCGTTACCAATCCGCCCTATGGCCAGCAAAGCGAGCCCAAATCGGCCACCGTAGCGCGCCTGATGGATCGATTCGGGGACCAGCTCAAACAGGCCTATCCGGGCTGGGACGCGTGGCTGCTGTCAGGCGACCGTAACCTGCCGGCTCAATTGAAGCTGAAGGAGACTCGGCGCACCGTCCTGTTCAACGGCCCGATCGAGTGCCGCTTCTTCCGGTTCCAGCTGGTTGCCGGCTCGTACCGCAGAATCCGCCCTCCGACAGCCAGCTGAATGCTGCGTCGAACGTGGAATCCGTTTGACAAAGTCTCTCCTGGTAATTCCATAGGTTGGGTACCCCGCGCCCGCAGCTGGCGCCGGACCCCGTATGTGCCTGACGCTTTAAGAACGTTTAAGCGCCGTTTAAGGCGGCTCAAGTACGTGATTGGGTCTGCGCACCGACACTGTGGTCGGCGATTGGTTTGAACGCCGGGACCTATTACCCCACCCAACGGAGGTCGTTATGAAACCCCTGACGCAGCCAACCTGGATCTCGATTGCGGTCGTTGCCGCTGGCGCGGCAGCCTGCGCAATGGCGCACGCAGAATACCGCTGTGCGACTCCTGACCTTCTTTCGTACGAAGAGGTTCGCGCCTGCGAGCTTGCCCGGCGCGATATGCCGGACGCCTTGATCCACTACGTCAATCGAACCAAGGTGATCTACGGTCTGTACGTCAACGACTACGTCGGCGACGCCGACGTCGAGCGCTGGGAGGCGGCCCGGCAGAAGGCGCAGCCGGGTTCGCCGGAGGTCGCGAACGAAAGCCACGTTACGAAGAGCGGCGCGAAAAGCGATTAGTCAGCGCTCCGTGGACCGCGTCGCCCCGATGCAACGGCACGGCGTGCCTGGGCGTGCCGATCGGGGCGATGCCCGTGCGCTCCAACTGCGACGGACCGATCCAATTGATTAATCGGATCCGGTCGATAGGATCTTTCAACCGCAAGGGGCGCAGCAAGGTCGATGTGACCTTGGTCACAACGGCGCAGTGCTAGCCTGCCAGGCCCAGGTGTTCGATGCCGCGGTGGATGCCGGCGACGCCGCCGAACAGCTTCGAGTTCAGCTTGATCTGCAGCCGCAGGTCGTTGACCGAGTCGGCGTTGCGCAACGCGTCCTCGTACGAGATGAGCTCGGCCTCGTGCAGATCGTACAACGCCTGGTCGAACGTGTTCATGCCCTGCTCGCGCGAGCGCTTCATCACTTCCCGGATCTCGTGCACATCGCCCTTGAAGATCAGCTCCGAGATCAGCGGCGAATTCAACATCACCTCGACCGCTGGAACCCGCCCCTTGCGATCCTTGAGCGCGATCAGGCGCTGCGAAATCATCGCGCGCAGGTTCAGCGACAGGTCCATCAGCAGCTGCTGCCGGCGGTCTTCCGGGAAGAAGTTGATGATCCGGTCCAGCGCCTGGTTGGTGCTGTTGGCGTGCAGCGTACACATCACCAGGTGTCCGGTTTCCGCAAAGGCGATCGCGTGGTCCATCGTCTCGCGATCGCGCACCTCGCCGATCAGGATCACATCGGGTGCCTGCCGCAGCGTATTGCGCAGCGCCACATGCCAGCTCTCGCAATCGACTCCGACTTCCCGCTGGGTAACGACGCAGTTCCTGTGCGGGTGAACGTACTCGATGGGGTCCTCGATGGTGATGATGTGGCCCTGGCTGTTCTCGTTGCGATAGCCCACCATCGCAGCGAGCGTCGTCGACTTGCCCGATCCGGTCGCGCCCACCACCATGATGACGCCGCGTTTGGCCATCGCCAGATCATTGACGAGCGTCGGCAGGTTCAACTCCTCGGCCGTCGGAATGTGGTCGGCGATCACGCGCAGCACGATGCCGACCTTGCCCTGCTGTACGAAGGCCGACACGCGGAAGCGCCCGATCCCGGTCGGGCTGATCGCGAAATTGCACTCCTTGGTCTTCTCGAATTCGGACGCCTGCCGGTCGTTCATGATCGCGCGCACCAGTTCGGCCGTGTGCTGCGACGTCAGCGGCTGGTTCGATACCGGCAAAACACGGCCATCCACCTTGAAGGCCGGAGGAAACTCTGCCGTCAGGAACAGGTCGGAGCCTTTCTTCGACAGCAGCAGCTTCAGAAGGTCGTGGACAAAGCGGGTCGCCTGGTCCCGTTCCATGGTGTCCTCCGTGGTTCTCGTGCGCGGGTGCTCAGCCCGCGAAGCTCTCCGGGGTCTTCGCGTAAACGCGAGCCTCGGATACTGCGATCACATTGCGGCGGACCAACTCGAGCAGCGTCTGGTCCAGCGTCTGCATCCCATGCTGGGCGCCGGTCTGGATCATCGAATACATCTGCGCCACCTTGTTCTCGCGGATCAGGTTGCGGATGGCCGGCGTCCCCACCATGATCTCGTGCGCGGCGACGCGACCGCTGCCGTCCTTCAGCTTCAGCAGCGCCTGTGAGATTACCGCCACCAGCGACTCCGACAGCATCGCCCGCACCATTTCTTTTTCCGCTGCGGGAAACACGTCAACCACCCGG
>DATBCI010000036.1:0-19978 GCA_036270555.1 Burkholderiaceae bacterium
CTATGGCGCCCTGACCCAGACCGCTATCCGCAGCGACACCAATGCCGATCCGCTGTGCCTCGTTCCGATCGTCGAACCGGAAATCACCAGCACGCTGTGCCTCGCCCAATCGTCCCAGAAGCGCCGCACGGCCCTGCTGAAGCGCACCGCCGCGCTGTTGATGCAGTTGGCCGGGTCGCTGTAGCAGCCTGCCGCGCTCGGCGACTGATCAACATGACACCCGATGTCAGCATGAGAACGCTACCGTGTGGCACGCTACGATTCGGTATTCGGAACAAAGGAACACAGCATGGCCGTTGAAAGCTCCAAGGACCTGGCGGTCGGCGCGAAGGCGCCCGACTTTGCGCTGCCGGACACGGTGTCCGGGCGGACGATCCGCCTCACCGACTTCGCAGCCTCTCCCTCGACGCTGGTCACCTTCATCTGCAATCATTGTCCCTATGTGCTTCACATTCGACCGGCGCTGGTCGACTTTGCGCGCGAATACCAGCCGCGTGGCTTGGCCGTGGTGGCGATCAGTGCGAACGATCCGCAAACCCATCCGCAGGACGGACCCGAACAGATGGTGCTCGAGGCGAAGAAAGCGGGCTTCACGTTTCCTTATCTGTTCGATCGGACGCAGCAGACCGCCAGGGACTATCACGCGGTCTGCACGCCCGAGTTTTATCTGCTCGACTCGAACCAGCGCGTGATCTATCGGGGCCGCTTCGACGCGAGTCGACCCGGTAGCCAGGTTCCTGTCACCGGAGCCGAGCTGCGTGCGGCAGCCGACGCGGCCCTCGCCGGCCGCCCGGTGCCGGCCGACCAGAAGCCGAGCATCGGCTGCGGTATCAAGTGGAGGCCCGGCAACGCTCCGGCAGGCTCCTGAGAAGCTGCTGTTCCAATGAGCGACCTGGCTTTGTATGCACTGTCGGTGCTGATCTGGGGGTCGACCTGGCTGGCGATCAAATTCCAGCTCGGGTCGGTTCCACCTGCGGTCTCCGTGGCATGGCGATTCGCTGTGGCCGCCGTGATGCTGCTCGGCTATGCGCGCATCAAGCGGCTGCCGCTGCGGTTCGATGCCCGCACTCACCTGTGGCTGGTGCTGCAGGGGCTGCTGCTGTTCGGCGTGAACTACGTGCTGGTGTACTGGTCCGAGCAGTCGCTGACCTCGGGCCTGGTGGCGTTGATCTTCTCGCTGGTGACGTTCTGCAACATCCTCGGCATGCGCGTGTTCTTTTCGGTCCCGGTCAAGCGGGCTGCCCTGTCGGGCGCCACGCTGGGTGTGATCGGCATCGCGCTGGTGTTCTGGCCCGAGCTGGCGAATTTTTCGATGTCGCCGGCGCGCCGGGTCGGCGTGGTGTGTGCGCTGTTCAGCGCGGTGTTCGCGTCGCTGGGCAACATGACCGCCACGCGCAGTCACCGGCAGGGGTTGCCGGTCGTCCAGGCCAATGCCTGGGCGATGCTGTATGGCGCGATCCTGGTATCGGTCTACGCGATGCTCGACGGCCAGCCCTTCGTGTTCGACCGCTCGCTGGCCTACATCGCCTCGCTGTTCTACCTGGCGCTGTTCGGCTCCGTCATCGCATTCGTCGCCTACCTGACGCTGCTTGGCCGGATCGGCGCGGACCGCGCCGGGTACACCGGCGTTGCGATTCCGATCGTCGCGCTCGCGTTCTCGACCTTCTTCGAAGGTCTGCGCTGGGACGCAGCGATGACCGGCGGCATCGCTCTGTGCGTTGCCGGCAACGTGCTGGTGCTGCGCCGCAGCTCCGGCGCGGCGCCTGTCGCAAGCGTCAAGTCCGACCCACCGCAATCGGCATGATCGGCCGCGTCGGCGTCCTCAAAGGTCAGTGAAGGGTGGCGGAGTCGCCCGGCGACGACAGGCCGCTGAGGCCGTGCGCTCGCTGCACCAGGATGCGTTCGAGCAGTGCGTCGATCGCTTCGGCCGGCTGGGGCCGACCCAGATGGAATCCCTGCCCTCGGGTGCAGCCCATTTCGCGCAGCTGCGCCAGCTGCAATGCGTTCTCGATGCCCTCGGCCACGATCGATTTGTCCAGCGAGACCCCGAGGCGAACGATCGCGCGCGCGACCTTGGCTTCGTTGGATCCTGATTGCAGGTCGCGCACAAAGGACCGGTCGACCTTGAGCGTGTTGATCGGCAGGTTCGACAGGTGTGCCAGCGACGAATAGCCCGTTCCGAAGTCGTCCAGGCTCAAGCCGATGCCCAGGTCCTGCAGCTTGGCAAGCGTCGGCAGCGAGTTCTTGATGTGCTCCATCAGGATGTTTTCCGTGAGTTCCAGCGCCAGGTGTTGCGGCTTCAACTGTGCCTCGAAAATGGCCTGCGTGATGCGCGGCCCCAGCGCATCGTGGACGATGTCGCGTGCCGAGATGTTGACGTGCACGCGAAGATCCGCGAAGGCCGGATCCTTGAGTTGCCAGAGCCTCAACTGACGGCACGCCTGACGCAGCACGAAGTCGGTCAACGCGATGATCAGCTCGGATTCCTCGGCGATCGGGATGAAGACCTCGGGTTGGATCTGACCCAGCTGCGGATGGTTCCAGCGCGCCAGCGCTTCCAAACCGACCAGGTCGGCGGTGCGAAGGTCGAAAATCGGCTGGTAGACGAGTGACAGCTCGCCGTGGGCGATCGCGTTGCGCAGATCGCGCTCGATGCGGACGCGCTGGCCGACCTCGGCGTGCAATCCGGCATCGAATAATGCATAGCGGGCCCGGCCGCCCTCCTTGGCCTTGTACATCGCGATGTCCGCGTCGCGCAGCACTTCATCCGGCGTGGTGTAGCCGATGCTGCTGAACGTGATTCCGATGCTGGCGCTGACGGTGACGTCCGAACCGCTGACCACGAAGGGGGTTTTTAAAGTCCGCATCAGACGCTCGGCCAGGTCCACCGTGGATTGCTGGTCGCGGTGATCTTCGGCGAGGATCGCGAATTCGTCACCCCCGAGGCGAGCCACGATGTCGGTGGGTCGCACGTTGTTCTGGATGCGCCGCGTCACCTGCACCAGGAACTCGTCGCCGGCGCTGTGTCCAAGGCTGTCGTTGATCAGCTTGAAACGGTCGAAATCGAGGAACATCAGGGCAAAGTGGCGATTCGGATCCGACTTCACACGCTCGATCGCGGTGGCAAGGCACTGGTTGAACCTGCGCCGATTCGGCAGACCGGTCAATGCGTCGTGAAAGGCGATGTGCTGCAGCCCGGCCTCGGCCTCGCGGCGGGCCGTGATGTCCTGGACTTGCAGGATCAGGCACGGCGCCCCGGAGCCTGGATCGGAGAAGTAGCTGCCATGCGTTGCGGCCCACAAATGCATTCCGTCCTTGCGCTGGAAGCGCAATTCGATCTCGAAAGCCTCCAGGTGGTGTGAGTTCAGCAGCTCCAGCTTCTTCCGCAATGAGCCGACGTCCTCTTCGGATACGAAGGCGTCGATGGCGTGGTCCGTCAGACGCGGTTCCTCCTCGCCCAGGAAGGCGTGCAAGGCGGCATTGCCCTGCAGGATTTTTCCCTCGAGCGACAGCAGCGCCATGCCGATCGACGCGTGCGTAAATGCGCTGTGGAAGCGACGCTCACTGGCGCGCAGTGCCTTCAAGTGCCGTTCGGCGGCCTCCGCTTCACGCGCGACGGCGTCCGATGCGGTGCGGCGTACCACTTCATAGGCTTCCTGGTGGCGGAAGAAATAGTGCAGCGTCATCAGCAGCAGCCCGATGATCGGCACCACGGCCATCAGGACGCCCAAGCCGGATTGGCGGAACGCGAGGTACAGCAGTGCGGCCACCGCCGCGCTGCCTGCGAATACGATTCCGAGCCATCCGAAGACGCCCACCAGATCGCGCCACTGCAGGGCCTCGTTGTTCTTGAGGCGCGGAACCGCCGAGACCAGCAGCGTGTTGCACAGGAAGTACGCCAGGGCAAACACGATCGAGGCCGCCACCAGCAGGCCGCCGTCGCCCAATTCCAGGGCATCCAGGCCGCGGCGCAGCGCACTGAGCAGTGATCCGGACCCGAACATGGCCAGCGCCGCGATCGTGGGGCTCGCAATCCGGCTGGTCCAGCGCTTGGACGTGCGGCACGAGCCGACGGCCGCCTCGGCCGCAGCCGCCAGGGCGGCCGCGGCGGGGCCATGCATCAACAGCAGCAGGAAGACGAAGATCTCGCCGGCAGCCAGCGAGTTCTTCGATCCGCGGATCCGTACCGGGAACAGGGCCGCCAGCATGGCGATCACGACGCCGAACGCAACCGTGAACCAGACGCTGGAAGACTCAGCCGCGACGCTCAGTACGCAATGCGCCAGCACGGCGGTGCCGAGCACGACGACCGTGTACCAGTAGACGGCCGACTTCCGGTTGTAGTCCGGCATCAGCCCGCGGTGAGCGCGCAGCAGCCAGCCGAGCGCCGTCGCGCTCCTGGTCCTGATTGCGGGCTCGGCGACGCTCATGACCCTTGTTCATCGGGTGAGCGCGTCGGCGACACCACGAATGCTCCTGTTCGAGGCGAAAGCAATGCCGAGCCGTGATACGGCGGCTGCACGCCAGGCTTTCTTGACACAAGAAAACGGTATCGGCGGGCTGATCTTGAGGGGTTAACCCGACAGGAATGCAAAAAAAAAGCCCCAGAGGGGCTTAAGAGCGCGAGCGGCTGCTCAGCTTTCAGGTCAGCCTTATCGTGCAGCAGCCGACGACATCGCATCGGCCTTGGCCAGCAGGGCCTCGGCCATCCGGATACTGGCAATATCGATCAGTCGCCCGTCCAGCGAAACGGCACCCTTGCCTTCGCGCGCAGCCTGAGCCATCGCCTCGACGATGCGCCGAGCCTTCGACACTTCGGCGGTTGAGGGCGTAAACACGCGGTTGGCCAGTTCGATCTGCGAGGGGTGAATGGCCCACTTGCCCTCGTAACCCAGCACGGCGGCGCGATGGGCAGCAGCCACGTAGCCATCCGGATCGCCGAAATCGCCGAAGGGTCCGTCGATCGGGCGCAAGCCGTAAGCGCGGCAGGCCACCATCATCCGGGTCTGGGCCGCATGCCACGGGTCCGTCCAGAAGTATTGTCGGTTGCCCTGCTCGTCCTTGTCGGTCAACACGCCGCTGTCGCGATGCACGCCCCCGATCACCGTCGTGCGAGCTCGCGTCGACGCGGCGTAGTCGGCGACGCCGAAGCTCATGGCTTCCAGGCGCCGGCTTG
The DNA here is from genome assembly GCA_036270555.1 of Burkholderiaceae bacterium. GTDB lineage: Bacteria > Pseudomonadota > Gammaproteobacteria > Burkholderiales > Burkholderiaceae_F > VBCK01. Next base: position 5,177 of record DATBCI010000036.1, read on the forward strand.
ACTGGGCGATCGCCTCCACGTTCGCCATCCCGAGCGCGGTTTCGATCAGCACTTCGAAGCCGATCCGCTTGGTGCGTTTCCTGGCGGCCTCGATCTGGGTCACCAGAACATCGACTGCGTACACATCCTGGGGCACGCCGACCTTCGGAATCAGGATCATGTCCAGACGTGGACAGGCCTCGACGATGTCGACCACGTCCCGGTACATGTAGTGAGTGTCCAGGCCGTTGATCCGGATCATCATCGTCTTGCTGCCCCAATCGATCTCGTTCAGGCCCTGGACGATGTTGCGCCGCGCCTGCTCCTTGTCGTCGGGAGCAACCGCGTCCTCCAGATCGAGAAACACGATGTCTGCGGCGCAGCGCGCGGCCTTTTCGAACAGGCCCACATTGGAACCGGGCACGGCCAGTTCGGAGCGGTGCAGGCGCGGTGTGGCCTGCTCGATGATCGTGAAGCTCACTCGCTTCTCCTAAGGTCTCAGACTCGAAATTTCCCCACTCCCCTGGGGGAGAGGGGGAAGGGGTGAGGGGGACGATGTGGCACTTCGTTCAGCCGGTGGCGCCGAATCCGGCGGCGGCGCAATTGATCGTCAGCAGCAATGCGTTGCGCACCTCGTCGTCGCCGCCGGCGCGGAACTGGCGCAGCAAGCCGATCTGCTCGCGGCTGACCTGGTTCAGCGTCTTCAGCCGGCGCTCCAGCCGACGCCGGAACTGCGGAAAGCGCTCGGCTATCATCGTGTCGCCGGACACCCGCAACACCATCTCGCAGGTCAGGCGGTGTTCGCTTTCGATGCGGACGAAGATCGACTCGCGCAGGGCCGCATCGCCCACCAGGTCGGCATACGCGCGCGCCAGGTCCAGGTCGACCGCCAGCAAGGTCTTTTCGACCTCGTCCATGATGGTGCGGAACAGCCTGGAGTCGCGGAACATCCGGCGCAGAAGATCGAGCCCCTGTTCGCGCCGCACATCCAGAAAGGCCTTCAAGGCGCTACCGACGCCGTACCACCCGGTCACCGCGTGCCGGTTCTGAGTCCATGCGAAGACCCACGGGATCGCGCGCAGATCGGCCAGAGTCTTGGCTTGCGTGCGGCGGGCCGGGCGCGATCCCATGTTGAGCAGCGCCAGTTCCTCCAGCGGGCTGGCCGCGGTCAGGTAGTCGAGCATGCCTTCCGAACGCATCAGATCGTGGTAGGCGGTCCACGACAGGCCCGACAGCGATTCCATCGCCTCGTCGAACTCGTGCACCGGTATCAGCGCCCGCTCTTTTTCGGAGACCAGCGCGTGCTCGATGACCGAGGCCGCCAGCAACTCGGCCTGATAGGTCGCCGTGCCGCGGTTGGCATACTTGAATGACACGACCTCGCCCTGCTCGGTGACGCGGAACTGTCTCTTGACCGAGCCGGCCGGGGCGGCCGCGATGGCGCGCCCGGTCGGAGCACCACCACGGCTGACAGAGCCGCCGCGCCCGTGGAAGAAGGTGATCGTGATGCCGTGCTCCCGCCCCAGCCGCGTCAACGCGGTCTGTGCCTTGGCCAGTTCCCAGTTGGCGGCGAAGTAGCCGCCGTCCTTGTTCGAGTCGGAGTAGCCGATCATCACTTCTTGCACACCGCCCTGCCCGTGCAGGCTGCGCTGCACCAGCGGGACGGCCAGCAATTCCTTCAGGATCGCCGGCGCGCGCTTCAGATCGGTGATGGTCTCCAACAGCGGAACGATCGGCAGCGTGCAGCGTTCGGTCGCTTGCAGGTCGGAGAACAAGCCGCCCAGCTTCGCCATCAAGTAGACGCCCAGGATGTCGGCGGCGCTGTGGGTCATGCTGAGGATCAGCGCTCCAAAGGCCTCGCGATCGACCTGCTGGCGCGTTTGAGCGATCGTTCGGAACGTCAGCAGTGTTTCGCGCGCCTCCGGGGCAAGCCGCTCCGGGTCCAGCGGCGCTTCGCGCGGCTTGCCCAACTCGGCGAGCAGCCACTGCTTCCAGCCTGGCGTGTCCTGCGACGGGGGCTCGTGTCCCTGCGTGGCGCGGTAGACCGCTGCCAGCGCCTGATTCAGCCGGATCGTGTTTTCCCGTACGTCGAGGCGTACGGTGCTGAATCGAAAGACCCCCACCTCGCGCTTGAACGGCAGCAGGACCGAGCGCGCCAGCGGCCCGGCGCTGGCCTGGTTCATCGCGGCCATCATCAGGTCCAGATCGGCGATCATCTGGTCAGCGTTGTGGTAGCCGCCGGCATCCAGGCTTGGGCGCTGCTGCTGGCAATCCAGTGCGGTCCGCTCCAAGCGACTCAACATCGCGGCCAGGTACTGGCGAAAGGGCTCGCCCGCGTTGCGCGCCGCCAGAGCGGGGCCATCGGGCAATTCGGCCAATTGGGCCTGCAACGCCTGCAGAAAGGCCGGCGCCAGGGGCAGTGCGTGCTCGGCGATACTCAGGTTGCGGATCAGATCGGACAGACGCTGGCGATAACGATTCAGCACGACCAGCCGATTCGACCAGACCGTGTTGCGAGTCACCTCGCTCGTCACATAAGGATTGCCGTCGCGATCACCGCCGATCCACGAACCGAACTGGAAGAACAAGGGAATTTCGAAATTCTCGTCCGGGAAACTCTGCTCGATCGCACTGTGCGCCTTGGCCAGCAACTGTGGCACGACGTCGAACAGGTTCTCATTGAAGAAGTACAGGCCCCAGGCGACTTCCTGCGCCACCGAAGGCTTTTCCAGCTTCAACTCGCCGGTCAGCCACAGCAGCTCGATTTCGTCGCGCAGCGAGCTGATCAAGTCTTCGCGCTCGCGCTGCGTCCAACGGGGCGATTCCAGATCGAACAGCCGCAGATAGATGCGACGATGCCGCTCCAGCACGGTCACGCGCTTGGCCTCGGTCGGGTGAGCCGTGATGACCGGCCGGATTCGGATCGACTGCAGCAGTTCGCGGATCTGCTCGGATGAGATGCCGGCGGCGGCGGCCTTTTCGAAAACGGCTGCGAAGGTGCCTTTGACCGCGCCACGCCCGTGCTCGCGCTCCAGCTGACGCCGGTTCCGCATGTCGCGATTCTGCTCGGCGATGGCCAGCAGCTGAAACAGAATCCCCTGTGCCTGCAGCGTCCGGGCCAGCATGCGGGGAGGCATGTTTTCGGTCGTGGCCTCGCCGCGCAGCACGCGCGCCGCCAGCGGCTCGTGGCGCTCCACCACCTCGGTCAGCAGGCGCGCGAGCAGCTCCCAGCGCGAAAATCCGTCGGCCGGCGCCGCGTCCGTCATGACGGCATCCGGCTGCGGCGTGACGACGGCGCTCATCGGCTCGCTCGCGCCGCCGCTCACAGGACCTTGGTCAGGGCTTGGGCGACCGTCGATCCCAGCTCGGCCGCGCTGGGCGCGACGTGCAGGCCGAACGATCGCATGATGTCCGCCTTCTCGGCGGCCGTGTCGCCCTCGGCCGAGATGATCGCGCCCGCATGCCCCATCCGGCGGCCTTTCGGCGCGGTAAGGCCTGCGACGTAACCGACCACCGGCTTGCTCATGTTGGCCCGGATCCAGGCCGACGCTTCGGCTTCCTGGGGTCCGCCGATCTCACCGATCATGATCACGACCTTGGTGTCGGAATCCTTCTCGAACAGGGCCAGGTGGTCCAGGAACGAGCTGCCGTTGATCGGATCACCGCCGATTCCGACGCTGGTGGTGACTCCGATCCCGAGCGCCTTCATCTGCGCCGCGGCTTCGTACCCGAGCGTGCCCGAACGCGACACGATGCCCACGTTGCCACGCGCATAGATGTGCCCGGGCATGATGCCCAGCATCGCTCGCCCGGCGCTGATGATGCCCGCGCAATTGGGGCCTACGACCATCGTGCGGTTTTCGCGCGGGTAGCGCATCAGGTATCGCTTCACGCGCATCATGTCCTGGGCGGGGATGCCGTCGGTGATGATGCACACCAGGCCGAGCGAGGCATCGGCCGCTTCCATCAGCGCGTCGCACGCATACGGCGGCGGAACGAACGCGATGCTGGCTTCAGCACCGGTGGCCTTGACCGCGTCTTTGACGGTGTCAAACACCGGGCGGTCCAGGTGCGTCTGACCTCCTTTGCCTGGAGTGACTCCGCCGACCACGCGCGTGCCATACGCGATCATTTCCTTCGCGTGGAAGCTCGCCTTGTCGCCGGTGAGGCCCTGCACGATCACGCGCGTCTTTTCGTCGATCAAAATGCTCACGGTTGCGCTCCTTGTCTCGACAGTCAGCCACGCGCCGCAGCCACCGCCTTTTTGGCGGCGTCGGCCAGGTCCGTCGCGCCGATGATCGGCAGGCCGCTATCGCGGATGATTCGATTGCCCTGCTCCGCATGGGTGCCGGCCAGGCGCACGATCAGCGGAACCTTCAGCCCGGCGGCCGCCTGCACCACGCCCTGCGCGACCCAGTCGCAGCGATTGATGCCGGCAAAGATGTTGACCAGGATCGCTTTGACATTGCGGTCCGACAGCACGAGACGAAACGCCTCGGCCACGCGCTCGGGCGAGGCGCCGCCGCCCACGTCCAGGAAGTTGGCCGGCTCGCCGCCGGCGTACTTGATCATGTCCATGGTCGCCATCGCGAGGCCGGCGCCGTTGATGATGCAACCGATGTCGCCGCTCAGTCCGACATAGTTCAGCCCTTGCTGGCTGGCCTGCGCCTCCCGTGGATCTTCCTGCGATGCGTCGCGCATCTCGGCAACTGCCGGGCGGCGGAACAGCGCGTTATCGTCGAACGACATCTTGGCGTCGAGCGCCAGCAGGCGGTTGTCCTTCGTCACCACCAACGGATTGATCTCGACCATCGTCGCATCCAGATCTCGGAAGGCCCGATAGCATCCGAGAATCGCGGTCACAGCCCGGCTGACCTGCTTGATGTTCAGGCGCAGCCCGAACGCGATCTCGCGCGCCTGGAACTGCTGCAAGCCCACCGCGGGCTCGACCTGGATCTGGCGGATCGCATCGGGATCCCTGCGCGCCACCTCTTCGATTTCCATGCCGCCCTCGCTCGAGGCGAACACGCGGATGCGTTGCAGCTTGCGGTCCAGCACCAGTCCGAGGTACAGCTCGCGCTCGAACGGTTCGGCCACCTCGACGTAGACGCGTTGGCACACCTTGCCCGCAGGTCCCGTCTGGTTCGTCACCAGGCGCTTGCCCAGCAGCTCCTTGGCCGCTTCGGAGACTTCGTGGTAAGTGCGGCACAGCTTGACGCCGCCCGCTTTGCCGCGCCCGCCGGAATGCACCTGTGCCTTGACCGCCCAGTGCCAGCCGCCCAGTTCGGTCGCTACAAAGACCGCCTGGTCGGGACTGTAGGCGACGCTGCCGCGTGGGATTGGAACCCCGAAGCCGGACAGCAACTCCTTGGCCTGGTACTCGTGAATGTCCATCGACCGGTCTCCCGCTACAGAGTGTTTGGATTGGTTTCGTTGCCGGCTACCCGATGCGGCCGAGCACCGTTTCATAGGTCTGTTCGCAGACACCGGCGCCGCGCGCGAGTGCCCGATCGAGCCGGCCGCGGCGGGACTGGACGAAATCCACATCCTGGATCGACGGCGCGTTGATGGTGACGTTCAAGGCGGCGCTTCGAAGCGCCGCATAGGCGGCCAGCACGGCGACACCGGCGTCGGAGATCACGCCGCGACTGCCGATCGGAGCCGCGCGCTGCGCCAGGTCCATCACCTCGGCGCACGCCTCGGCGCACGCAAGCGGCACGTCGGTGGCCTGCTTGAGCGCCTCCTGGATCGCACGCCCGCGCGAAAGTTTCTGATCGTCGCTGGCGCGCGGCAGCTTGTAGGCAGCCATCAGGGCGTCGAACGCGTCGATGTCGGCCGCGATCATCGCGGTCAGGCGCTGTCTCAATGCCTCGGCTGCGGCCAGCAGCTTTCGCATCTCCGGCTCCACCGCCTCACCATCCTTGCGGCCGATCGTCAGGTTGCAGACCATCGATACCAGCGCAGCCCCCATCGCGCCCATCACCGCGGCGGCGCTGCCACCGCCGGGCGTTGGCGCGGAGCCTGCCAGCTCATCCAGGAAGCGGCGCAGTGACTGTTCTTCGATCATGGGCGCTGCCCTTCAGCCCTTGCCGACCATGGTCTTGGCGATTGCGAAAATCTGCTCCGCATCCAGGACCACGTCGTTGGATTCGAACAGCCGCGCGATGCAGGCTCGGTGCAGCGCGATCTTCAAGGCGCCGAAGCCGATCGCGCCAAAGGTGGTTTTGCCGTGCTTGATGGCGCCCTTGTCCATGATGTCGACACCTTCGATCCCGGCGGGCGGCGTTGCATTGGCATCACACAGGAGCTGCAACGTCGGGCTGTCCTTCCAGCTGCGCTCGGCCAGCAGCTGAATGCCTGACGCACCGGTCGAGAGCACGACATGCGCGTTGCGGGCATCGCGCGCGCGCGACTCCTCATCGGCACCTTCCAGGGGAGTCACGTCGACTCCGAACCTCGTCTTGATCGCGTCGCAGGCCGCCCGGGCCCGCGCCAGCGTGCGCGAAGACAGCCCCACCTGCGCGCCTTCACGGCTCAACATGAATGCGGCTCTCATCCCGACCGGCCCGGTTCCCGCCAGCACCACGGCCCGCTTGCCGGCCAGCGGAGCGGAGTGAGCCATCCAGGCGACCGCCGCCGCCGCGGTCGTGTTCGATCCATTGCTGTCGAGCATCACCGACACGCGAAAGCCGGCGAAGAACTTCTTGCGCACCGCCTCCAGCAGCGCCTCGCCGGCGACCATATCGCTGCCGCCGACGAAGATGGCCGTGCTCTTCTTGTCCTTCGGCGCACGCGTGAAGATGGTTCCGTCGACGAGTCCGCCGACGTTGCGCAGGTCGACTGCGCCGTACGCCGTTACATGGTCGGCGCCGCCGTCGTACGCGACCACGTTGTCGAACGAGGACGGCATCGGATCGGTGTCGAACTGATACAAGAGCTTCTTCATCGCTGCTCCTTGGAAAAACGCCCCCCACACCCTGCCCTCCGACACGGGCCGGGGGATCTGTCCGGCATGACTAGACCACGAGGTTCTGCGGTCGGCCTTCGGCCCAGGCGTCGATGTTGTCGACCAGCTGATCCGCCAGGAACTGCATCGCTCCGTCCGATGCCCAGGCGACGTGTGGCGTCAGGATGAAATTGGTCCGCCGTACATCCAGCAGAGGATTGCCTTCGCGCGGGGGCTCCACGGTCAGAACGTCGAACCCGGCCCCGCCGATCAGCCCCTCGTCGAGCGCCTGGACCAGGGCCCGCTCGTCGACCAGCCCTCCACGGGCCGTGTTGATCAGCAGCGCGCTGCGTTTCATCCGCCGAAACTCCGGCTCTCCGATGATGTTGCGTGTGCCCGCGGTCAAAGGCAGGTGCAGCGAAATCACGTCCGCGGTCTCCAGCACCTGCTGCAACGGCGTGAACTCGACGCCGGGCGCCTTGGGCGGCTCATGATCGGCGAACAACACCTTCATCCCGAAGCCGCGCGCGACTGCGGCCGTACCCTGCCCGATCGCTCCTTCGCCGATGATCCCGATCGTTGCGCCGAACAGATCTCCGATCGAATGCGTGAAGAAGCAGAACTGCTCCGAGCGCTGCCACACGCCCAGCTCGACGTCCTGCCGGTAGGCCAGCAGATTGCGACGCAGCGCCAGCACCATGGCGAACACATGCTCGGGCACGGTATGCACCGCGTAGTTGCGGATGTTGGCGACGGCGATGCCGCGCCTGCGGCAAGCCTCGACATCGATGCAGTCGTATCCGGTGGCCGCCATCGCGATCAGCTTCAACTTGGGCAGTTGCGCCAGCGCGGGGTCGCGCAGCACCACCTTGTTGATGATCGCCACGCTCGCATCGCGCAGCCGCTCGATCACCTGGTCGGCGCCGGTCTTGTCGTGCTCCACGTAGGTCGCCGCGCAGCGTGGCCGGCGCACGTTGGCCTTGACCGACTGGCGCTCGAGGAAAACAACGTTCTGGTTCATCAACCGAATGCTCCGATCTGACTGCGCTCGCTTACTTTCACATTGGCTGGGGGAGCACGAGGGGGCGCAATGCACTCCGCTGAGGCTCCCCCGCTCCCCTTGGGGAGCGGGGGGTGGGGGGTGAGGGGCCCGATGCGCTCCGATGAGGCTCCCCCTCTCCCCTTGGGGAGAGGGGGCTGGGGGGTGAGGGGCCGTTAGAGTCCTTTCTACCTAACTTCACGCGTGCGCGCCTTCGGTGGAGCCGGTTGAATGCGATGCGTAGATGACTTCGCTGCGAGCCACCTTCTTCTTCTCGATCAGATCGTTGGCTCGCCAGTAGCGCTGCGCCGCCGCCACTCCGCTGCCCGGCTCGATCCGGATGCCCACATCGAGCATCGACATTTCTGCGCCACCGAGCGCCCCGATCAGCATCAACTCGTTCAGGTCGCCCAGGTGTCCGATCCGGAAGACCTTGCCGGCAACCTTGCTCAGGCCGGCGCCCAGCGCCAGGTTATAGCGGCGGAAGGCGACGTCGATCACATGCGCCCCGTTGATGCCCTCCGGTACGACGATGGCGGACACCGTGTCCGAATGCCACTTCGGCTCCTTCGCGCACAGCTTCAGCTTCCAGCCTTCCTGCACCGCGGCCCGCACTCCGTTGGCAAGGTAGCTGTGCCGGGCGAACACGTTCTCCAGGCCTTCTTCCTCGAGCAGGATCTGAAGCGATTCCTTCAACCCGTACAGCATCGGCAAAGCCGGCGTATACGGGAAATAGCCGGTCTCGTTGGCCTTGATCATGTCGCCATAGTCGAAATAGCAACGCGGCTGGCGCGCCGCCTCGCGCGCGGCCAGCGCCTTCGCACTCACGCAGCTCACCCCCAGCCCGGCTGGCAGCATCAACCCCTTCTGCGATCCTGAAACGCAGACGTCGACGCCCCATTCGTCCATTCGGAAGTCGATGCTGGCGAGCGAGCTCACCGCGTCGACGAACAGCAACGCCGGGTGCCGGGCCGCGTCCAGCGCCTTGCGCACTGCCGCGATGTCGCTCGTGACGCCGGTAGCGGTCTCGTTGTGGCAGGCGAGCACCACCTTGATCTTGTGCGATTTGTCCGCCTGCAGCATCGCGAGGTAACGCTCGACCGGAACACCGGTGCCCCACTCGCAGTCGAGCGCCTCGACCTCGAAACCGAGGCGCTGGCACATGTCGATCCACAGGTGACTGAACTGCCCGAAGCGGGAGGCCAGGACCTTGTCGCCCGGGCTCAGGCAGTTGCTCAGCGCGGCTTCCCAGCAGCCGGTGCCCGATGATGGAAAGATGATCGGGGTGCCGGTGGTCGTCTTGAAGACGCGCTTCAAGCTCTTCAGGAGGCCGAGCGTGAGTTCGGGAAACTTGGAAGAGCGGTGATCTTCCATCGCGACGACCATCGCGCGCTGTACCCTGTCCGGAACGTTGGTCGGACCCGGAACGAACAGAAAATTGCGACCAGCCATCCGTGCCTCCTTATGATTTGATGGTTCGCCTGAGGTGAATCTCACGTAAGCATCAGCCGTAGACCGGAAGCCTCGCGCACAGGCGCTGGACTTCCAACGCCACGCGCGCGATGACGGGTTCGTCCTGCGGCGCCTCGAGCACATCGGCCATCAGGTGCGCCACCTGGGTGGCTTCGTCGACCCCGAAGCCGCGGGTGGTCATGGCCGGCGATCCGACGCGGATGCCCGAAGTCACGAACGGCTTTTCCGGATCGTTGGGGATCGCGTTCTTGTTGACGGTGATGTGTGCTCGCCCGAGCGCGGCCTCCGCGTCCTTGCCGGTGATCTTCTTCGCGCGCAGGTCCACCAGGAACAGGTGGCTCTGCGTGCCGCCGGACACGATCCGCAGGCCGCGCTGCGTCAGGGTCACCGCCATCGCGCGGGCGTTGGCCTTCACACGCTGCTGATAGACCTTGAATTCCGGCCTGAGCGCCTCCTTGAACGCGACCGCCTTGGCCGCGATCACGTGCATCAAGGGGCCGCCCTGGATGCCCGGGAAGATCGTCGAGTTCAGCGCCTTCTCGAACTCGGCGCTCGACAGGATGATGCCGCCGCGCGGGCCGCGCAGCGTCTTGTGCGTGGTGGACGTCACGAAATGGGCGATGCCGACCGGGTTCGGATACTCGCCCGCCGCGACCAGGCCCGCATAGTGCGCCATGTCGACGAACAGATACGCACCGACGCGATCGGCGATGGAACGGAAACGGCGCCAGTCGAATTCGAGCGAGTAGGCCGACGCCCCCGCGACGATCATCTTCGGGCGGTATTCCTGCGCGAGTTTCTCAACCTGGTCATAGTCGACCTGCTCGGTTTGCGGATCCAGGCCGTACTGGACGGCGCGGTACAGCTTGCCGCTGAAGTTGACCGTCGCGCCGTGCGTGAGATGGCCGCCGTGCGCCAGCGACATGCCAAGCACCGTGTCGCCGGGCGACAGCATCGACATGTAGACGGCCGCATTGGCCTGCGAGCCCGAATGCGCCTGAACGTTCGCAAACTCGGCGCCGAACAGCAGCTTGGCGCGCTCGATCGCGAGACGCTCGGCCTCGTCGACGTATTCGCAACCTCCGTAGTAGCGTTTGCCCGGATACCCCTCTGCGTACTTGTTCGTCAGCACCGATCCCTGCGCCTGCAGCACTGCAGGGCTCGCGTAGTTTTCCGAAGCAATCAACTCGATGTGGTCCTCTTGCCGCCGCAATTCGTGCTCGATGGCGGTCCACAACTCGGGGTCGGTTTCAGCGATCAGGCGTTGCGGGTCAAACACGTCTCCTCCTCGGGCCGGTCAAGCCAAGACGGTTCCGTTGTGGGAGCCGTTATTGTCACCGCGCAGCGTAGAGGCAGACCAAGTGCCGGAATAGTCAGAGTTTTTTCAGACAGTCATCACGAACACTTATGAATTATCGATTCCAAATAAGTAAATCGGAACATATTTGGCTTCGAAACGCGAGGCCGCACAATGGCGCCGGTGCCTGAGGGGCGGCATTCGAAGGAGCGGATCCATGAAGGCGGACGGCGATCGCAACGTGTTGATGGGGTTGTTCCGCGCCGCGGTCGAGGCGGCCGACCCGATGCGGATCGTGCCACCTCACCTGCCGGCGGCTGGCCGCGGGCGCACTTTGGTCATCGGGGCCGGCAAGGCGTCAGCCCAGATGGCGCGAGCGGTCGAGCTGAACTGGAAGGAGCCGATCCAGGGTCTGGTCGTGACTCGCTACGGCCACAGAGTCCCGACCGAACGGATCGAAATCGTCGAGGCGGCGCATCCGGTTCCTGATCAGGCTGGACTGGACGCAGCGACCCGGATGCTGCGCCTGGTGCAGGGCCTGACCCCGGACGACCTGGTGCTGTGTCTGATATCCGGAGGTGGCTCGGCGCTGCTTCCGCTGCCGGTCCCCGGGTTGACGCTGTCGGACAAGCAGCAGGTCAATCGCGCGCTGCTGCGCTCGGGCGCCACCATTTCCGAGATGAACTGCGTCCGCAAGCACCTGTCCGCGATCAAGGGTGGGCGGCTTGGCGCCGCGTGCGCCCCGGCGCGCGTGGTCACACTGCTGATCTCCGATGTGCCAGGCGACGATCCGTCCGTGATCGCGTCGGGTCCGACCGTGCCTGACCCGACCACGTGTGCCGAGGCGTTGGCGATCCTGCAGAAGTACTCGATCAGCGAGCCGGCCTCCGCCATCGACTACTTGCGCAAGGCGCACGATGAGACACCCAAACCCGGCGACCCCCGCCTGGCCCGGGCCGAAGCCAGGCTGATCGGCACGCCGCAGGCTTCGCTGGAAGCAGCCGCCGAGTTCTCCGAGGCGGCCGGCTTCACCCCGATGATCCTGAGCGACGCGATCGAGGGCGAAGCGCGCGACGTGGCGCTGGTTCACGCCGCCATCGCGCGCCAGGCCGCCAACCGCGGGCAACCCGTGCATCCCCCGTGCGTCCTGCTGTCGGGCGGCGAGACGACGGTCACCGTGCGCGGCCAGGGCCGTGGCGGGCGCAACGCCGAGTTCCTGCTGGCGCTGGCGATTGCGTTGGAGGGTCATCCGCGCGTGCATGCGATCGCGTGCGATACCGACGGAATCGACGGCACCGAGGACAACGCCGGTGCCATCGCCGGCCCCGAGACGCTGCAGCGCGCCGCCGCGTTGAGCTTGCGGGCCAAGGACTTCCTGGCCGACAACGATGGCTACACGTTCTTTTCCAAGCTCGGCGACCTGGTGGTCACCGGTCCGACGCTGACCAACGTGAACGATTTCCGGGCAATCCTGATCCGCTGATTCGATGAAGTTCTCGCGCTGGCGCCCGGGCTATTCGCGCTCGACCTGATCGCTCTGATGCCGGGGGCCACGGAGCTCATGCTCCGCGGCCCGCTTTGCACCATCGTGTTGCGGCGCCAGCAGCCGCGATGAACCCACCCGCAATGGCTCGGGCCCGGGGGTCTGCATCGCTGCATCGCACAGGATTCGGAAGGGGCAGTTCCGTTTGCAACCATCCGTTCGCGCAGCCACCTGGGATCCCCGGGGTCCGCTCGAGCATTGTCAGATGACCCACCCGACCAGGGCGGCCAGCAGCAGTACGAAGAGCACGTTCTCCGAAATCCGGCTGTAGGGCTGATCCATTTTCATCTCCTGTGGTTCGACGTGGCAGTGACTTCGCAGGTACAGTACGCTCCAACTAGGACAATTCCTGCCCTATAAGAGGCGGACACTGCACGTATGCCACGGCCGACCGTTCGCGTTCTCGCGCTGCTGGAGCTGCTGCAGGCTCGTGGCTCGACCAACGGCGCGCAACTCGCGCAGACGTTGCAGGTCGACCGCCGCACGCTGCGCCGTTACATCGCGACGCTCGAGGAGCTTGGAATCCCCATCACGACGTCGCAGGGGCGCTACGGCGGTTACCAGTTGATCCCGGGCTTCAAGCTTCCGCCGCTGATGTTCACCGACGACGAGGCGGTGGCGTTGGCCATGGGCCTGCTGGCCGCGCGCGGCCTGGGACTCGGTCGGGCTATGCCGGCGGTCGCGAGCGCCAAGGCCAAGCTGGGCCGCGTGATGCCCGAGCGTCTCAGAGCGCGCCTGAACGCCGTCGATCAGTCGGTCGCGTTGGAGCTGACCCGGCCGCAGGTTTCCATCGACGAGACGGTGCTCGGGTTACTGACCAGCGCTGCGCAGGAGCGTCAAAGAATCCACATGCAGTACTCGACACCGCAGGGCGAGAGTACGCAGCGCGATTTCGATCCTTATGGGCTGGTGTACCGCGGGGGTCGCTGGTACACGGTCGGGATGTGCCACCTGCGCCAGGGATTGCGTTCGTTCCGCCTCGATCGAGTGGGTGCCGCGGTCGTCCTGAAAGCGCGCTTCGACAGGCCGGCCAACTTCGACGCGCTGTCGTACCTGAAGGAATCCATCGCCTCGCTTCCGCGTGCACACCGGATCGAGGTGGTTCTGGCGACGGACCTTGCTACCGCACAGCGGGAGATGGTTTCCGGATTCGGCGTTCTCGAGTGGACCGGCGACGCCGTGTTGTTGAGAAGCCAGGCCGACGACCTGGCCTGGTTTGCGCTGCAGTTGGCGCGGCTGCCCTTCGATTTTCAGGTGCGGTCGCCCGACGCGCTCAAGGATGCGGTGGTGTCGATGGGGCGTCGCCTGATGCGGCTCGCGCGTGCTCGACCAGGATCGAGGCGAGCTCCGGCGTCGGGTCATCTGCGTGTCCCGAGCACCTCCGGAGCGGCGCGCGCAGGCCAGCGCTAGAACAACCCGACCACGCGCCCGTGGTCGTCGATATCGATCGCGTGCGCGGACGGCACCTTGGGCAGACCGGGCATCGTCATGATATCGCCGCAGATCATCACGATGAACTCGGCGCCGGCGGCCAGCCGCACCTCGCGGATGTCGACCACGTGTGCGGACGGTGCCCCGCGCATCGAGGCGTCGGTCGAAAACGAATACTGGGTCTTCGCAACGCAGACCGGGAAATGACTGAAGCCGGCCTGCTGCAGGCGCTCGATCTCGGTCCTGACCTTGCTGTCGGCCGAGATATCCGAAGCGCCGTACACGCGGGTCGCGATCGCGCGCATCTTGTCCCACAGCGAGGCGCGCTCCTCGTACACGAATTTCATCTGGCTCGGGCCTTCACTGAGGCGCACCACCTCGTGGGCCAGCTCCTCTGCACCGGCTCCACCGTGAGCCCAGTGGCGCGCCACGACCGCGCGACTGCCCTTCTTCGCGATGCGCTCGGTGACCAGCGCCAGCTCGGCATCGGTGTCATGGCTGCGGTGATTGATCGCGACCACACAGGGCAGCCCATAGACTTTCTGCACGTTGTCGATGTGCCGTTCCAGGTTCGGCAGCCCACGCTCGAGCGCGGGCAGGTTCTCCTTGGAGACGTCCCTGACCTCGACTCCGCCGTGATACTTCAGTGCGCGCAGCGTCGCCACCAGCACTACCGCCGACGGCCGAAGGCCGGATTTGCGGCACTTGATGTCGATGAACTTCTCGGCTCCGAGGTCGGCGCCGAAGCCGGCCTCGGTCACCACGTAGTCGGCGAGCTTGAGGGCGCTGCCGGTTGCCAGCACCGAGTTGCAGCCGTTGGCGATATTGGCGAACGGACCGCCGTGAATGAACGCCGGATTGTTCTCGAGTGTTTGTACCAGGTTCGGCGCCAACGCATCCTTCAGAAGCACCGTCATCGCGCCGGCCGCGTGCAGGTCACGCGACATGATCGGAGTGCGGTCTGCCGTGTAGGCGACCACGATCCGACCGAGCCGCTCCTTCAGGTCGCGCAGGCTCGAGGCCAGGCAGAAGATCGCCATCACTTCGGAGGCCACGACGATGTCGAAGCCGTCCTGGCGGGGAAAGCCGTTGCC
>DATBCI010000037.1:0-1641 GCA_036270555.1 Burkholderiaceae bacterium
GTCCGTCAACTGTTTGACGAGGTACTCGGCGCTCTGCCCCGCCAGCCTGGGATTGGCCGCCACCGTCGAGTTGCCGTCGGCCGAATGGCAGGCCGCGCACACGGTGCTTGCGATCTGCTGGCCCTTGGCCGCATCGCCGGCCGGCGCCTTGGGTTGGGCGGCGACACCCTGGCCGAGGCATACCGCGGCCAGCGCGCACGCACAGATCAAAAAACGGGCCAAGTTCCTCTCCATCGTCGGTCCGGCCACTGGCGTGGCCTGGTTGCACTTATGCTGGTCATTTTAACCGCTCTGGACCCCCGTGCTGACCCGCTTCGACACCGCGCACTACATCGCCTCGATCGCCGACCTTGCGGGCTTGCGCGACTCCACGCTGGCGCAGGTTCCGGAAGTCGCGTTCGTCGGCCGGTCCAATGCCGGCAAGTCCAGTGCCATCAATGCGATGACCAACCGCAAGCGCCTGGCTTACGCCTCCAAGTTGCCTGGACGCACGCAAATGCTGAACTTCTTCGGGCTCGGCAACGGCCGCGACCCGGCCATCGTCGGGCACCTGGTCGACCTGCCAGGCTACGGCTTCGCCAAGGTCGACCCCGCCACCCGGCAGCGCTGGAACGAACTGGTTGGGGGCTACCTGGTCGATCGCCCGCTGTTGCGCGGCGTGGTGCTGGTGATCGACAGCCGGCGCGGGGCGATGTCAGCCGACGAGGAACTGATCGCGCTGTTGACCCAGCGCGATCCTGATCGCGCCGCGATGTTGCACGTTCTGCTGAGCAAGATCGATCAAATCAACACGACCGAACGCAGAGCAGCGCTGGCTGCGGCGCAAGCGCGCATCGGAACGCTGCCGCTGGAGGCAACGGTGCAGCTTTTTTCGGCGCGCGGTGGTGAAGGCGTCGAGACGCTGCAGACGCGGGTAGCTCACATGCTGGCAGGACCGGCGCGCTCGGATCGCCGCGTATGATCGACGCTCGCACGCCGGAATTGCGGAGCATGCCAAAACCCACACAGATCCCCGGCAGTTTCCCCTCGGTGCGAATGCGCCGCATGCGGCACGACGACTTTTCGCGCCGCTTGATGAGGGAGCACCGGCTGACCACCGACGATCTGATCTATCCGGTGTTCGTGCTGGACGGCGACCGACGGCGCGAGGCGGTGACTTCGATGCCGGCCGTGGAGCGCTTGTCGATCGATCAGCTGCTTCCGGTGGCCGAGGAGTGCGTCAAGCTGCGAGTTCCGGTGCTGGCGCTGTTCCCCGTGATCGACTCGTCGCTGAAATCAGCCGATGGACGCGAGGCCGCGAATTCCGAAGGGCTGGTGCCGCGCGCCGTGAAGGCGCTGAAACAGCGCTTCCCCGAGCTGGGCTTGCTGACGGACGTGGCGCTCGATCCATACACCACCCACGGGCAGGACGGAGTCTCCGATGCCTCGGGTTACGTGCTGAACGATGAAACGGTCGAGATCCTGTGCCGCCAGGCGCTGATGCAAGCGCAGGCGGGGGTCGATATCGTTGCGCCCAGCGACATGATGGACGGCCGCATTGGGGCGATCCGCAATGCGCTCGAATCGAACGGGCACATCCACACGCGGATCATGGCGTACGCGGCCAAGTATGCGAGCGCTTTCTACGGGCCGTTCCGCGAC
>DATBCI010000038.1:0-7110 GCA_036270555.1 Burkholderiaceae bacterium
AGGTGAGACACGCAAAAGTCAGGATCAGAAACGCGATGACGCCCACGGCACTGGCCATCCAGCGACTGGATGTTCGGGTGCGGTGCCTGGCAGGTAAGACAGCAGCCGTCTCCTCGCGAGCCTGGTCGGGCAACTCTTCGAGGCGGAGCTGATCAGCGAAGGACTGCTCCGATTCGGCGCCGAGAGTCGGCTCGACCCGCTGCGGTCCTGGTTTGTCGGATTTGCTACGCATACCGCCTGGGGCGTGCGAAAACGCAGTTTGCCACGCACGTTCCACTACCACCTGTCCGTGATCGCGCTGATCGGCATCGTCAAAAAGAACGGCATCATGATGGTGGACTTCGCGATCCAGGCCGAGCGCGAGCGGCACCTGTCGCCCGAGCAATCGATACGCCAGGCTTGCCTGCTGCGGTTTCGTCCGATCATGATGACGACGATGGCAGCGCTGCTGGCCTCGCTTCCGCTGATGCTCGGACACGGAACCGGTTCCGAGATCCGGCAGCCGCTCGGCTATTCGATGGTTGGCGGATTGCTGCTGAGCCAGGCCCTGACCCTGTTTACGACTCCGGTGATCTACCTGTATCTGGATCGTCTGAACAACCGGCTTTCCGGTAGCGCCGAGACTGGAATGCGCGCTTGAGTTGGCGTAAAGTGTCCCCGAAATGGGGCGTCAAGCTCGCGCCCTCATGGCATGTCGGAGGGGTGAATGATCTCCGTACTGCTGGTCGACGATCACCAGTTGGTGCGTGAAGCGCTGCGAGACTCGCTGGCCAAGGAGCCCGACATCGACGTCGTCGGCGAGGCGAGCGATGCCAACTCGGCGTTCGAGCGCGCCCGCAGCTTGAAGCCGGACATCGTGGTGCTGGATATCGGCTTGCCCGATATGAACGGAATCGAAGCGGCGGCCAAGCTGAAAGAGCGAGCCGGTGTCGATCCGAAGATCATTGCGCTGTCGGCCTACAGTGATCGGCGGTTTGCCACCGAGATGCTGCGCGCAGGGGCCTCCTCCTACGTGACCAAGTCGTCGGTCGGCGCTGAACTGGTGCGCGCGATTCGAGCGGTCGCTTGCGGCCAGACCTACATCTGCCCGGAAGTGGCCGGAGCCCTGGTGTCGGCCATGCGGGATGGGCACGAGAAGGGCGAAAGTCCGCGCGTGAGCCGGCGCGAGCGGGAGGTTCTTCGCCTCATCGCAGAGGGCACGCGCTCGCCCTCGATCGCAGAGCAGTTGAATATTTCCTTGGGCACGGTCGAGGTCCACCGGCGCAACATCATGCGCAAGCTGGGCCTGCGCACCGTGGCCGATCTGACCCGATACGCCGTCCGGGAAGGACTCGTTTTGCCGTGACGGCAGATCCCCGATCTACCGCCTAGGTGTAAACCGGTAGTCCCGCTACGGGGACTGCGCTGATTTGCACACCCCTTCCTGGCCGCTAGAGTGAACCCCCTCGAGGGTTTTCGCGAAGCTGCCGATCGCGATTCGGCACTGACCGCGATCAGATATGAAAGGCACGCCACCCGCGCAATCGGTTCCTTGGGGCACGAGCTGCTCCGAGGGATTGGCTGTGGCCAACGATTTCGCCGGCGTGATCCAGCACGTCGAGCCGGCGTTTGCGGCAGCCGTCGAAAGGCTCGCCCACGCCGCGCTGCATGACGACCTGACCGAGCTGCCCAATCGCGCTCTTTTCCTGGATCGGTTGCGCCAGTCGATTGCCCGTGCGCGTCGCAGCGGCGAGCCGTTCGCCGTGGCCATCGCGGACCTGGACAGTTTCAAGTCGGTCAACGATTCGCTGGGGCATCGATCCGGGGACGTCGTACTGCGGGCGGCCGCGGTGCGACTGCGTCTGAGCGTTCGCCAGGTCGACACAGTGGCTCGTCTCGGCGGCGACGAATTCGGCGTGTTGCTGCCAGGTGTGGGTGACGCCACAGCCGCCCGGCACGTCCTGAGCAAGATCGTCGACGCCTTCGCCGCGTCGTCGATCCCGGTTGGGGACGGATCGTCGGTTGCCCTGACGATCAGCGTCGGGGCCAGCCTCTTTCCGGCGCATGGCGAAGAGGAAGGCACGCTGATGGGCGCGGCCGACAGCGCGATGTATCTGGCCAAAAGCGGGGGCGGACCTACGTTCCGCGTCAGCGGTGATCGCGAGGCGACGCTCGACACGCCGCCTAACCCGGAGCAGCCGGCCCTTGAAAGCGACGAGGCATTGAGACTGCTCGCGCGACATGTGGCGATCCAGAGACGGGTCATCCGCGCCGGCGACACGCTGTTTTGCGCGGGCGACTGTTTTCGCAATGTCTACGTCCTGCGTTGCGGCGGCTGCAAGGTGGTCCGGCGCGGCACCGACGGTCGCGAGCAGCTGGTCTCGCTGCTGTTCAAGGGCGATTGGCTCGGGTTTGAGGGAATCGCCACCGGCTGCTACCAGTGCGACGCGGTGGCGATCGATACCGGCGAGCTCTGGACCATGCGCTATGACGGGCTGTTGCAGGCGGGCGCGCGCTCGCCCGCCGTGCTCGGTCTGCTGCATGCCGCGATGAGCCGGGAGATCGTGCGTGAGCGCGATGCCGCGGTGGCGCACTTTGCGCTGTCGGCTGACGCCAAGGTGGCCAATTTCCTGCGCCGGCTGGCCGAAAACCTGGCGCAGCGCGGGCTGTGCTCCGACCCGATCACGCTCAGGGTCACGCGCGCGGAAATCGGCAGCCACCTGGGACTGACGCTCGAATCGGTGAGCCGCGCGATATCCCGCCTGGTGCGAGAGGACCTGATTCAGTTCGGACAGTGCGGGCGCAGGGAGGTGCACATCCCCAGACTCGAGGCGCTCAACGAGTTCGTTCGCCGTTGCCCATCCTGAAGCCGCGGCGCATCAGGAATCAACCGGCGGAAGCGCCGTCCCTGACCACGCAGCCTGTACTTCTGCCGCAAGTTCCGCCGCCCGCCCGTCGTAGCGGGGCGAGAAGTGGAAGGGGACAACGGCTTTGGCGCCGACCCGGCGCGCAATCTGGCCGGCCTGGCGCGCCGTCAGATGGTTTTTGCGTGCGGCCTGTTCGCGGTCGCAGTCCAGGAACACGCTCTCGATGAACAGCAGGTCGACGCCCGTCAGCAGCGCGCTCAACGCTTCCACGTTCGCCTCGGTGTAGCGAAGGTCGGTCACATACCCGACGCGCTGGCCGGGGACTGGCTCCAGGATCACATCGCGCAGTTCTGCAACCCGCCGCGTTGCGGCATGCATCCCGCTGGCATCGCGCCACGTGAGCTCGAGCGGCGTCGAATCCTCGGCGCCGGTCAGGACCGCATGCTTCAGTTCGCGCAGCCACGGTCCGGTTCCCAGGCCGAGCGCGGCGAGGCGATCCTTGTCGACGTTCAGGCGCGCCTTTTCCTCGACGGCGAAGGCGAGGCACGGCACATCATGATCGACGAAGCGCCCCCGCAGCCGGAACGTCGTCTCGTCGTGCAGTACGTCGTCGACCGGATCCGGCGCTGCGAGTGGCTCGCGTGCGAATGCGGATCGGCTGCCAAAGCGCGCCCGCAGCGCCGTGCCGTCGGCGCCGATCTCGCTCACGTCCAGCGCCAGGTCGATCTCGTATCGATGCACGACGTTCCAGGTGTAGGCCCGCAGCTTGTGCTCGACGCTCGCAATGAAACCCGGGCCGCCCAGCAGGCTGACCGCCGATTTGCGCCCAAGCACGACGCGCAGCAGGTGATCGAAGCCGGAGAAGTGGTCCATGTGGGTGTGCGTGACGAAGACATGCGACAGCCGCATCAGTTTGCGGGGCGGCAGCACCGTGATGTCGCCCAGGTCGAACAACAGAGCGCGCCGCTCGTCGCAAAAGTCGACGTACAGCCCGGGATCGCCGAACGCGTCGTTGACCAGGCGAGGCTCGAACAGGTGATGCATCCGGTGGCCCAGGCCGCGGTTTGCAGGGCAGCGAACTATATACTCGCGCCGTGAACGCTCAGCCGGGCTCATTCGACGTGGCCGTCGTCGGCACGGGCGTGGTCGGCCTGGCCGCTGCGCTGGGCTGCTCGCAGCTTGGATTGCAGGTTGCGCTGATTGGCCCGGTGCCGCGGCTGCGGGTGCCGAGCAGCGACGCACCATTTGATCCCCGCATCTACGCGCTGGCCGGCGCCTCGGTCGATCTGCTCGAGCAGTTGCGAGCCTGGCCGCATGTCGATCGAAGCCGCATACAGCCGGTCGTACAGATGGGCATCGAAGGCGACGCCGGCGGATCGCTCAGCTTCGATGCCTATGCGGCCGCCGTCGATCGGCTGGCCACGATCGTCGAAGAGTGCGAGCTGCTCAGGGTGCTGTGGATGGCTTGCGGTTTTGCCTCTTCACTGTCGCACCTGGACCAGACGTTCGAAGCGCTGGCCGTCGAGCCGGAAGCGACGCAGGTACGCCTGACGGACGGCCGCGCGCTCCGGTGCCGGCTGGTGCTCGGTGCGGACGGGCGAAATTCCCTGGTTCGAGTCGCCGCCGGCTTCAACGCGGTCGAAACTCCGTATCGGCAGACGGCCGTGGTGGCCAACTTCGAGTGCTCGCGGCCGCATCGGGGCGTCGCCTCCCAGTGGTTCACCGAGGAGGGAGTGGTGGCGCTGCTGCCGCTTCCGGGCCAGCATGTTTCACTCGTCTGGTCGGCGCCGCAGCAGCTGGCCAGCGAGCTGCTCGCGATGAGCGCCGGTGCAATGGCCGCGCGGGTCGCCGCCCGCACGCAAAGTCGCCTCGGGGAGTTGACGCGCTTGGGCCGGTCGCACGGCTTCGAGCTGTGCGAGTTGCGGGTCGATCGCGTTGTCAGCGAGCGGCTTGCGCTGCTCGGCGATGCCGCGCACGTCGTTCACCCGTTGGCAGGCCAAGGCCTGAACCTGGGGCTGCAGGATGCGGCGCAACTGATCAAGGTGCTGTCGGCGCGCGAGGCGTGGCGCGATCCAGGCGACCGCGTGTTGTTGCGCCGGCACGAGCGCGCCCGCGCCGAGCCGGTTGGCTTGATGCGTCTCACCGTGAACTCGCTGGCACGACTGTTCGGGACTCAGGATCCGGCGCTGCGCTGGGTTCGCAACCGCGGATTGGACTGGGTCCAAGCGATTCCTACGCTCAAAAACCTGCTAATCCGGCGCGCAATGGGTTGATTCCCTACCCATCTGGCGGCTTGTTCGCCCTGCGCCCGGGTTCCAGACCCGGTTAGACTGCACTGCTGCCTCGGTGGTCGAGGCCGAGGTGGACCCATGAAGTCCCTCCCGATTGCTGCACTGTCGCTTCTACTGCTGTCCGCGTGCGCCGGCGTGTCCGGCGAGCCGACCTCCGCGGCGCCTCAGGCCGCCCCAGCAATCGCGTCCAAGTCGATCGAAGACTTGGTGAGGCAGCACGTCGCCGCCAAGGTTCCGGGCAAGGTCAGCTCGGTCCGGAAAATGCCGTTCGGCATGTACGAGGTGGTGATCGAAAACGAGATCGTCTACGTCGACGAGAGCGCCACCTACCTGATCACCGGGCATCTGTACGACACCCGGACGCAGGAGGATCTGACGGCCAAACGCAGCGACGAAGTGCTGCGGGTCGATTTTTCCTCGCTGCCGTTGCAGCTCGCATTCAAGGTGGTACGGGGCGACGGCTCGCGTCCGGTCGCGATCTTCGAGGATCCGAACTGCCCCTACTGCAAGAAGCTGGAGCGCGAGATCCGTACGCTGAACAACACCACGATGTACGTTTTCCTGTACCCGATCCTGTCTGACGATTCCGTCGCCAAGTCGACCGAGATCTGGTGCTCGAAGGATCCTGCCAACGCGTGGGCCAGCCTGATGCTCGACGGACACGAGCCGGACAAGGCGGCCGAAGGCTGCAAAACGCCGATCGACGACGTGCTGGCGCTGGGCCATCGGCTCGCGGTCACCGGCACGCCGACCCTGGTGTTCGCGGACGGCAAGCGCGCACCCGGCATGATTCCGCTGGACCGGATCGAGCAGATGATGAACACGGCCGCTGCCGGTCCGCAGACCAAGCAGCCCGGTCCGCAGGCCAACCAGAAGTGATGGTGTAACGATCGGCTCCGGTGTGCGCATCGAGGCGGGTGACCCGGCCTCACCCGCGGCGCGCCGGCTGATCGTCGAGCTTGACGAGTACTCGGAAGCGCTTTACCCGCCCGAGAGCAACCATCTGGTCCCGGCCGACGAGCTGCGGCGGCCCAACATCGTGTTCCTGCTCGCGTGGCTTGGAGCCGAAGCCATCGGCTGCGGCGCGCTGGTCGACCACGCGGGCGAGTATGGGGAGCTCAAGCGCGTCTACGTACAGCCGGCCTGGCGCCGCGGCGGCGTGGCCGGCGCCATCCTGGCCGAGCTGTTCAAGCAGGCGCGTTCGCGCGGTTTGCGGATCTTGCGCCTGGAAACCGGCAACGCGCAGCCCGAAGCGCTGGCTCTGTACGAGCGGGCCGGTTTCCAGCACCGCGGTCCGTTCGGCGACTACCGCGAAGACCCGCTGAGCTTCTTCATGGAGCTGGAGCTGGACTGAGCCTCAGTGCAGCGTGCGCGGCACCGACAGCAGGAATTCCGGGATCGGTACGTCGAACGCAGTGCCGTCCTCGGCCACGCACTGATAGCTGCCGCGCATCGATCCAAACGGGGTCGCCAGCGGGCACCCACTGGTGTATTCGAACGCTTCGCCTGGGGCGAGGCGGGGCTGTTCGCCCACCACGCCCGGACCGCGCACTTCCTCGACATGCTGATTGGCGTCTGTGATGATCCAGTGGCGCGACACCAGTTGGGCCGTGGCCTGGCCGCTGTTCACGATCCGGATCGTGTAGGCGAACAGATAGCGCTCGTTGTCCGGGTCCGACTGCTCGGGCAGGAAGCGCGGCGACACAGTCACGCTGAACTCGTATTTAGCCATGGGTTGCGGTCAAACGCGGCGCCAATAGAATCCCGACGGTAAGGTGGAGGAGTCGAATTATGGATTCTAGCTTCCGAATCGCGCCTTCGATCCTGTCCGCGGATTTCTCCCGGCTGGGGCAGGAGGTGCGCGACGTGGTCGAGGCCGGCGCCGACTGGATTCACTTCGACGTGATGGACAACCACTATGTGCCGAATCTGACGATCGGTCCGCTGGTTTGCGAGGCCATCCGGCCGCACGT